>CANPVV010000027.1 GCA_947581835.1 uncultured Bacilli bacterium
TTTTTAATAATATCCATAATTTTTCAAAATAAAAGACAAATAAGTAAAAATATTTACCTATTTGTCAACAGTCTGAGAGGCTTATCGCCTCTTTTATATATTCTCATTTCTAATTGTTTCTATTGTATTTTGTTTATTTATCTTTCGAATTGAATATCTCATAATTAAAGATATAAGAATAAATACCACCAACACTGATATAATAATCGCATCAATTGGTAATCTATAAACTAAACCTGAATTCTTCCCTAAGAAATAATAAATTACATAAGATAAGAAAATTCCTATAGGTATTCCAAATAACAAAGCTTTCATTCCCATAAAGAAAGTCTCTAATCTAACCATTTTATTAAATTCTTTTGAAGTCATACCAACTGATTTTAACATTGCAAATTCTTGTCTTCTTAACTCCATATTTGTAGTTATAGTATTAAAAATATTTGTTATACCTATTAAAGAAATAACTATAATAAACCCATAAAGAAATATCCCAATCAATGTATATAAATTATTCATAACTTTTACATTTTCTTCCAAATTATTTAAATTATAATTTTCTTCCTTTAATATTTCATCAATTTCATCTTGTAATTTACTTGCATTATCTGACTTATAAAATATATTTAAAAATTTAGGATTATCATTAACTGTTAAACTATTAAATAACTCTTCACTTACAACTAAATAAGTATTTTGATAATTCTTAAGTCCAAATGGTTTTTTATCCGTAATATATCCAATTTCTATATTAAATTCTTCACTATTGTCTATTACTCCCCTTATTATATCTCCCTTTTTAAAATCTGTATATTTTAAAGTTTTATAAACCATTTTTTCATCATTAGCCCCCTTATAACCAACTGTTACATAATCCATCATAATTCCTTTATTCTTAACACTATCATAATTTAAGCCTAACTCTTTAATATACTTTCTATATTGTTCATCACCTAGTGCATAAATTCCAACATATTCTTTAGCATTCTCTTTATCTTTATTTAAATGTAAAAACTTAATATAATCTGAACTCAAGTTTCTATTATAATCCATTCCTATCTGTCTTAACAAAGTATAATTTTGAATACCATCTAATTTAGTAGTTTCAATATATTTATCTAAAATATCTTTATTATCAATATTATTAGCATACAAAGAAATATTATAATCTGAAATATTTAATTCGTTTTCCACTTCTTCAAAAGCCATACTCATAAAACTAGATAAAGCAATAAATACAAACACTGACACTACAATTGAAACTACTGTTGTTCTATATTTTTTCTTATTTCTCTTTAAATTCTTATAAGATATTTCTCCTCCCATCCCAAATACTTTTTTAATAAATGTAGGTGATTTAATCTTCTTAGAATCTATTTTTATATTAGCACTATTTCTAATTGAATCAATTGGTGATGTAACTGATGCCTTCCTAGCACTTCTAAAAGCTGAAAAATAAATAGTTAATATTCCAAGTATAACTGCAATAACAATAGCAATTATCGAAAAAGAAAATGTTAAACTTAAACCTATCGCCGTACTATCTCTTAAAAAATAATTACTTATAATAATAAGTATATAAGAAGCTATAAAACCTAACAATATTCCTAAAGGTATTCCTATAATTCCTAAAATAGTAGCCTCATAAAACACATTTTTCTTTATCTGTTTTTTAGTTGCTCCAATACTTCTTAACATTCCATACTGTTTTATCTTCTCAGTAATAGAAATATCAAAACTATTTTTTATACAAAATACTGAAGTAAACATAATAATTCCCATTACAATTCCAACAACAATACCTAATTCTCCAACTCCACTTACCTCTAAAGGGTTAGTCTCTAAATCAATTAAATAACTATTTATATTAATATCATACTTAATTTTACTTACTTCTTCATTAATATATTTTATTGTTTCTTCTCTTGTCGTTTTCCCTTTATAATACTTTTCAAATAAATATTCATCTACTCCAAAAATACCTGCAGTAAGTTTATAAGCATTTTTTACTCCATCTTTTGTATATTTTGCATAAATATCATATTTTAACGACGTATCATTATCACTCATATAAGTAATAAAAGTATACCCTGGTGCTGAATACTCTTCAATATTAGTCGCTGGTCTTTCTATAATTCCTACAATTTTATATGTTTTAGAATTAGTATTTATTATCTCTTCATTTGGTTGTAAAGGATTACTCTGTTTTAACAAATAATTACCATCTAAATTAATTCTTGTTCCTATATCTAAAGTTATTCTCATTCCCACTTTAAGTTCTAATCTCCCATTTGTTTTTAAATGAGTAGGAATAACTATTTCATTACTATTTTCTGGTAATCTTCCCTGAACTAATTTTATTGATAAATTTTCTAAAGAATTTTTATCAAATGCTTTTATATAAGCATAAGGTTTTGATTCATTTTTTGAATTAATTTTCGCATAACCAATATTTTTAACCAAATTTAAAGTTTCTATCTCCCTATTATTTTTAAAAATATCTAAATCATTTACTGAAACATTATAATATGCCACATGAAAATTACCCTTTTGAATAGTCTCAAATTTAATTAAAGACTTAATCCCACTCGAATAAATAGATGCCACCGCCGTTATTAAAGCAACTGAAAGCATTATCCCTATAATTGTTACAATAGTTCTTTTTTTATTTAATCTTAAATTTTTTATAGTTAATTTATTAAGTAAGTTCATGAGATTACCTCCTAAACAATTTTTCCATCTTCTAATTTTATTATTCTATCCGCAAATTTAGCTATTTCCATATTATGTGTAATCATAATAATAGTTTGATTTAAATCTTTATTAGACTTCTTTAATAGTGCCACAATTTCATCACTTGCTTTAGTATCCAAATTACCTGTTGGTTCATCTGCAAGTATTAAAGCCGGATTAGTAATTAAAGCTCGACCAATACTTGTTCTTTGTTGTTGTCCTCCCGATAATTCATTAGGAAGATGGTTCTTACGATTTTGTAATCCTAAAAGTTTTAAAAGTTCATTTAGGGTATCACTATCTACCTTTCGATTATCTAATGCCAAAGGTAAAGTAATATTTTCTACCACATTTAAAATAGGAATTAAATTATAAAACTGATAAATTAATCCAATTTGTCTTCTTCTAAATATAGCTAATTTATCATCATCAAAATCAAATATATTCTTTCCTTCAATATAAACTTTTCCCGAAGTAGGTCTATCTACTCCTCCAATTAAATGCAAAAGAGTTGATTTACCACTTCCACTTGCTCCAACAATAGCCACAAATTCACCTTTTTGAACTGAAAATGTTACATTATCTAAAGCTACAACTTTAGTACTATCTTTCCCATAAACTTTTGTCAAATTTTCAACTTTTAATATTTCCATATAAAAATTTCCTTTCTCAATATAGATTATACTACACCTAAAGTTACAACCAAGTTACAAAAAAGCAAAAATTTAAAAAAATGATAGGCTAAAAATAACCTATCAATATAAAGTAATAAAAATATAACTTGCCTTTGGATAGAGATAATAAGCACCAAAGGCAAGATAAGTATTAATCAAGTTTTACTGTGAATGGATGGTCTGTTGAGCCATCTCCACCTTCTTCTAAAGGTGTAAATGATAGTAAATTTATAACAGGCCTAACACCATTATTACCACTAAGACCAATACCAGTAGTAGCATCAAGATAACCATCTCCACCATTACGAACATAAAATATATTAGCTTTATAATCATTGCTTCCATTCATATATAACGAAGGCGATATAGTCCAATAGTACTGATTATTATATAAATAATAACTTGCATTTTTTTCTAATTTATATGAACCTGCAAAAGTTACTTCATCAGCTGTTATTAATCCAACTGGTATATCCATGCCATCTATATTTAATGCTTGATTACCTTTTTCAGCTTCTTTCGTTGTAAATAAATCTTTATCAATTTGTGGACATTTGAATGTCATTTTGTATGTTACCCTAAATCTATACAATGAACCATAATGTGTTGCTGCTGTTCCAATTCCATATTGGCTTGTATCTGGCTTAGAATTTTGGTCCGTCTCATCATATTTATATGGCGTTCTATCATTGCAAAAGCCAGCTTCACCATCTAAATATTTTTTAATATTTATAGGAATTGTATTTCCTTCATAAAATTTTTTTAGCTCATTAAATATATTACTTGGAGTTGAATTAGTATGTGTTTTATTATATGCATTTTCACCACTTTGATTTATATCTCCATATTTAAAACCGACATATGCATTATCGTCAGCACTCGTATTAAAAGGCACTTTAGTTATAATAGTATCACTAGCGGTTCTATTTGTACTCTTTCCATTATATATTAATCTAATACTTCCATTTCCATTTATTCGCACTATCTGCCAATAATATTCTCCTATTTTTACCCAATTATTTGTTGGTACTCCTCTAAAATAATATGTTTTTCCATAATCATCTTTGCTTTCACATAAAAGACTTTTTGTTTTTTCTGTTGAAGTTATCGAAGCATAACCATTAGCATCAGTTGTGGGACAACCTTGTTCCTCATTATTTACTTGTAAATTCAAAATTTTTAAAGTTGCATCTGGATTTCCAGGCTGCATTAAATCAAAATATAAATAACACTTTGTTCCTGCTTGTTTTATTCCTGTAAAATCTACTGTATTATTATTTACCTCTATATTTATTCCTTCTTTATTATAAACTTCTTTACCTTTTAATTCTTCTTCTCCTACTTTACAATAGCTTTTTTCTTCATTTAGTAATACTTTACCAGTTGGTATCAAATCATTTTCTACTTTTTTATAAGTATCTAAAGGATTATCATTTGTTCCTTCTTGTAGGTATATTGCAATTAAACTAAAGTCTGCACTTGAATAATTAATTGTAGAATTAACTAACTTTGCACTATCTACTACTTTATATTTAGCTTTAGTTAAAAAAAGATTAAATATTATAAGAAGTGATACACCCACTATTAAACCACATAAAAACATTTTACTACCTTTTCCATTACTTTCTTTTAATTTCTCGAATTTCATTACTTCCAACTCCTATCATAGAAATTTCTAGTTTATAAATAAATTATAATATTTGTTAAAGTATTTGTCAATAAAAATATCGTATTTAGAACCATTAAATTTTAAGAAATTACATTAAATGAGAAAATAAAAGTGGTGAAACCTTATGAACTATGGAGAAATTATTAAAACAATTAGACTTGAAAAAAACTTGACACAAGAAGATATTGCCAAAAATTTAAATATTGCAAGAATAACTTATAGTCATTATGAAAGCCAAGAAAGAATAATACCTATTGAAAGATTAAATAATATTTGTAATTTTTACAATATTTCTCTTGATTATGCTTTAGGAATAACTGATAAAAAACAATATAAAAATAGCAAAAAAGATATTAGTATTATTGCAGCTGGAACAAGATTGCGAGAGTATCGAAAAATTTTTGGTTTAACTCAAAAAAATCTAGCAAAATTTTTAGGTACAACCCAATCTGTTATCGCTGAATATGAAAGAGGAAGATTTCTTATTAATACTCCCTTTGTTTATCAGCTTTGTAAAGAATATAAAATATCAGCTGATTATCTTTTAGGAAAAATTGATAAAAAAATTACTTTAAAATAATATTTACTTTTATTTAAAAATATAATATACTGTTTGTAGCGAGACACTTATAGTGCTTGCCACAAGGACATGCACCATAACTACTTATTAGAGTTATGATGCTTTTTTTATAATAAAAATTATCCGAAAATAATTAGTAGAATAATTATCAAGAATAAACCAAAGATTAACCAATCCTGTTTCTTCATAAGACCACCTCGCATTCCGAAAAAATTAAAGTGGCAAGCACCAAAAACCCCCTAAGGAGTCTCGCATATTTAACATACTATAAAAATAATACTTTGTCAAATTACAGATTTTTATAAATTGTCTTAACAGAAATTACTAAATCTGCTAAGCAGATTTTAATGTTTTAGTAATACAGATTTTGCTATTTCTGTTTTTTAAAAAAATTTAAAAAGAAGCCTAAAATATTTATAGCTTCTTTTATAATTATTTATCTATACAAAATACTGCATATAAAGGTATAGATTTAACATTATTCTTAAAACCAAAATCTTTTAAACTAAATCTAATCATATATTTTGGATGATATAATTCATTATAAACTTTTAAACTTTTAGATTGAGTATGTTCATCAGCTTTTACTTCAATTGGAATTATTCCATCATTTTCTGTAGTAATTAAAAAATCAACTTCTGAATCTCTATTCCCTTTCCAATACAACAAATCAATTCCTTTAGCTTTTAACTGATTAGCCACATAATTCTCTGTAATAATTCCTTTATATATTTTCATATCATCAAAAATAATAGTTTTAATATCATTATCCACTAATCTATTAAATATTCCAACATCTGAATAATACACTTTAAAAACGTCATTATCTACAAAACCCAATAAAGGTTTTTCTGGTAATTTAACACATTTACATATTTGTACCATATTACTTTCAACTAACCAATTAAGTGGTAACAAATATTCTCTTGACTTAGCATTAGAATCAATTACTGAATACTGAAACTTTTTAGATACATTTTGCAACTGAGCAGATAAAGAATTATATATATTTCTAATCTTTAATGTTTCCACCATATTTGTAACATGATTATTCATATCATTTTTATAATCTTCTATAATATCATTTAATTTAGATAAATCATAATTATAATAATCATCTCCACAATCAATCAAAGCTTTCACACTTTCTGGCATTCCACCTGATAACAAATATCTTCTATAATAATCTATTGCTTTATCATGAACTACCCCCATTGGTTCATTATTTTTAAAACAATATCTAATCTTATCTATAAGTAATTGTTGATTAAAAGCCATCAAAAACTCTTCAAAATCCATCGGATACATATATAGTCTTGTAACCTTCCCAACTGGAAAAGGTTTATTTAACCTGGCTAATTTCACTCCAAGTAATGAACCAGCACATATTAATCTAACATTACTATGTTTTTCATTAAAAAATTTCAATTCTGAAATAAATTCTTCACTCTCTTGAATTTCATCAATAAATAAAACACTATCATCTTTATCAAAATCAAAATCTAATAAAACTTTTAAATCATTATATTTCTTCTTTGATGAACTACTTGATGCATATAATTTAACTATATCAACGTCATATAACAAATTAACCTTTTTATAATTTTTAAATTCTTTTTTACAAAATTCATCAATAATAAATGTTTTTCCACATTGTCTTACTCCTAAAACAATTAAAGGTTTAAAATCTTCTGTATTTTTCCACTCTACTAAATCATTATATATTTTTCTTTTCATATTCCCTGCTCCTAGCTCTAATTATAACATGTTTTACACCTTTTTGCACCCACTTTTTATCAAAACTTACACCTTTTTGCACCCACTTTTTAAAAATTAACCTTTATTAAATTAAAAAAAGACCGAAGTCTTTAACGAAAATAATTAATAAAACTATAAGGAAGTCTTGCAATTGAAGTAATAAGAAAAATACTCATATATTCTTTATTTTCTTCAAATGGTTCTAAAACTTTATTTTTATTTATAAAATCCCATAATTTATCAATATCTTCCTCCGTTCTCGCATATAAATTTAATACTAAAACCTCAATTATAAGAGCTATAATAAAAATAATAAACCCAAACCGTATAAATAAATAATTTGATAATATTGCTCCTAAAATAATTATACTATACGCTATTAAAACCATTATCGCTGTAAACTTATGACTCTTAGCTATCTTACTTTTTTCTGAATCAGTCTCTAAAGCTACAGTAATTGCAACTATCGCTGAATAAACATTTTCTCCATCAAACACTTCATCTGATAGTTTAATTACATTTCTCTCATAATTATAATGGTCTAAATATTTACCATGTTTCTTAATAATATGTGGTTCTTCTTTGGCCAATTTATTAGATAAAATCTTAGCTACTTCAAAACCTGATAATTTAGTCTTATTAGGAATTTCTCTTAATTCCTTAGAAATATGTCTTATTATAATATTAGCAAGTAAAATAATAATTAAAGATATAACAAATATAATATCAATTATTATCATTAAACTACCTCATATATAGTACCTTCTCTAGTATCTTTTAAAACTATACCTTTTTCTAATAATTCATTTCTAATATCATCAGCTTTACTAAAATCTTTATTCTTTTTAGCATCATTTCTTTTTTCAATCATTTCCTTTATATAATCCTCATCAACCTCTTTAACTTTACTCTTAGTTAAATCAAGTGATAATACTATATCAAAGTATTTTATTATCTCATATTTGGTAGTATCGTTAACCTCTTCTTTTAAAACGTCATATATTAAAGTTAATGCATTCGCTGTATTTAAATCATCACTTAAACATTCCTTAAATTTATCTTGATAAACTTTAACTACTTCTTCATTAATATCCTCATTCTTATTTAAACTTTCAACTCTACTTTTCAACTTTTTATAAGCATTTTCTGCTCCTTTTAAAGACTCTAAAGAAAAAGTTAACTGTTTCCGATAATGACTTTGTAAAACAAAAAAACGATAACTTAAAGGATCAAATCCTTCTTCTTCTAAAAAAGACACTGTTAAAGTTTTACCTTTAGACTTACTCATCTTTCCTGATGCATCATTTAAATGTTCTCCATGAACCCAATAATTACACCATTTATGTCCAATATACGCTTCACTTTGAGCTATCTCATTAGTATGATGCGGAAAAATATTATCTACTCCCCCACAATGAATATCCAATTTCTCACCTAAATATTTCAATGAAATTCCTGAACATTCAATATGCCAACCAGGATAACCTAAACCAAAAGGACTTTCCCACTTTAATTCTTGATCTTCAAATTTAGACTTTGTAAACCATAAAACAAAATCAGTTTTATTTCTTTTATTAAAATCTTCTTCAACTGTATCTCTAACCCCACTTATTAATTCTTCTTTAACATGATTAGTCAAACGATAATAATGCTCTAATTTACTAGTATCAAAATAAACATTTCCTCCAGCCTCATAAGCATATCCTTCCTTTAATAATTTAGTTATTATTTTTATATATTCGTCTATATTTTCTGTCGCCGGACTTACAATATCAGGTTTTTTAATATTTAATTTTTCAGTATCTTTAAAGAAAGCATCTGTATAAAATTTAGCTATATCAAGAACACTTTTATTTTCTTTCTTAGCACTCTTAACCATTTTATCTTCCCCAGTATCAGCATCACTACTTAAATGTCCTACGTCTGTAATATTCATAACACGTGTTACCTTATATCCTAATAAACGTAAAGTCTTCTCTAAAATATCCTCCATAATATAAGTTCGCAAATTACCAATATGTGCATAACTATACACCGTTGGACCACAAGTATACATTCTAACTATATCCTTCTCCCATGGAATAAACTCCTCTATTTTTCTAGTTTCAGTATTATATATTTTCATAAGATTTCCTCCTATCAATATTATATTATAAAGTTGAGCTCTTGAAAAGAAAAAATTAATTAGGGGTATAATAAAAATGTAATTTATGGTAAAATTAAATAAGAATTGAGGGAATTATTTTGAAAGTAGAACAAAAAACACTTATATTTAGTTCAATAATAAATTTATTTGTAGCTATCCTAAAAATAGTTTGTGGTACAACTTTAGGATTTGCAACATTAATCGCTGATGGTTTTTACACAGCTAGTGATTTTATCACTGATATTCTTGCTATTGTAGGAGCCAAAATAAGTAAAAGAAGACCAAACAAAAGATATCCCTTAGGTTTTGGTAACTTTGAGAATATTATGCAAATAATCATGGGATTTATGATTATGTTAGTTGGAAGTGTAGTTTTATTTTTAAGTTTTTATATGTCATATCACAAACCATCATTTCTTGTTTTAATTCCTATTATCATAACTATAATATTAAAAACATATAGTTCAAGAATGCTTTTAAAAGTTGGTAAAAGAATTAACAGTAATCTTCTTATTACCTCAAGTAAAGAAAGTTTTTTAGATGTCATCTCTTCTCTAACTATGATTATTATAGTATTTATAGGTCAATTCTACGTTCAAATTGATAAAATAGGAAGTATAATTATTGGCTTAATAATCATTGGTCAAGCTATAAAAATTGTTTATCAAAATATTTTAGTAATTATTGGAGAAGCAACCTCTAATGAAAAAATTGAAAAAGCCTTAAATGAAATATTCTCTCACTATCGTAAAATTAAACTAATAAATAAAACAATAATCAAACAAGGCTCTTTCTATAACTTAATATTAGAAATAAATATTGCTAAAGATTATACAATATCTAATTTAATTAAAGCTGAAATGAACATAAAAAGAGCTATCAAAAAGAAAAATCTTAAAGTAAGAATGATAGACTTTGATATAGATAGCAAAACTAGAAGTTAACTACATTTCATTAAAGTCTTCTCTTTTTACTATCTCTTTATATTCATTAATAATAAGAGAATTAGTAGTTAAAAGAAGTGCGGCAATTGAAGCTGCATTTTTTATAGTATCAATAACTATATTTGTGGCATCAACCACTTTTGTCTTATCTGTATCTTCATATTTATCAGAACTAACATTATATACAATCTGATAATTATTCTTAACTATATAATCCATAATCTTATTATAATTCAACGCAGCATTAATAAGTATCTGCATCATGGATGAGGCAAGAGAAGATGCTAAAACCTCTTCTCCTTTAGTAGTAGCATCAAAAGTTTTACTTATCTCATATAATACAAGCCCACCTCCCGGCAATATTCCATCTTCTGCACTTTTTATTGCCCATAATGCATCTTCGAATCGCATTTTTTTCTCTCGTCTTTCAGTTGTAGTAAAAGCACCCACTTTAATTATAACAATTCCTCTATCTAACATACTTACTCTTTTAGCTCTATCAAAACTAGAAGGCTTTTCTTTCAAAATCTCAATTAAACCACTAACTTCTGAATTTTTGGTAAAATTAAAAATTGTATTTTCATTATCAATCCTAACCTGATTAACTTTACCCAAAACTTTTATATTTACTTTTGCTATATCTTCAACTAAAACACCACCTGAAATTGCTACCAAATCATCTAAAATATCAAGTTCTGTATACCCATAACCCGGAGATTTCAGTAAAACAATATCTAAATTATTATTTAAATAATCACTAACCATTTCATTAACAAACAAAGAACTATAATCTTTAGCTACAACAATAAGACTTTCTTTATTCTTAAGACAAAAATTTATTAACCCTCCTATCTCTTCTCGGTAATTAAGACAACAAGTTGTAATAAAAACATTTGGACAATCTAACTTTATTTCATTACCCTTATTTAAATAATATGGAGATGCTAAAATAGTCTCTAAAATATATCCTTCAGTATGAGTAACGCTTGTTACCTCATCATCAGATTCAGCTAAATAAATACCTTTACTCCCCACTTTCGCATATGCTTCTTTAAAAATTTGCCCAATATTTTTATCATTTGCCGCAATAGAAGCAATTTCCTGAATATTATCTAAACTAGGTTTCCTACTCTTAGCTTTCAAAATTTCAATAACTTTCGCAGTTGCTCTTTCTAATTCCTCTTTAAGTATCAATCCATTATACCCTTCTTGAATCAATTTTATCCCATTATTATAAATACTTTCCAATAAAACCAAAGTTGTAGTAGTTCCATCTCCCACATTTTCATTAGTTTTAATAGAAGCCTCTTTTGCCAATTCTAAAATAGTATTAATAACCTCATCATCACTAGCAATATTTTGCGCAATTGTTACTCCATCATTAGTAATAAAAGGACTAAACTGAGAATGATCAATAATAGCATTACACCCCTTAGGACCTAAAGTTTCTTTAACTGTTCCACACAAAAGATTAATTGCTTCCTGTATTTTTTCTCTCAAAACTGGATTTTTAATTACTTTTTTCATAAATTACCTCGCATTTCAATAATATGTTGCCAATATTTTTTCGGCATAAAATTCATTCGGCATCGAAAATTCTTTCTCTCATCTATCCCAATTGTATCATAAAATAAACACCATAAATCTTCATATTTTGTATTATCACTCTTTAAATTTAAACTTACATTTTCCTCATTTACTATATAATAATTTTTCTTATCATATATGCAAAGTAAACCTCGACTTATATCATGAATAATCCAAAACTCTTTTAAAAGTCGTCTCTTAAAATGCATTGCCAAAATCTCTAAAACATTATTAGTTGGGGAAATTTTCGCATACAAACAATTATTAGATAATTCTTTAAATCTTACAAATCCTTTTAATTTATGGGCTTCTCTACTTACATAACTTGATATTTCTAAAGCTAAAGAAACACACTTTAAATTACGCATCCTTAAAACATTATGCTTATATTTAATAGTATTTAACAAAACATAATAAATTATAAGTTCCTTATACTTATTAGAAGATAAAAATACATAATAAAGAATCTTGAATAAATATGCATCATATTTCTCTAATTTTCTAATAAATTCCCAATCTCTCGGGATATTTAACTCTATTATTTCCTCTAACAATGAACCACTATAAGTAGTACTCTGAATATTTGATGGTTTTATTCTATTCTTAATCAAAAAGCAAATTAAAGAAAGTAAATCATTAAAAGTATCTTTATATATATAAACCTTATTCATTAAACAAACTCATCTGATTAAAATTACTTACTTTTAAAGCTGTATTTTCAAGTACCAAATTACTTTCAATAAATGATTTTTTAAACAAACTCAAATCCATACAATACCTTCTATTACAAGTTATAAAATACTTAGCCCTTTTTAAAACAACTCCCATTTTCTTCAAATCATTAAAAGTTATTTTAAAATATTTTCTCGAATTTATAATACGCTTAGCACTTGTAACCCCAATACCTGGTACTTTTAATAAATCATTATAAGAAGCCTCATTAACCTCCATCGGAAACTCACTCAAATGTCGTAATGCATAATCAGCTTTAGGATCAATTAATAAATTAAAATTAGGATTAGTATCATCTAATAAATCACCAACTTTAAAATTATAATATCTAAGCAACCAATCAGCCTGGTATAATCTATTCTCTCGCTTTAAAGGTGGAGTTAAAATAGATGGCAAATTCTTATCTTGATTTACCGGAATATATGCCGAATAAAAAACACGTTTCAATTTATATCTTTCATATAAAAAACTACTTTTACTCATAATATCTAAATCAGTTTCCTTAACAGCTCCAACAATCATTTGTGTACTCTGTCCCGCCGGAACATAAGACTTACTCTGATTTTCTCTAACATAACCCATAATTTTAGTAATATCATCACCATTTTTATTAGGAGCTAAAAGTTTAAGACCATTTTGTGTAGATAGTTCAACATTAGCACTCAATCTATCAACTAATTTACCTAACTTTTTTAAAAGATACGGACTTGCTCCAGGAATAGCTTTCGCATGAATATAACCATTAAAATGATATTTAACTCGCAACAATTCGGTTGTTTTAATTAATAACTCCATTGTATAATCTGGACTTTTAATAATACCCGAACTTAAAAACAACCCTTCAATATAATTGCGACGATAAAAATTAATTGTAATATCACAAATTTCTTCAGGTGTAAAAATAGCCCTTTTAATATTATTATTTCGTCTATTTAAACAATATTTACAATCAAAAATACAACAATTAGTCATAAGAATTTTTAAAAGAGAAATGCACCTTCCATCAGAAGCAAAAGAATGACAAATTCCACTTACTGCGGCATTCCCTAACCCATTTTTATTTCCTCTCGAACTTCCCGATGAAGAACATGAAGCATCATATTTTGCACTATCAGCCAATATTTTTAATTTTTCTTTTAACTCCATTTAAAATCACCTACAATTATTATAGCAACAATTGTACGTTTTGTAAACATTTATTCGCAAAAATTTTAATGGTAATTTTAGGCAACATTTTATTTAAAATCTAAAAACTTTTTATACTTCATTTAAAACCACAAAAAAAGATTAGCAAATAATTATCCTAAGTTAATTCTCCAATTTTTATAATTTTTCTATATTATTTAAATATCCAATTTTAAAAAATAAAATCAACTTGTTAAACCAATCTTTCTTATAACAATAAGTTACTCCATAAAACTCTCTATAACCAACCTAATATACTTTCCTAAATTTTTTATTATCAAAAAATCTAAATTTTTCAAAAATTTTTGACAATATAAACTAAACCTAAACTTTAAAAAAAACGACTATCAGCCGTTAATTTAAATATAATATTAAAGATATAACAAAGAACAAAACTCCCAAAATTAAAGTCAAACGACTAATAAATAACTCAAAGCCTCTTTCCTTCATATTTTGAAACAATGCTTCATTACCACCTGTAATAATTTGTCCTGCATCACTTGCTTTATTTCCTTGTAATAAAACAATCGCAATAAGTAACACAGATATAATTAATAAAATTGTTTCTAACATTTAAATCAGTCCTTTTTCATTTATATGCCAATATTATAACACAAATAATAAAGAAAGTTCAAGCCCTTTTTAAAATACTAAAATAACACTCCTTTATTCTAAAAAATAATATAGTTTATTTACCAAATAAAGTAATTATTCAACATTAATTTTAATATCTTCATTATATAATTTTTTATTACTAAATCAACTTATTCTCATTAACTTGTTTTTGTAACAATTCTAAATCTTTAATACTTTTGTTATTTTTTAGGGCTTCCATTTGTCTTCTTGCTGAATTGTTTAATCTAATAAGTCTTTCTCTTTGAGGGACTTTTTCTTCAATTAATTCTGCATTCGTGTTTTGTAAATTATTAAGTATTACTAAATGTAATAGATCAGTATAGTCCCTTATATTTCCATCTTCTACAAGTTCTGGATTACTTTCTCTCCATTCTTTTGCAGTCATTCCAAATAACGCAACGTTTAATACATCGGCCTCTTCAGCATACACAAACTGTTTTTGTTTTTCAGTTAAAATTGGAACTATGCATTTTTTAAGTGCATCCGTATGAACTACATAATTAACTTTTGATAATAGTCTAGTAGCACTCCACTCAACTTTATACTGATAAGCTTCATTAGTTTTTAATCTTTCGAATTCAGTTATTAAATACAATTTAAATTCTGGTGATAACCAACTAGCAAATTCAAAAGCAATATCTGGATGAGCAAAAGTACCTTTACTATATTTTCCACTACTTGGAATAATACCAATAGCATTAAAATTTTTCTTCCATCTATTTGGAGTCATAGTAAATCTATTATATGGAACTTCATCAATTTTAATTCTGTGGGATTCCACGGAATTAAAATTTTCATTATTAATTTCTTCCCATAAACTATAATAATCAAAAGAATTCTTATTAGACATCCAGTTTCTTATTACTCCAGATGGATCTTTGGGATTTGCATATTTTGCTAAATC
>CANPVV010000028.1 GCA_947581835.1 uncultured Bacilli bacterium
TAATTTTGTCTTCTAATATAAATTTTTTCATTTAAAAACCTCATTTCTTTTTTGTCCAAGAAATGGGGTTCATAACAAAATGTGAATTAAGTGTCATTTTTTTATTACAACTATCATAATGATAAGAAGAAATAAAATGATAGTAATGAGCTTTAGAACTTTTATAATAAAAGTTTTATTTTTCATTATATCAAACCTCCTCTCTATATAGAGATTTGGTAGACACTCAACAACTGATATTCCCTATCTAAATTATAGCAAAAAAATATATTACAGACAAGAAAAAAATGCTTAGTTGTCCTTTTTTAAAGAACAACTTTTTTTATTGGAAGAAAGGAATGATTAAAATTGCGGTTACGTCTATTTGGAAAGTTGAAACAAGATTAGATAATGTTATTAAATATATTACAAATGAGAATAAAACAATGAGTGAAGATTCATTTAAAGAATTGCATAATTTAAAAGATTATTCTTCTTTAAGTGCAGTAAGTGAGGAAAATTGCTATATATCAGGAATTAATTGTACTACTTTTAATACGTATAAAGAAATGCTATCAACCAAAAAAGAATTTGATAAAACTGGAGGAATATTAGCGTTTCATGCAATACAATCATTTAAAGAAAATGAGGTTACTCCAGATAAAGCACACTTAATTGGTATTAAATTAGCTCAGG
This sequence comes from uncultured Bacilli bacterium, assembly GCA_947581835.1. Classification (GTDB taxonomy): domain Bacteria; phylum Bacillota_I; class Bacilli_A; order RF39; family UBA660; genus Caccenecus. The sequence goes on from CANPVV010000028.1 coordinate 676, forward strand.
AAATGTGGGGAGACAGATTTGAAGTAATTGTTGCAACTCATATTAATACTAACCATATCCATAATCATTTTGTCATTAACTCTGTATCATTTCAAGATGGCAAAAAATATTCGGACAATAGATCAAGTTATGCTGAATTAAGGCATATATCTGATTCATTATGTGAAGAATATGGACTATCTGTATTAGAAGAAAAGCCTTGTGAAAAAAGTAAAATTAATTATGAGAATTATTATAAAGGATCTGTTGCTAAAAATAATTATCATACTATGGCTAAAGAAGATATAGATAAAGCAATTAAAATGGCTAACTCATATAGTGAGTTTATATATATTTTAAATAAAATGAATTATAAGGTTAATAATCGTTATGGAAAACTAACAATAAATCATGAGCCATACAAGAAAAATATTAGAATTGAAAGAGCCTTTGGTGAAAACTATTCAATAAATAATATAGTCAAACAAATTAATGAAAATAAATATAAAAGAAAGCTTAGTAAAAAAGAATACACATTGTATGAAAAAATTAAAGTATATGAAAAATCGAAAAATCAAAAAAGTAAAGGCTTATATGGTTTATATAAGTATTATTGTTATTTATTGAAGGTTTATCCTAGACATTATCCAAGAAGAATAATGAGTCCAACTTTAAAATTAGAAGTTAAAAGAATGGAACAAATATCTCAAGAAACTATGTTGCTTGTAAATAATAAAATTAAAACTTACGAGCAGCTTTTATTTTATAAAAATGATTTACTTTTAAAAATCGAAAATTTAGAAGATAATCGCCAAAAGTTATGGCGACAATTTAGAAATGCAACAAATGAAGAAGAAAAAACTTTAATTAAAAAACAAATAGAAGAAACAACTCAAGCTATAAGAAGTAATAAAAAGGAAGTGGTGTTATGTGAAGATATAGCTTTTAGAAGTGGTGCAGTAGAAAAAAATATAAAAGACTTTGAAAAAGAAAATGGAAAGGAGCAAGAAAAAAATGAATAGTAGTGAATCTGCTGAGGCAGTAGTAAAAATGAGCTTAGAAGGTACAGAAGTAGCCGTTAAGATTCTGGGTTCAGGGGCTATAAAAATAGCAGCTTTTTTATTAGCCTTATCAAAAGAAAAGAAAATGACCAGAGGTAAAACTAAGATTACCAATATGATAAAATCTGGTAAACCTCTAAATATATTTTCACTTAAAGCTGAAGATTTAAAGAAGTTTAAAGAAGAAGCTAAAAGATATGCTATTCCTTATGCTTTAATTGCAAATAAAAAACAAACTAGCCAAGATGGTATGGTAGATATTCTTGCAATGCAAGATGACGCAAAAAGAATAGATCAAATATTTAAACGATTCAAATTATCAACAGTTGATATTAGTAGTATCAAGAGTGAAATTGAAAAAGATAAAATTGATAAAATGGTTAAAGAAGCTAAAGAACAAGGCTTTGAACCAAAATCTAAAGAGGAAAAACTTGTTGATGAGATATTAATTAAGCCAATAAAGAAAGAGGAAAATGAAATCCCCCTGCCAAAAAGCCATCAGTCAGAGAATTTATCAGGGAACAAAGAAACAATGGAAACTTTTAAAATGCCCAAGCCTTCTGTTCGCAAAACCTTAAAAGAAATTAAAAAAGAGCAAGATGAGAAAACTTTAGAAAAAGAAAAAACTTTATCCAAAAATAAAGAACATAAAGTAACTAATATTTCAAAAACTAAAAAGAAAATAAAAAGAAAAAAAGAGAAAGGAAGATAATAAAATGGTAGATGAAATTATTCAAAATGCCAATGGTAACAATCGTTATGATAAAGAAGCTTATAAAAAGAAAAAGCAGGAGCAGCTAAAAGAGGCTTATAAATTAATTGACAATGCTATCAATAAAGTCAAAGAAGATAAAGAATTTTTTAAGACATATTTAGATATACAAAGTAATTTTTCCAATTATAGTATGCGAAATGCTTTATTAGTTTCTATACAAAATCCTAATGCTACTCACTTAAAAGATTATTATTCTTGGAAAGAACAAAAAGCAATTTTTATTAATAAATCTCCTAAAAAAGTATTATTATTAGAGCCAAGAGAAAACAATAAAAAGGAAAATAGGAAAATGTATTACAATGCCAAAGAAGTAATAGACATATCTGAAACTAATCTAAAACCACAAGTGAAGAACTATGATAGTAAGCTAGTTTTACAAGCTTTATTAAATACTTCGGCAACTGATATAAAAGCTGTTGATAATTTAGATAATGATAAAATATGTTCTTGGGATAAAGAAAATAAAATTCTTAATGTTAAAAGGACAGATAATATTGATACTTTAATTAAAGAACTCGCAACAGAAACTGCTAATATTATAAGCGAAGAAAAAGGTTATACTCATAATGAAGAGTTATGCAACTGTGTTGGATATATGATTAGTCATAAATATAAATTTAATACTAGTAATGAAAATATTAATGAAACCCATCAAAAGTTAAACTCTATGAACCAAGAAGAAATTAAAGAACAGTTAGAAATGATTAGAGACATTGCAAGTGAAATCAACGATCGGATGGAGTTATATATTTATAAAAATATGGAAATTAAAGAAAAAAATAAAGAATTAGAAAGGTAACAGAATATGAAAGACAAAATTAAAATAGAATTTGATAGATACGAGATTGGTATTATTATAAATTCTTTAAATAGTATGCGAACTATATTAATAAATGAAAAAAATGATACAACTCCAATCGATGAGATACTATTAAAACTAATTGATGAAACGAGTAAAAAAAAACTTTATAAGGAGCTTGAGGCTCGGTAATGATTCAAGATACTAAAAGAATAAAAATTATTATTAGTATTATAGGTATTATACCAATTATATGGGTATCGCTTTTAATTGCACCTTATTTAAAAGGTGGACTTATAGGCATATTAAATAATTTACCATTAATAACTAAAAACCCATATAAAATAACTTTTTGTGAGGATAGCTTAAAAACCGTCCTCTTTTTTTTATTTGCCTATTTTTTTACTTTACTATTATATTTTTCTACTAGAAAAAATTATCGTAAACGCGAAGAATATGGCTCCGCTAAATGGGGAAGCAGTAAAGAGATATGCAAAAAATATAAAGATAAAAATATTAATAATAATAAATTATTAACGCAAAATGTTGTTATAGGTTTAAATGGCCGAAAACACCGAAGAAATCTTAATACTCTTGTTGTTGGAGGTAGTGGTGCAGGAAAAACTAGATTTTATTGCAAGCCAAACATTATGCAAGCAAATACCTCATTTGTAGTATTGGACCCTAAAGGTGAAATTTTAAGAGATACAGGTAAATTACTTGAAAAAGAAGGTTATAAAATAAAAATCTTAGATTTAATTAATATGGAAAATAGTCATTGTTATAATCCATTTGTTTATTTAAGAAATGATAATGACGTTCAAAAATTAGTAACCAACCTTTTTAAGTCAACTACTCCTAAAGGTTCTGCTAGTTCTGACCCATTTTGGGACACTAGTGCTAGTATGTTATGTTTAGCTTTGATATTTTATTTAAAATATGAAGCACCAGAAGAAGAACAGAACTTTGCAATGGTAATGGAAATGTTACAAGCAGGTGACGTTAAAGAAGATGATGATATGTATTTAAGCCCTCTTGATATTTTGTTTGATAGACTAGAAGGCCTTAATCCTGATCATATTGCTTTAAAATATTATAGAGCTTATCATTCAGGCTCCGCTAAAACTTTAAAATCAATTCAGATAACACTAGCCTCAAGACTTGAAAAATTTAATCTTGAAAGTGTTTCACATTTAACTGTAACTGATGATTTAGAATTAAATAAACTAGGAGAAGAAAAAACAGCCCTTTTTGCTTTAATACCTGATAATGATACTAGTTTTAATTTTTTAGTAAGTATTTTATATACACAACTATTTCAACAATTATTTTATAGTGCTGATCATGAACATGGTGGAAGATTACCAATACCAGTTCATTTTTTAATGGACGAATTTGCTAATGTTAGTTTACCTGATGATTTTGATAAAATTCTTGCAGTTATGAGAAGTAGAGAGGTTTTTGTTTCTATTATTCTTCAAAATTTAGCACAATTAAAAGCATTATTTGAAAAACAATGGGAAAGTATTGTTGGTAACTGTGATGAATTTTTATATCTTGGTGGAAATGAGCAAAGTACCCATAAATATGTTAGTGAACTTATGGGAAAACAAAACCTAGATATTGACACTTACGGGAAAAGCACAGGACATAGTGGAAGCTACTCTACTAATTATCAGTTAGGCGGTAGAGAGTTACTAACACCAGATGAAGTAAGACTTTTAGATAATAGATATGCAATTCTTTTTATTCGTGGGGAAAGACCAATTTTAGATTTTAAATATGATATTTTAAAACACCCTCGTGTAAAAGACACCGCTGATGGTAAAGCTGAAATTTATCAACACGATAAAATTGAAAATGCTATTGCAACAATATCTATTGATTATAATACTACAAAATATAAATTTACAGATTTAGAAGATACAATAGACGAATATGAGTTTATCTATTGTGATGAAATTGATAATTATTTAAGGAAGGAAAATGAAAATGAAAAAAAATAATTCAAAAAAAATAAGTAAAAATTTTAAAAAAATAGGAGCTTTAGTTATTTGTGGAATAACAACCCTTAATTTATCTACTCCAATAGTTAATGCTGAAGGAACTACAACTAGTGCTAATCCATTATCAGCAATTAACAATTTATCTAATTTCATATTTGAAATAGTACAAGCTGTTGGAGTAATCATGGTTCTTTTTGGCGTGGTACAATTTGGACTCGCTTTAAAAAGCCATGATCCAAGTCAAAGAGCAAATAGTTTATTTACTATTGTAGGAGGTTTAGTAGTAGCATTTGCTAAAGCAATACTAGATACAATTATTGGCTAAAAAAAATAAACTTGAGGAGGTAGAAAAAATGTTAATAGCTAGTAATTGGGTAGTTAATAATTTAGAAAATGCACTTGATACATGGAACGATAAAATAACCGAAATATGGAAACTAATTACCCTATCCCCTGCTGAATTTAAAGATGGAGCGATATGGAACGTAATTTTAAAAATACATGGAGCCTTACAAGCCATAGGCTTTGGGCTTCTTGTATTATTCTTCGTCATTGGCTTAGTAAAAACTTGTGGAAGTTTTCAAGAAGTAAAACGTCCAGAGCAAGTTTTTAAATTATTTATAAGATTTATTTTAGCTAAAATGGTTATAACTTATGGCCTAGATTTAATGTTAGCGTTATTTAAAATAATTCAGGGTGTTGTATCAACAATAATAACTTCAGCTGGGTTTGCAAGCCCTGATAAAACAGTATTACCACAAGCTATTGTAACAGCGATAGAAAATTGTGGTTTTTTTGAAAGCATACCACTATGGGCAGTTACTCTTATAGGTGGTTTATTTATAACTGTTTTAAGTTTTATTATGATTTTAACAGTATATGGAAGATTCTTTAAAATGTATCTTTATACAGCAATAGCCCCTATTCCCCTATCTACTTTTGCGGGCGAGCCAACAAGCCACATAGGAATAAGCTTTATAAAATCATATCTTGGAGTATGCCTAGAGGGAGCAATTATAGTGCTAGGTTGTATTATATTTTCTTTATTTGCTTCAACTCCCCCAGTCGTAGATACAAATGTGGCAGCAGTTACTCAAGTATGGAAGTACATTGGTGAGCTAATTTTTAATATGTTAGTTTTAGTTGGAACTGTTAAAATGTCTGATCGAGTTGTAAGAGAAATGATGGGCTTATAATGAAAACAGGAAAAATAAAGTTTGAAGCAAATTCACAAGTACCGAAAAAAGTTTTAGAGAAAGGTAGATATAGTATGAATATTGAAGAAGTAGTAAAAAAAGTAAATGAAATTTTAAAAAACAATGAAGAATATAAAGATAATGAAGAAATGCAAGTTCAATATATTCTATTAAATAAAGATAACAAAATAGATGATATAATCTGTTGTGACGGAATGGAAATATTAAGGATAGATTCTAAAACATTTGATATAAACCCTGTTCCAGATTGGGCATATAATTATGATAATGACTTATTCGAGCGATTAATTGATGGCAAAACCATTGGTTATATGACTCTTCAAATTCATTATGATATATGGTGCAAAATAAATAAGTTTTATCCAGAAGATATATATTGTAAGGAAGGATTAAATTTATATATAAAATATTGTACTGATAATGGAATTACCAAAAAATATTTAGATAAAAAAACAAATCTTGATACGCCAGATATTATGAAATATTTTATTAAAAATAATGAACTATCATATTTCACATTTATTTTAGGTTATGATTTATTAAAAAAAGAATTTAAAAATTCTCCAATTCAAGATTGTGATATAAATTATCATTTTTGTACTAAAATAGCTAATAATTTTATAAATAGTGATTATTATAAAAATACGAATCATTCAGCATATGAAATGTTAGAAAAATATATTACAGAAAATAAAATTATTATATTAAAAGATTATGAGAATTATATTGGTAAAGAAAATATATATTTTGAAGATAATAAAACTATATTAAAAACTGGAATGCGAGGAGAACAATCTGTTGCATTAATTGACTGGGACAACGTATATGTAATTGCTATTGATTATAATGTTGATAAAAATAAAATAAATTGGAATTATGGTATTTATTATAATAATGATATAGAAAAAGCCAAAAATGATTTTGAAAAAGTTTTAAAAGGTGGCAATTTAGCAAATACTTTTGAAAAGAAAAAACAAGATATAGAAAGGTAAATATAATATGAAAAGTATAATGGATTTAAAAAGAAATGATAAGGTACAAAATGAATTTGCCCTTTATTATTTATTAGATAATGGTAAACAAAATATGTTAGATGAAAAGTTTGTTTCTAATTTAAAAAAATCAATAAACGAAACAAATGATAAAAGAAGTATAATTTCTAATGAGTTTGCTATTGGTGCAATAGATATTGCAGTAGAAATGGCTAAATATAGTCATAAAGAAATATATAATTTTATTTATGATGACGTAAAAGAGCAAAAAAATCAAGAAAGGTGTAGATAAAGTTGGAAGTTAAAATAAATAAAGAAATACGAAATTACACTGAAAATATATTTTTTGGTCTAACTTTAAGACAATTTATATTTTCACTATTAGCAGTAGCTACTACTGTACTTTTATATTTTGTTTCTAAAAAATATTTGGGAAAGGAAACTATTTCTTGGATATGTATTTTAGGAGCCTTACCTTTTGCTGGGTTAGGCTTTTTTAAATACAATGGAATGCCTTTAGAACAATTTATAGTAGCATTTATCACTTCAGAAATATTAACACCTAAAGAATTAAAACTGGAGTGTAAAAATATTTATTATGAGGCGGTAAAGCCTTTATTAGAGCAAAAAGAAAGAGAGGAAAAATAAATAATGAATCAATTTACTTTAGTGGGAAGATTAGTTAATGATCCTGAAATAGAAACTTTGGAAGATGGAAGCCTTACAGCTAATATAACTTTATCGGTTAGTAGAGAACCTAGAAATACTGATGGTATATATGAAAATGATATTATTGATTTAGTTTTATGTAAAGGAATTTCAAATTCGGTTAAAGAATATTGTCATAAAGGAGACGTTGTTGGAGTAAGAGGCAAGATGCAATCAAAAAATATTACCGATAAAGATGGTACTAAAAGAATACAGATAAATTTGGTTGAAAGAATCTCATTTTTACGAACTAAAGAACATGATAATAAAGAAATGGAAAGATAAAAGAAAGGAAATTATAAATGATAAAATCATTGAAAAATATTGAAAAACAAGAAAAAGAAGATTATAAAATACCAAGAAATGTTCAAGAAGTAATACCTATTTCAAGAATATGGAAAGATGGTATTTTTTTAGTGGGTAAAAATAAATATGCCCTAACTTATAAATTTACAGATATAAATTATGCAGTAGCTTCTAAAGAAGATAAAGAAGCTATGTTTTTAGAATATTCAGAAATTCTTAATTCTTTAGATAGTGGAGCTACTACTAAAATAACTATCATATTAAGAAGAATAAATAAGAAAGACTTTGAAAATGAAATATTATTACCTTTTAAAAAAGATGGACTTGATATTTATAGAGAAGAATATAATCAAATGTTACTTGATAAAGCTGTTAATAGTAATGGCATGATAAGAGATATTTACCTTACTGTATCAGTTGTTAAGAAAAATTATGAAGAAGCAAAAAACTATTTTAGAAGGATTGGAACAGACATTATCGCTCATTTTGCAAAGTTAGGTTCTAAATGTGTAGAATTAAATGCTAATGATAAGTTAAGAGTACTACATGATTTTTATAGAATTGGCGAAGAAGTTAATTACAATTTAGATTTACAAGCTTTAATGAAAAGAGGACATAGTTTTAAAGATTATATATGTCCTGATAATTTTTCATTTAAAAGCGATTATTTTGAAATGGGTAATAAGTTCGGTAGAGTATTATTTTTAAAAGATTATGCTAGCTTTATAAAAGATACTTTTATAGCCGAATTAACAGACATGAATCAAAATATGATAATGAGTATTGATATAATTCCTGTTCCTACCGATGAAGCAGTTAGAGAAGTTGAAAATAGATTGCTTGGAGTTGAAACAAATATCACAAATTGGCAACGCAAACAAAATGCTAATAATAATTTTAGTGCAGTCGTTCCCTATGACATGGAACAACAAAGAAAAGAAAGTAAAGAATTTTTGGACGACTTAACAACTAGAGACCAACGTATGATGTTTGCTAATTTAACTTTAGTTATTACCGCAGATACAAAGGAACAATTAGAAGCAGATACAGAAACCATTTTAATAACAGGCAGAAAACATTTATGTCAGATAGTTCCTTTAAAGTATCAACAAATGAATGGTTTTAATACAGTATTACCTATCGGAGTTAGAAAGATTAACTATTTAAGAACACTAACTACTGAAAGTTTAGCAGTATTAAATCCATTTAAGGTTCAAGAAGTATTCGATAAAGGTGGAATTTACTATGGCGAGAATGCTATTTCTCATAATTTAATTATGGTAAATAAAGCTAATCTTTTAAATCAATCATCATTTTTACTTGGAGTACCCGGTAGTGGTAAATCATTTAGTGCTAAAGAATTAATAACATTTTTATCTTTAGCAACTGATGACGATATTTTAATTTGTGATCCAGAGGGCGAATATTCGGCACTTGTAAAAGCTATGGGTGGAGAAGTAATTGAAATATCAGCTAGTAGTAAAGACCATATTAACGCAATGGATATGACAGAGGGCTATGGTGATGGTGCTAATCCAGTTGTTGATAAGTCAGAGTTTATTCTCTCTTTATTCGAGCAACTAGACAAAAAAGGACTAGGCCCTAAAGAGAAATCTATTATTGATAGGTGTACTGCTTTAGTTTATGAAGATTATAATAAAACTAAAAAAGTGCCAACACTTATAAATTTAAGAGAAAAGCTATTAGAACAACCAGAAAAAGAAGCCAAAGAATTAGCTTTATCTTTAGAATTATTCACTAATGGATCTTTAAATGTATTTGCTCATGAAACCAACGTTAATACAAGTAGTAGAATTATATCTTATGACATTTATAAGTTAGGTAAACAATTAAAGACAATGGGATTATTAGTTATTACAGACGCTATGATTAATAGAGTATCTGAAAACTATAAGAAAGGTAAAAGAACACATATCTTTATTGATGAAATTCATGTTTTATTTGAAAATGAATATTCAGCAACTTTCTTTAATTCTGCATGGAGACAGTTTAGAAAAAGAAATGCCTACCCTACTGCAATTACTCAAAATGTTGAATATTTACTATCTTCTGTTGAAGCTTCAACAATGCTTTCAAATAGTGAGTTTATTGTAATGTTAAATCAAGCAGCAAGTGATAGAAAAGAATTAGCAGATTTATTAAATATATCTAATGAGCAATTATCTTATATTACTAATTCTGAAGCTGGTTGTGGATTAATAAGATATGGTAGTTCACTTATACCTTTTGTCAATAGATTCCCTACTAATACTAAACTTTATAAATTAATGACTACAAAGCCAGGTGAATTATAATGTTAAAAGCAAGAGTTTTAGCAAGCCTATTTAGAAATTGTTTTACCTTTCGAGATTTAAAAGAATACATTAAAGAAAATGTTGATAATAATAAAATATCTTATGAAACTTTAAAATATTTATATAAAAATTTATATTACAAAAAATCACCTTTTTTAAAACAAAATATTTACCCTATTGGTGAATTTTTAAAAAAGGGATATTCTACTAAAGAAGCTGAAAATTTGGCAAAATTATTAGATGATGCGAATGGTCTAACTATTTTTTGTTATGATAAAAAGGAAATAGGTTATAAATATAATAAACTATTTTATGATTTATTATTTGTTTTTGATGTTTATGATAATGCAATTAAAAGCGCTTTAAATAAAGACGAAGCTTATTTAATAGCTAAAAATGAAGTAAATTGTACCAGTTGTAGAATTAGAGAAATAGAAATGCAATTAAAAGAAAATGAGTTAATATTTGATGACGATATAAAATCTTTTTATCATGAAGTTACAGAAGAAGGAAAAAATATTAAAAATAAAATGTTAGATTTAAATAATAAGAACTTATCAAAAGATTTATTAGAAAAATATAATAGATTAAATAAAACTAAAAAATTAATACAAGAAGTTAAACCATACAAAGACTATGTTACTAGATAATGTAGTCTTTGTTTATTTCTTATAAGGAGATGATTGAAATAACAAAAATAAAAACTAAAGATATAGCTAAAGAAAGCATTAAATCAATCGATAAAACAGTAGTAGGTTTAGAAAAAACAAAAGATAATATTGTAAATATTAAAGAAAAAACAGAAAATGCCTATAAAAGTGATAATGATAATAATGCACCTGAATATGCTAGTAATAAAATAGACTACGTAAAAAATACTATAACAAGAAAAGCAATAAAAGATTATAATAAAAGAGGTACTAAAGCTACTAAAGAAACAACAGAAAATGTAAAAAAAATAAAAAGCAAAATAAAAAATATTAAAACTAAACTAGCTGAAAGAAAAAATATTAAAAAAGCTCAAAGAACAGTTAAAACGACTAAACAATTAACAGAAAAAGCAGCTAAAGAAACCGTCAAAAATGTTGAACGTGGAAGAAAGTTAGCTAAAGAATCTACTAAAAGAACTACCCAAAGTATCAAAGCAGCAGCAAAGGTAACGATTGTTACTATAAAAGGAATTATAGCTGCCCTTAAAAGCTTAATTACATTTCTCATAGCTGGAGGTTGGATTGTCATAATTATTGTTGTAGTAATATGTTTAGTAGGTTTATTATTAAGTTCTATATTTGGAATCTTTTTTTCAAGTGAAAATACTGGAGCTAATACTATTAGTATGAATACAGTAATTAGTGAAATTAACAAAGAAATGGCAACTAAAATTAAAGAAATAGAAAATAATAATCCTCATGATAACTACAAAATAGAATCTAATCGTGCTTCTTGGAAAGACATTTTGATAGTTTATGTAGCAACAATTTCAAAAGGAACTAATGAAACAGACGTCATTACTATTGATAACTACAAAATAGAACAATTAAAAAAGATTTTTTGGGATATGAATACTATAACATATGAAATAAAGCAAGAACCTAAAGACAGCACTCTTTATGAAGGACAACAAGATAGTACAATAGAAAATGTTTTATATATTAAAATATCAAGCAAAACCCCAGAAGATATGATAGATATATATGGATTTAGTCCTCTACAAGTAGAACAAATGGAAGAATTACAAAAAGAAGAATATTCCTCAATGTGGGCTTCTGTCATTTTTGGCTCCCCTATCGGCAGTCCTAATATGGTTCAAATTGCTCTTGAACAAGTAGGAAATGTTGGAGGTGAACCTTATTGGTCATGGTATGGTTTTACTTCTCGTGTAGAATGGTGTGCTTGTTTTGTCAGTTGGGTTGCTAATCAAGCAGGAATTGATGAAACAATTATACCTAAATTTTCACTTGTCTCTACTGGAGTAAACTTCTTTAAAGCAACTGGAGTATGGCAAGATAAAGGCTATTCACCACAGCCAGGTGACATTATATTTTTTGATTGGGAAAATGATGGTAAACCAAATCATGTAGGCATAGTTGAAAAAGTTGAAAATAACGAAGTATATACGATAGAAGGAAATTCCAGTGATGAATGCAAAGAAAAAAACTACTCGATAAGTAGTAATTTAATCTTTGGCTATGGTGTTCCTGCTTACTAAAATTATCTTTTTACTTTTAAACTTATACTTCAAATATTTAAATGCTAACTATATTTTGTATGATTATATTCTCTAAATCATTTACTTATAATATGCAAAGTATATTTAAAATAATCAAAATAAGTAATAAGGTGTAAAAAAAACATTCCTTTATTATAGAATACATTATTTTTTCATTTTATCAATATTATTTTTTATGCGATTGCCATATTTTTGATTTAAAAATAAAGACTTTTTGTCAAAAATTTGGTACAATTAAAGTGAAAGGAATAATTAATTTATGCAAAAAAAAAGTTTAGTTTTAATATTTATAGTTTTAAGTTTAGTTTTAATTTATATTATTTTTAATTCTAACAAAAATTTAAAAAAAGAAATAAAAATATTGGAAGATGTTAGTATGATTATTGAAGAAGACTCATTAACTAATACCAGTGCAAAAATAATAATAACCGATTTAAACAAGAAAGAAAAACATATCTACAGCGAAAATTATAATATAGAAAAAAAGGAAGATAATCAATGGAAAGAACTAAAACTTTTAACAGATAATGCCACTTCTACTCCTAGAGAGTATTTTCCTGATAGTAATGGTATGCTTGAATTTCATATTTATTGGGGAAATTTTTATGGAGAATTACAACCAGGCAAATATCGTATAGTTAAATATGCATCGATAAATAATAGTGTAAATGATAAAGGTATAGTTTATGCTGAATTTACAATAAAATAAACTAAAAAGGCTACTAAAAAATAAGTGCCTTTTTAGTTTATTGCTTTTAAAAAAACAGATAATCTGATGGTTCATTGTAGCTTTAGCGCGAGTTGAAAATTAAAGTTCAGCACATACAACATAGAATTGCAAATGTTATATTGTACTATTTAATATTCATTTTAACTTTTCAAAAATTATTTCTATATTAAACAATTCAGATATTTTATAGTTTACAGTTCCTGCTTCATATTGCTCAATTGTTCTTTTGGCCTTCCCAACCTTTTTTGCAAATTCTTCTTGAGTTAAACCAGTCCATTGTCTTATAAATTTTATAATATCTCCTTTTGTATAATCTTTAATATTTATCTTCAAAAATACCACTACCTACAATTAGTTTAGCAAAAAAATTCCTAAATATATTAAAACTCACTATAGGATAGTGTATTGAATTTACTTACCAATAAAAAATGATTTATTTATAATAAATTTTATTGAAATAAATACTAAATATTATTATACTATTTTTGTATGAAATTTGAAAGGGCTATTTTTATGGATCAAGAAAAAATTGGTATTTTTATAGCAGAATTAAGAAAAAAATATAAATATTCTCAAGAAAAATTAGCTGAAATGATACCTGTTAGTAGACAAGCTATTTCTAAATGGGAATTAGGAAAATCTGTTCCAGATTCTTCAACATTAATTAAATTAAGTGAAATTTTTGGTGTTACTATAAATGAAATATTAGCAGGTGAAAGACTAAAAGAAAAAGATATGAATAATATCTTGCTAGATATTTATGACGACCGAAATGATAAAAAACTAATAGTAAAAAGACTTTTAGTAATTATCGTTTTATTACTAATAATATTTTTAATTTATTATTTTATAAATACCTATAATTCAATAAAAGTTTACACTGTAAATTTGGACACTGAAGATATTAAAATAACAGATGGTATTTTAGTAACTACTAAAAAAAATATATATTTTAAATTAGGCAATATAATAAAAGATAATAATTTAAAAATTAAATATTTAGAACTTTATTATTTAGATATAAATAAGAATAAAAATATTATTTTTTCATGTAAAGATTGTAATTTAGAAGATGTTTTATTGGTAGATTTTTATGGATATAATTCTTATTTCGATTATGAAAATATAGACTATATAATAAAGAATATGAATTTAAAAATAAAATTAGAAAATGATCAAGAAAAAATATTTAATTTGAACTTAAAGCAAGATTTTGCTAATAATTTTTTGCTTTTCAAAAAAGAAAAAAAAGTAATAACATCACAAGAAAATAAAAGATATGATTTAAATTTAGAGAAAAATTTAATTATCGAACTTATAAAAGCTAAATTTAAAAAAACAGATGATGGTTATAGCTATGCTACTAAAAAACTTAATGCTAATTATTTAGATAATTTCTTAGTATTAGAATATATTAATGATAATATTAAGAAATGGACATATGATTTCGAAAATAATATATTAATGTATGAAGAATTTGATATAAATAATAATCTAAAAGTCAATTATATTTATTCTATTAGTTTAGAAAGGTGTTTAACAGACAATTGTGAAAATATTAATGTATCAAAAAATGAATTTATAAATTATATTAATTATATTTTAAAATAAATGCAACTAATAGTTGCTCAGACTGTTGACAAATAGGTAAATATTTTTACTTATTTGTCTTTTATTTTGAAAAATTATGGATATTATTAAAAA
>CANPVV010000029.1 GCA_947581835.1 uncultured Bacilli bacterium
TAAATGGTGACTCGTATGGGATTTGAACCCATGAATGTTGCCTTGAGAGGGCAATGTGTTAACCATTTCACCAACGAGCCATAATGGTATTATAACAATTATTTTCCCTAAAAGCAACGATTTCTTGTAATTTCTTTTCTTTTGTGCTAAAATATGTATTCTAAAAGAAGGAATAAATATGGAATATGAAGAAATATCTTTTAGTGATATTCGTGAAAAGGGAACTAAACTAGGTAATAAAAAATTAAATTATCCCGTTTTATATAACAATACTGTTTATAAAAAATTTACTATTGATACACCTACCTCTAAAGTAGTCTCTTTCTGCCGAAAAAAAGCTAACTTACTCTTAAAACTTGAAAAATTAAACCTGAAATATCTAGTTAAAACTAAATCTATTCTAACTCTAAAAGAAAAACCTTATGGCTATACCTATACTTATCAAGCCTATCCTTTATTAAAAAACTATTTTGATGCCAATCACTCTTTAAATGAACGCTTAAACTATATCTATGAGGTTCTAACTTTAGAACAAAACCTAAAATCTGTTAATCTTACTTATCCTGATTTACATAGTGCCAATCTTCTTATGGCTCCTCATGCTTTATTTATTGATACTGAAAGTATAATAGAATATAATCCTTATCTTAAACGTTATCTAAATGAATATTTATTAGCCTTTATTTTATCTATCTATCTTAACTATGATTTAACCTATCTAAGTGATATCACACCTTTTATTTATCTAATAGACTCTTATTTTCCCAACAGTCATATCCTCGATTTTACCTCCACCAATTTTCCTCAAATAATTAAAATAATGCAAACCAAAAGTCTTGAAGAAATAAGTTGTCTAAAACGCCAAATTAAATCTTTAGAAGTGTAAAGTTATCAAATTTTAGTAGTAATAAACTCTTTTTTAAGTTAAGATTAAATTAGAGGGAATTTTATGAAAACAAAATATTTTAACTATAACCATCTCGCTGAAGAAGAAATCCATGATAAAGTAATTCGTGTAAAAGGTATAATCTTAAACAGTAATAATGAAATCTTACTAGGTGAGGCTTTTGGTACTATTCAATTTCCGGGTGGTCATGTTGAAGCTAAAGAAACTTTAGAACAATCTTTAAAAAGGGAAATAAAAGAAGAAACCGGTCTAACTCTAAGAGGTAAATTTGAACCATTTTATGCGATTAAATACTTAATGAAAGATTATCCCAAAAAAGGTCATAACCGAGCTTTAGAAATATATTATTATAAAATAAATACTGATAAAAAATATAATTTACAAAAAGCTAGTTTAGATAAACAAGAAAAAAGTGGGGGATTTAATCTAACCTATATCCCTTTAAAAGACCTAAAAAAATATCTAAAAGCTAACCAAAAACGTAATCCCATCAATAAAATAGTTAACAGAGAAATGCTTTTAGCCATTAAAAATATGAAATAGGAGATTTTATGGAAACTAAAAAATTTAAAATGCTTGATGAAAAATTCACGTGTCTTGTCTGTGGAAAAGAAGTACCACCCCTAAATTATACTGCAAGAGACCATTGTCCCTTTTGTTTATGCAGTATTCATATTGATATTAATCCTGGAGATCGTCTAAATTCTTGTTTAGGTATTCTAAAACCCATAAATATTGAAAAAGGTAAACAAGATACTTTCAAAATAGTTTATAAATGTAATAAATGTGGGGAAATTAAACGAAATAAAATGGCAAATGATGATAATTATGATATAATATTACAAATTATGGCTGATAATGCTCGTAATTTTAATGCTAAATCTTAATATAATTTAAAGGAGGCTTACTTATGATATATTTACCTAAATCTTTACCTATCATGGATGAATTACCTAATATTAATTTTATTTCTAAGTTAAATTCTCATATTCCTAAAGTTAAAGTTGGCATCTTAAACTTAATGCCCACCCTAGAAGATACCGAAAGACAATTAATGACCGTTTTAGATACACCTACTTTACAAGTTGAACTAGATTTTATTTATTTAACTACTAAAGATAGTGATCCCCTTAAAAATGCTTATTTTAATAAATATTATAAATCTTTTTCAAGTATTAAAGAAGAAAATTATGATGGTATGATTATTACTGGTGCCCCCTTAGAGCATATTCCATATTCTAATATTACTTATGCTAAAGAACTAAAAGAATTTTTTAAATATACCAAAACTCATGTTAAATCAACTATATTTTTGTGTTGGGCATCAGAATTTGGTTTACAATATTTCTATGGTGTTAATCGTTACAATTTAGCATCCAAACTATCAGGCCTATATGAACACTATATTTTAAATGAAACTCCCATCGTAACTGGTTTTGATGCAACTTTCTTTATTCCTCAATCTCGTTATTGCAGTATAATGGAAGAAGATTGTCTATCTAATCCCGATTTAATCTTAACTAGTAAATCTAATGAATCTGGCGCTTACATAGTAGAAAGTAAAGATGGTTCTCGTATCTTTCTAACTGGTCATGCTGAATATGATTTATATACTTTAGATAAAGAATATCGAAGAGATATTAATAAAGGCCTAGATATAGACCCTCCTAAAAATTATTATCCTAATGATAACCCAGATGCTAAACCTTTATATAAATGGCATGCCCATAGTACTTTACTATATCATAATTGGTTATACTATTATGTTTATAAAAAATCTAATTTAAACAACTAATCTAAATAAGTTTATCTATTTTTATCAATTAATCACTTGTAAAATCTGATTAAAACTAATAACTTTTCCTCCTCTAAATTGAATAGTTTTATAACTACTATTAATATTTACTATTAAAGTAGTTATTTTTTTATATAAATTATTTTCATAATAAATAATTGTAATTTCACTTTTAGCATAATAAGCATTAAGTATTTCTTCATTTATTTTCTCTATTTCTTCCGGAAAAAGGGTAGGCTTTTTTAACTTTTTATTTTTCTCTAAATCACTCATAACCATTTTCCTATTAATTAAAGAATTAAAAGGTTGCCACTTAATAAAACCACGATCAATCATGCGTTATGTCCTCCAATCTTTTTATTTCTCTCTTTAATTGTTGAATCATTTAATAGGGAAGTTGCTTTTAATACTGCATTTTTTCCATATTTTTCTTTAATCTCATCAATTGCTTTACTTAAATTCTCTTTATCTCTCACTTCCTTTACTGAATCAAAAATATTTAATTGTACTCCTATCTTTTGTTTTAAATCCCCACAAGAAACAGTAACTTTTCTAATAGGTAAATTATCATAAAATTTATCAAAAATCATTTCACAAGTTTTATAAATATCTGTTTCTAAATCTGTTGGATTATCTAATTTCACACTATGGAAAAAACCACCTCCAACATTTTTAGAATAACCAATTCCCAGCCCAATTACTTGACAAGTTTTATGATTTTTTCTAAGTCTTACTCCAATAACTTCTACCATTTCTTTAATAATTAAACTAATATTTTCTCCATTATAATCTTTAAATAACACTTGAGAATGACTATAAGACTTATCCATCACTTTTTTATAATCGCCAATTCTACTTAAATCAATACCCTGAGCATGATTCCATAATTCTTCTCCCATAACTCCATACAATTTTTTTAATTTATCCCGATTATAATAAGCTAAATCTTTAACTGAATAAATACCTAACTTATTTAATTTAACCTCCATTCTCGGTCCAATTCCCCACATTTTAGAAAGGGGAGCAATCTCCCAAAGTTTAGTCTCTATATCTGCATAAGTCCATTTAGCAATACAATCTTTATTGTGTTTAGCCTCGATATCCATCGCCACTTTAGCTAAAAGCATATTTGGCCCAATTCCACAAGTAGCGCATAACCCCGTTTTTTCTTTAATTTCTTTTAAAATATCTAAAGCCAGTTCATAATCAGTCTTTTTATATAATTTTAAATAATCAGTAACGTCTAAAAAACACTCATCAATTGAATAAATATGCAAATCTTCTTTATCTACATATTCTAAATATATTCCTACAACTTCCTCACTTTTTTTAATATATAAACTCATTCTTGGTTTAGCGATCATATATTTAATGTTTTTAGGAATTTCAAAAAGTCTTCCCCGTGATTTAACTCCTAAATTTTTTAAATAGGAAGTAACTGCCAACGTAATAGCACCCATTCCTTGATTAGGATTAGCCACCACCAAAGGATAATTAAAAGGATTTATTCCTCTTTCAATACATTCACAACTTGCAAAAAAGCTTTTCAAATCAATACATAAAAAATGTCTATTTAAAAAAATATTATCCATAAAACATTTGTTCCTTTCATATTAATTATAAAGCATATATATGTTCATATCAAGAGGAAAATCTTGGAAATAAAAAAGAACTTTAAAAGTTCAATTATTTATTTAAAATACTTTTAGGATAGGGCTTTCTCTCATCAGTTAATCCTAGCAAGTAATCAATAGAAGTATCATATATTTGGGCTAATTTAACTAAATGATAAATAGGAATAACTCTTATACCAGTTTCATACCTAGAATATTGTACTTGTGATATTTTTAAAATTTTTGCAATATCAGCTTGTTTTAAGTCTCTGTCTTCTCTAATTTCTTTTAATCTATCAATATTCATATTTACCTCAATATCACTTATTTAAAATACTTTTCGGATAAGGTTTTCTCTCATCGGTTAAACCTAAAATATAATTAACACTTGTATTATAAAACTCCGCCAGCCTAATTAAACTATTTTTATCAATACTTATTTCTCCAGTTTCATATCTTGAATAAGTTTGTTGTGTTACATTTAAAATTTTTGCAATATCAGCTTGTTTTAAGTCTCTATCTTCTCTAATATCTCTTAATCTATCAATATTCATATTTACCTCAAAATCATTTGTTTAAAATACTCTTTGGATATGGTTTTCTTTCATCAGTTAAACCCAAAATATAATCAACACTTGTATTATAAAACTCAGCTAGTTTAATTAATGTATCACTAGGAATTTGTCTTCTACCTAATTCATAATAACTATAAGCGCTTTGAGTAATATTAAGTAATTTAGCAATGTCTTCTTGTTTTAAATCCTTATTTTCTCTTAATCCCTTAATTCTTTCTAATTTCAATTCTTCATACATGTTCTTTACCTCATTAAATAATATTTTCAAATATATTCTAAAATAAATCAAAATGTCATATTGACATATATAACAATTTGTTGTAAAATATTTTCATAATATAACATATTGTTGTATAAATGAAAATGAAGCTAAACTTCATAGAAGGGAAGTAAAAAAATGAGATTTGAGAAATTAAATGAAAGTAATGGAAAAGGTAGTAAAATGTTTTTATGTGGCTTAATCTTGGGTGTATCACTTCTGATAGTAAGTAATTTATTTTTAACTAAAGCTAAGTATAAAGTAGTTGATAGTGCAAAGTTAGTTGAAAGTAATATAAATTATAAAATTCCAGATTTAAATGTAATAGCTATGTATAAAAATGATGGTGCTGAAGATATTCCTATAGATAAGATACCTACTGACAATTATTATTCTATAGATGATGATAAAAGTTATTGTATAGTAAAAAGTAATTCCGAGCATTTAAAAGGAAACATGACAATTGAAAATAATAAAATTAATATTAATATAACTGAAAAAGGAACAAAATGTTATATATATTTAATAAAATCATCTTTAAAAACTTTACAAAATTTAAGAGAAGAAAAAGATGGCGTTATAGCGGGTGCAATTCATGGAACTTCATGCGCAAATGGTACAAATAATATTGAACATAATAAAGAAAATTGCACTTTAGAGGAAAATGGAATATATGAAGTTGAAGGTGATGGAGGAAAAAGCTATGTTTATCGAGGTACAGTAAATAATAATTGGGTAAAGTTTGCTAATATGTATTGGCGGATAATCCGAATAAATGAAGATGGAACATTAAGAATAATTTATTCTGGTACAACACCATCAAAAGATGGTAGATGGACAGACCAAGATAAGGCTGAAGCAATATCTAAAGAACCATTTAACATAAATAATAATGATAATAAATATGTAGGATTTATGTATGGTGGAAAAGATGGAGAAGCATCAAAAAGTTATGAAGAAGCAACAAAAAATGAAACAAATAGTAATATATTAACTAAATTGATTGAGTGGTATAATAGCAATTTAGGAAACAACCCTGATTATTATAATTTAATAGATGGTAATACTGGATTTTGCAATGATAGAGAAATTAATACGAATGAAATAGGTTGGTGGCAGGGAGAAGCAACACCTAAATTAAGAGGATACGGAACTAATACAACTTCATATGCAGCCTTTAGTAGATTTTTAACACCTAATAATGATTGGAAAACAATAGAAGATGGTGCAACTCCAACTTTAAAATGTAAAAATAAAAATAGAGACTTATTTACAACCAAAGAAAGTAAACAGGGAAACAAAGCTTTACCAGTACCAATAGGCTTAATCACAGCCGATGAAGCAATTTATGCTGGAAGTTTTGGAGGTGCAAAAAATTGGGGTTATTGGCTAAATATAAATAACCATTATTGGTCAATATCTTCTAGCACCTTTGGTGAAAATAAAGCTTATGTATTTCTTATTTATAATGATGGAAGTCTTGGCAATGCAATTATAGAGGAAAACAGATATACAGGAGTAAACAATTTACTTGCAATACGTCCAGTAATAAATTTAAAAGCTAATCTTAATTTTACTGGAAACGGTCTAGTAAATACTCCATATGAAATATCTGAATAATTGATTTTTATCTTGCCTTTGGTACTTTTTATCTCTATCCAAAGGCAAGTTATATTTTTATTACTTTATATTGATAGTCTTTTATAAGGCTATCTTTTTTAAAATAAAAACTAACTATTATACTAATAGCTAGCCTTCTTATTTAAATTTTCTATTTCTTTATTAATTTCTTCTATATCTAATGAATTATCTATTAAATCTGTATTTACATGATACTTTTCTTTTAAATTATTAAGCATATCTAAAGATTTATTAATATTATCTTTATTAAGTTTATTGATATTATAATATTTAATTAATTTTTTATAATCTTTAAAGAAATTATCATAATATTTAATCATTATAATATTAACTCCATTATTAATAGCTTTTTTAATTAAATAAGGTTTATAAATTAATTTTAAAGGTCCCATTGTTAAATCATCTGTAATAATTAAATTATTATATTTTAAATTATCTCTAAGTAATTGAACTATTTTTTTGGATATTGAAGAAGGGGTAAATATTCCATAATTTTTCACTAAAAAATGTCCAACCATTATAAAATCAATATCATTATCTATCGCATCTTTAAAAGTTAAAATATCTTCTTGAAATAATTTATCTGTATTTAATATAATAGGCATAAAATGATGAGAATTAAGTAATGTTGCTCCATGCCCTGGAAAATGTTTTACAACTGGAATAACATTATGTTTTTTAATTTCGGTAATATAACTATTGGCATTTTTACTAATAGTTAATATATCATTTCCTAAAGCTCTATTCCCAATCGCATGATTATCTTCAAATCTTTTAATATCTAAAACTGGTGCAAAATTAACATTTATTCCACTTGAATTAAGAATAGTTCCCATAATCTTAGCTTCTTCAAAAAAATTATCCGGATTTCCCTTTAAAGCATAAGCACTTCTAATATTTTTAAATTCTTCAGGTAATCTATTAACTCTTCCACATTCTTGATCAATTCCAATTAAAACATTATAATTAGCTTCTTGACTTAATTTTTTAATATAATTTATAATTTCTATCATTTCTTCATAATTTTTATATAAACTTCGATATAAAGTAATACCCCCCACATGACATTCCCATATTAATTTTCTAATAATCTCTCTATCAGTTGTATTTAAACCCACAAATAAAATATTTCCCACCATACTTGCTCACCACTTAGATTATATCATAATTTTTAAATTATATTGTATTTTTTTCGTAAATAACGTATAATTATACATGAAAGGTGGTACATATGTGGGTTTTATGGTTATGCGTTGTTATACTTTTAACTATTCTTGAAGTTATAACCATTAATTTGGTAAGTATTTGGTTTATTGCCTCATCTTTAGTTAGTCTTTTCTTATCATTTATTGTCGATTCATTTTATATAGAATTTGCCGTATTTGTTATATTAGGTATAGTTCTTATGCTTATTACAAGACCTATCTTACTTAAAAAAATGAAAAGTAAATCAGTTAAAACAAATATTGACCGAGTAATAGGTATGGAGGGAATTGTTACCGAAGAAATTACCAAATTAAAAATTGGAGCTGTAAAAGTAGATGGTAAAACATGGAGTGCTATAAGCACTAGCAAAATTGAAGTTGGCTCTCATGTGATTGTTGAGGCAATCGAAGGAGTTAAATTAGTGGTAAGAAAGGGTGATGTCTAATGCCAATTTTAATTGCTTTATTAATTCTTGTTATTATTATTGTCATACCTAATATTAAGGTAGTGCCTCAAGCTAAATGTTATGTTATAGAAAGATTAGGAAGTTATTATACAACTTGGAATAATGGTCTTCATTTTAAAATACCTTTTGTTGATCGTATCTCTAAAATAGTTAGTCTAAAAGAAACTGTAAAAGATTTTGCACCTCAACCAGTTATAACTAAAGATAATGTAACCATGCAAATAGACACCGTTGTTTACTATCAAATAACTGATGCTAAACTTTATACTTATGGTGTTGATTTACCAGTATCAGCCATTGAAAATTTAACTGCCACAACTCTAAGAAACTTAATAGGTGAATTAGAATTAGACCAAACTTTAACTAGTCGTGATATCATAAATGGTAAAATGCGTGCTATATTAGATGAGGCAACTGACCCTTGGGGAATTAAAGTTAATCGTGTTGAGGTAAAAAATATTATTCCTCCTCGTGATATTCAAGAGGCTATGGAAAAACAAATGCGTGCTGAACGTGAACGAAGAGAAAAAATCTTACAAGCTGAAGGTGAAAAAAAATCTAGTATTCTAATTGCTGAAGGTGAAAAAGAAAGTGCTATTTTAAGAGCAGAGGCTGAAAAAGAAAGTCAAATCAAAATCGCTGAAGGAGAGGCCGAGGCCTTACTAAAAATTAAAGAAGCCGAAGCTAAAGGAATTGAACTATTAAAAAATGCTAAAGCTGATTCTGCTGTTTTAACTCTAAAAAGTTTTGAGGCTTTAAGTAAAGTTGCTGATGGCCAATCAACTAAATTAATTGTTCCTGCTGATTTAAGTAATATTGCTACTTTTGGTTCTTCTTTAGTTGAGGCTATGAAAGATAAGAAATAACTTATCTTTTTAATATTATGGAACAACATACTATTCCCCCATATTATAATCAAAATAGTGAGATTATCATATTAGGTTCTTTTCCTTCTCTTAAATCTCGTGCTGCCGGATTTTATTATGCTCACCCCCAAAATCGTTTTTGGCGAGTTTTAAAAAAAGTTTATAATACCGAATTTAGAGATGATATTGAAAGTAAAAAAGCTTTTTTAAAAAAATATAAAATTGCTTTATTTGACGTTTGTGCCGCCTGTGTTATTACCAAATCAAGTGATGCATCTATAAAACAAATTATTCCCAATGATATCAAACAAATTATCTCTAAAACTAATATTAAAAAAATATATATAAATGGTAAAACCGCGGCCAAAATATATGATAAATATTTAAAAAAAGATATAAATATTGAAGTAATCTATCTACCTAGTACTAGTTCTGCTAATGCTAAATTTAGTTTAGATGACTTAGTTAATGAATATAAAGTGTTAAATCTAAAGTAAATTTTACAAAAAAACTTAATATTTTCTTTGAAGTTTTAATTTATTATGATATACTTTTAAGTAAGGTGGTTAATATGGATAATAAAAAACTTGGTTATACTAAAATAGAATTATTAATAGTAATAGTCCTCTTAGGTATAGTTGCTTTTATAACTATAAATAAAACGTCTTATGCTTTTGCTATTGATAATAAAGACGCTTTAAAAGATATTAAAAATATTATTGAGGTTCAAGCCGTTCAATATGCTGAAGATAATATTGAAGAACTATTTAAAGAAGGGGATACTAATGTAATTTTAGTCGCGGACTTAGTTGAGAATGGTTATATGATAGGTAATGATAAAGGTCAAATTATAAATCCTTCTGATAGTACTGAAAGTTATAATGAACATAAAATTGATTTAAAATATAATCGTGAAACAAATAAAGTTATCGCGGTTCTTCGTGCCTAAAACCCTAAAACTTGATTTTTAACCTCAATTGGTGTATAATACCAATGAATTAAGGAGGAATTTTATGGATACAAGTGTGTTAGAAACTAAAATAAGAAATTTAACTTTAATAGTAATTACTGGTTTTATTATAACATTTTTATTATTAATCGGGTTATATTTTAATACTCCAGCAACAACTTCAAGTACAACTAAAACCTCAACAAGTTCTACTGGATCATCTACATCTTCTTATGATACAAGCCGTTTAACTCTTCTTGATAAAGAAACTAGTGAAGAACTTAAAGATTCTAAAGGAGTTAAATTTATTTATGTTGGTCGTTCTGGTTGTTCTGTATGTCAATCTTTACTTCCAAATTTAAATCAAGTAATTGATGATTTAAAACTAGAAATGAATTATTTAAGTATTGACGTAAAAGATTGGCGAACTGAGTATGCTTCAGTCTTTGATTTATTAAGTATTGAAACAACTATTACTAGCAGTAAAGGAACTTATACTGGAACTTATGGTGAGTTATTAAATGAACATGGCTTTACTCCAATGCTAATAGTCTTAAAAGATGGCAAAATGGTTGATGGCTTAGTTGGAAGTAGAGACGTTTCTACTTTAAAGACTTTCTATGAAAAATATATTTAAAAAGCAGTAAAATCTGCTTTTTTTAACCAAAAAATGCAAATTTTTGGAACAAATTAATAGTTTGTTCCTTTTTTCGACAAATTTCGACAACAAAAAGTGCTAGGATATAAAACATTCTTCACAGAAAGGACTGTTTTATATGAATTATGAAGAACTTGAAGTTGTTAAAAAACAATTTCAAAAAATTAATAAGAAAGGCTATATTTTAGATATTAAAAATAATAAAGCTGGACCTACTAAAACTCTAACTAGTGCTTTAAACATTAAGAATCCAGAATTTAAAAATATCGAAATAAGAATAAAGGATTTTAATTTAAATAAACATATTCTTTTATTTAAATCTACTCCAATTGGTAAAGAACCTAATCAAATTAAAAGAATAAGAAATAAATATGGCTATCCTGAATCTGATGAAAATCGCCAAAAAATCTTTAAAGCTTCTGTTCAAGCTAGTGCATCTACTTTTGTAAATGGCAAACTATTTCGCTTAAAAGTTGATTATGATCAAGAAAAAGTATTTCTTTTAATTCTTGAGAAGAACTTTATGCTAATAGATGATAAAGCTTATTGGAATTTTAAAGATTTAGCTTCCAAATACAATCGCCATAAACCTTATTTATTTCTTGTTAAAACTTGGAATAAACTCGAAAATAACCAAAAATCTTATAAATATTATGATTATGAAATCTATAAATTAAAAGATTTTCAAGGCTTTTTAAAGTTATTAGAACAAGGTTTAATAAGAGTAACCTTTAATATAAGTATTTATAAAAAAGGTCCTAAACAAGGAGAAATATGTGATACTGGCACAACTTTTGAAATTGAAGAACTAGATTTTCCTAAATTATATGAAAAAATCTAAACAGGGTAGGGATATCTAATTTAAAAAATATTTAAATAACTTTCTTTATTATTAATAATATAGCTTTTTAACTTAGCTTGTAATAATACAAGCATGAAAAAAGACATCGATTTTGATTGATGCCTTTTTATTTTCAAAAAGTGATCTAAAGACATGACTAAATATATATAAATTAATAGTTTGTAATACGTTAGAAAAATTGATTTTCCGTACTTATTTTAAGTGTATTACTGAATATGAAGTTTAAAAAGTTTATATAATTGTAATTATAAATAGGGTATGCTATAATTTAATCTATAAAAAATTTTTAGAAACGGAGGAAATATGAAAAAAAGTCTAAAAATTACTTTAACAGTTTTAGGAGTTTTAACAGTAATAATCATATTTGATACTTTCCAAGCTAAAATATTTAATAATAGTCCATTATTAAAAATAAGAGAAGATTTTAATGGTGGTAGCACTTATTATTTTGATAAAGGTTTATTTGTTAATCATTATTATTGCAATAACAAAGAAAAAGTTACTACTTGGAAAGGAGTAAAATTTTCTTGTTCTAATGAAGAATTAGAAAATGTAGATCTGGGTGGAGATAATCCATTGCAAAATTATGAAAATTTAATATTTACTATAAGCATAGGCAATAAAAAATCTTGTGTTCCTGTTGAGTTAGCAGTATATGAAGATGGAACTTATGAATTATTTACTGCTTATAGTTCATGTAGACCAGGACAAATTTGTACTTTAGAATTAATATATACAAAATCAATTAAAGGAACTTATGATTATGACGTTATGAAAATCTTTAAGGATAAAAATATTGTAGTGGATCAATCACATTCTATGGATAATTTACCAGAATATAAAATCTATATGAGCAAGAAGTATGTTCAAAAAGGTTATGGATATTATTATACTATTGAAAAGAATACAACTAACGATTCTCTTAATGAATTTTTAAAACAAATTGATATAAAATTGAATTTATGTGCTAATCCAGATTATATAGACTAATAAATTTATAAGAGTAAAATAAATAGTAATTTGTAGAAATGGAGGAAATATGAAAAAAGGTCTAAAAACTACTTTAATTATTTTAGGAGTTTTAGCAGTAATAATCGTACTTGATACTTTTCAAGCTAAAATATTTGATAATAGTCCATTATTAAAAATAAGAGAAGATTTTAATGGAGGTAACACTTATTATATTGATAGTTTATTTGTTAATCATTAATATTGCAATAATAAAAAAATATTTCTAAATTTAAATAGATACAAAATTATTAATTTATTCAACATTTTTAACTAAATATAGTAATGTTGACTAAGACATAATTTTTTGATAAAATTATCGTGAAAAGTGGTGACAGTGATGCCTAAAAAGAAAATTTATGTTGGTATATTAATTTTTGTAACATTCTTTATAACAATATCATTTATAATTTATGAAAAAATAAATATAAATTATAAAATTAATGATACAAATTCTCAAAATAAAGAAAATATTAAAGATAATAAAGAAAAAGATTCCATAAAAAATGATTTAAAACAGAAACTAGACTTTTTATTAAACTCTAACTTTTATTTTAATATAAATATTCAAGCTGAAAATGACATAATTTCATATGAAGGAACATATTTCGATAATATGGTTAATGGAACTTATGAATCTAATTTTAATGGAAATTTAAATAGTACTAATTTTCAAATTGAAAATAACAAATGTTATAATGTCGATACTAAAAATGAGATTTCTAATGTATTTTATGAAGCTAATAATAATTATTTCTTTTTAAATAAAATACTAGAAGAAATAAAAGATACAACTTGTGAATATAATGATAATAGTATAATATGTTCTAATAATAATAAAAAATTTGAATTTTTATTTGATAAAGATTATATTACAGAAATTAATATTGATACTCCAAATGATTATTATAAAAAATATAACATTAAATATAGTAATTTCAATTCAACTAAAATTATAGATCCATTAAATGAATTTATATTTTTAGGATTTTATTCAGAAGAAGAGGAAAATCCAACTTTTCATAAATTTAATTTGGTATATGAATATGGCCTTAAAAATAGTATAGTAATTTATAAAAATGAAATTATTGATTCAGATACTATAAAAGATCCAAAAATATTAAACTTTGCAAATTATACGAAGAAATATAATGATAATATAACA
This sequence comes from uncultured Bacilli bacterium, assembly GCA_947581835.1. Classification (GTDB taxonomy): domain Bacteria; phylum Bacillota_I; class Bacilli_A; order RF39; family UBA660; genus Caccenecus. Next base: position 13,971 of record CANPVV010000029.1, read on the forward strand.
AAATATTTATTTAACAACGAATATACAATATTTATAAAAAATGATAATAATGAAAATGTCTATGCAGTATTAACTAAAAATAAGTATACAAATGAAGTACTAAACATTTTAAAAAATAAATAGGAGCTATTTAAACTTTATTTATATAGTTCCTTTTATATTAAAAAAGCTCATTCTCTAAAATTTGCATTTTTATTTGTTTTATGCTATAATAACCGGCAGAAAGGGGAAAAGTATGGAAAAAAATAGTTTAGAAAATTCAAATTTAAAAGATTCCAACGTAGAAGATTTAGTTTTAGAAGATTCCGATTTGGAAAATTTAGACGATGAGTCATTAATAGAAATAATGAACATTTTTGAAGGCATGAAAGATGCCTTAACGGAGGGTGATGAATAATGGCAAAAATTGATGAAAGAATTGAACAAATAAATATTGAACATGAAGAATTATTAAAGATGGTTCGTGAAAAAATAGAATACAGTGGCAAAGATTTTGCTAATTGCAGTAATGAAATAATGAAATTTTTAAGAATAGATGAAAAAATAGTTAAAAAATCTAAATCTTTACAAAAAATTGAACAAACAATTATTGAACTTGTTAAAGAAATCTCCAAAGCTAAAACATTAGAAGATATTGAAAGAATTCGTAAACAATTAAATCGTAATATTTATAAAATTAATAAAATTCTACAAAATCGTCAAGTACCAGCATCAAAAATTAATGAATTTACTACCAAAAGTAGCTATTTAAGAAAAAATATTGCAACTTATGTCCGTTTCTTAAAAAGAGAAACAAATTTAGATGCAAATGAAGCAAATCTTAAAAAAATCAATGAATTATATGCTAATTATGAAAATTTAAATGCTGAACAAATACGAGAATTAAGGACACGGCTATCCAGAGAAAAAACTTATAATAGAAGAAATAAAAAATCTCTTATCAATGAATCATCAAGTAAAGTAATAACAAGCTCTGAAGTGCCAACTAGACCAACTAATAGACAAACTAGTAGTTCAACAGAAATAGCAATCAGTTATTCAAATCTTAAAGATGAACGTGAAATAAAGCCAACTAGTAGTTCAACAGAAGTAGCGATTATGCCTCTAAGCATACAAGATCAATTAATTAAAACAAGGTTATTGAGTCATATTTCTCAAAGAGTTCATTCACTTGATAAAACATATGACATAAGAGACATAAAAGAATGTGATTCAGAAAAAATATCTGAAAGAATATTTAATTTCCTCAGCAATATTCCTAATTATATTAATAATAAAAAGATAATTGAAGAATTTCATAAAGCAAGATATTATTATGGCGCTGATTATATATTTAGCAAATATATTATGTTTCAAGAGCAAAATAATTCTATTACCCAAGGTTTAAGAACCATTTTTATGGGAACACACTTGAGTAA
>CANPVV010000030.1 GCA_947581835.1 uncultured Bacilli bacterium
GATAGAAAATCTAGTGAAAAGTCAGTAAAACAAGAAAGAAAATAGACTAAAAATTTACGATTAGAGATATTAGAGAAAGTTTCTTTAAATAATAAATCATCACTCAAACTAATAAATATTTTTTCTTTTGTTGGCATAAGTCCTCCTTTCTAATTTCTTTTAAATAAAAGAAATGACTTTACTATAACATAAGTCCATGTCGAAAAATGTCGAACCATGTCGACGATATTAAAAAAACTTAAAAAAAGGTAAAAAAAATAACAATTAGGAGTAAATTAATTGTTATTTTTCAAATTGAGAGTTATAAATTTTAGCATAAAAACCATTTTTCTTTAAGAGTTCATCATGTTTACCAACTTCAACTATATCGCCTTCGTCCATGACAAGAATTAAATCAGCGTTTTTAATAGTTGACAAACGATGAGCTATAATAAATGAGGTTCGGCCTTCCATTACTTTATCCATTGCTTTTTGAATTAACTCTTCTGTTCTAGTATCAACATTTGAGGTTGCTTCATCTAAGATTAAAATTTTAGGATTAGCAAGTATTGCTCTTGCGATAGTAAGTAATTGTTTTTGACCACCACTTATATTATTGGTTTCTTCATTTAAAACTAAGTTATAGCCTTCCGGTAAAGTTCTAATAAAGAAATCAGCATTGGCAATTTTAGCAGAAGCAATAACTTCTTCATCTGTAGCATTTAAATTACCATAGCGAAGATTATCAAAGATAGTTCCATTAAATAACCAGGTATCTTGGAGTACCATAGCAAAGACACTTTCATATTCACTACGTTTAAAATCGCGAATATTTTTACCATCTAGGAGAATTTCACCACGATTAGGTTCATAAAAACGCATTAATAATTTAACAATAGTAGTTTTTCCAGCACCAGTTGGACCAACAATGGCAATTTTCTGTCCTTTTTTTATTTTAGCATTAAAGTTTTTGATAATAATTTTATTAGGATTATAACCAAATTCGACATTTTTAAATTCAACATTTCCAACAATATCTTTAACGTCAAGTTTACCATCATCGATATAATCATCTACACTTAAAAATTCAAATACTCTTTCACTGGCCGCGAGCATAGATTGGATCTGATTAGATATTTGAGCAAGTTGAGCAATTGGATTAGTAAATTGACGAGAATATTGAATAAAACTTTGAATATTTCCGACTGTAATTTTACCTTTAATTGCAAATATAGCACCAATTATAGCAATAACAGCATAGTTTAAATTACCAACAAAATTCATTATTGGTTGCATTAAGCCAGATAAGAAACCAGCTTTAAACCCAGCATTGTATAGTTTTTCATTATCTTCATTAAATTTAGAAATTGTTTTTTCTTCGGCATTAAAAGCTTTGATAACTAATTGGCCACTTATCATTTCTTCAACTTCAGAATCAACTTTGGCAAGATATTTTTGTTGATTTTTAAAGTGCTTTTGACTTTTAGAGACGATTATCATGACAATGGTGGATGCAACAGGTAAAACAAGCGCGGTAGTAATAGCTAAAGTAACATTTATAGAACACATCATAATAAATATTCCAATAACTGTAACTATCGAGGTTATTACTTGAGTTAGAGAACTATTTAAACTCATTTGTAAGGTATCTATATCATTAGTAATAATAGATAAAGTGTCCCCAGTATTTTGTTTATCAAAGTAACTCATGGGAAGTCTATTTAATTTAATTGATACTTCTTTTCGTAGTTTATAACAAGTTTTACTAGATACACTAGTCATTATTAAGCTTTGAATATAACTAAATAAAGCACTTATTAAATATAAGATACCAAGAGTTATTAAAATCTTTTTGATATTAGAAAAATTAATACCACCAGTATTATTTATTTTAGCAATAAGACCGGTATAGATTTCTGTAGTAGCATTACCTAATATTTTAGGAGAAATTATAGAAAAGATAGTACTACCTATTGCAAAGAGGAACGCGATAATAATTAAGTATTTATAAGAAGATATACGTTTTAAAAGACGTTTTACAGTACCTTTAAAGTCTTTTACACGTTCAGTAGATGGGCCATGTCTTCTAGGCATTATAACTCCTCCTCCTTCATTTGAGATAAAGCAATTTCTTTATAGATTGGACAATTTTTTAGAAGTTCTTTATGAGTACCACTTCCCACGATTTCGCCTTCATTTAAAACAATAATATTATCAGCATTCATAATTGTGCTTATTCTTTGAGCTACTATTAAGATGGTTGATGAATGAGCATGTTTTTTTAGAGCTTGACGAAGTTTAGCATCAGTTTTAAAATCTAAGGCACTAAAGGAATCATCAAAGATATAAATTTCAGGATTTTTAGCAATAGCTCGAGCGATAGATAAACGTTGCTTTTGTCCACCTGAGACATTAGTTCCGCCTTGAGATATAGGACTATTAAAGCCTTTTTCTTTGGTTTCGATAAATTCTAAAGATTGACTTACAGAGGCAGAGTTTTCTAATTCTTCAGGGGTTAAGTTATCTTTACCTAATTCTAAATTACTTTTGATAGTTCCAGAAAATAAGATACCCTTTTGAGGAACATAACCAATTACTTCACGAAGTTCTTTTAAAGAAGCTTTTTTGACATCTACACCATCAACATAGATTGTTCCTTTAGTGGCTTCATAAAAACGAGGTATAAGATTAATTAGAGTAGATTTACCACTTCCGGTAGAACCAATAAAAGCAGTAGTTGTTCCAGGCTTAGCAATAAAACTGATATTTTTTAGCATTGCCTCATCAGCATCAGGATATTGGAAAGTAACATTTTTAAATTCAACATAACCTTTTTTAGAGGAATCCAGAGCTAAAGGCGCTGATGGTTCAACAATAGAAACCTTTTTATTTAATATTTCTTTGATACGTCTAATAGATATTAAAGCACGTGGTAACATAACAGAGACAAGCGAAATCATTAGGAAAGACATGATTATTTGCATAGTATAAGAAATAAATGCTAGTAAAGTTCCAACTTGAAGAGAGCCAACATTAATTTCTTTTGCACCATACCAAACAATTAAGATACTTATAATATTCATAACTAGCATCATACTAGGCATCATAATTCCCATGAGACGATTAACAAATAAATTATTATTAGTTAAATTTTTATTGGCAGTATCAAATCTTTCTTCTTCATATTTTTCGGTACCAAAAGTTCTAATAACTGGCATGCCGGTGATAATTTCCCGGGATACTAAATTCATACGATCAATTAATTTTTGCATAATGTTAAATTTAGGCATTGCTATTGCAAATAAGATACTTATTAAAACTAAGATGGTAATTAAAGCAACAGCGATAAGCCAATTTAAGGGATTATGACAAACTTTGACAAAAGCGCCAATTCCCATGATTGGAGCAAAAATAACTATTCGAACAAGCATAATACAAAACATTTTAATTTGTTCAATATCATTAGTTGCTCTAGTAATTAAGCTTGAGGCACCAAATTCTTTAAATTCAGCCGGACTAAATGACATAATTTTAGTTACGACTAAATCTCTTAAGGTATAACTTATTTGAGATGCTAGTTTACTTGATAAATAACCAACAATAATGGCAACAATCATACCTATACCGGCGATAATAAGCATCTTTAAACCCATATTTATAATATAACTTATTTGATAAGCGTTCATATCTATTCCAACTGTTTTATAAATATTACTTACACTTAAATAACTATATTCATTTAACATAGATTCATCTAATTTATCATAAGTCTTAGATATTTCAGTAATAACTTGATTAAAAGTATCTTTATCTAAATTCATTAGCCAATCAGTTAGAGTTACATTTTCAGGTAATTCGAGTTTAAGCATCTTTTTTACTTGCTCATTATTAGAATCAAAAAGAGTTGCTAAAATTAAAGGTTTACTTAAAGAGTGTTCTAAAGTAGCTTTTTGTTCTTCAGATAAATCATTAAGTAAATAAATATTTTCATTAGCAATTATAGGATATTTTTCTTTAAAGTATGATAAATCTTTTTTACTTAGATTATCTTTAACTATTAAATCATAACCAGTTACAATAGATTTATTTTCTTTACTGATTTTAGAAATTAAATTAAAAATATGTTCAGGTATAACCTCAGGAATACCACTTGAAATACCATTGTGCCCTATTCCATTATTAATAATATTAGAAGTATATTCTGGTAATGCTAAATCACATAGAGCTTGAATAACTAATAATCCTAAAATTATTACGATTGGTAAGATAAATAATGTAAATTTATTTTTTGTTTGCAATTTTTTCCCTCCATTTAATTTTATATGTTATAACAGTAATTATATCACATATTATGCTTAGTGGCTAAAAAAATTGGCTATGAAATGTAAAATTTTTTTGAAGAACTTAAAAAGATGCTTTTTTTAGCATCTTAAGTTAGGTTAAAAGATTAGTTTAAAGCATCTTTTAATTTGCTACCTGCTTTAAATGAAGCAACAGTTTTAGCAGGAATTTTAATAGCTTCCTTTGTTAATGGATTAATTCCATCACGTGCAGGACGTTTTTTAGCACTAAATGTACCAAAACCTACTAGAGCAACTTTTCCTTCTTTTTTTAGTCCTGTTTGGATTCCTTTTAAAACAGAATCTAGGGCACGTCCAGCTTCAGCTTTTGACATATTAGCATCAGCTGCAACAAATTCTACTAATTCAGTTCTTGACATAAAAATATACCTCCCTTTCAAAAACTTGTTTTCTATTTTTTATAAGGCCTTTTACCTTACATATTAACATTATCAAAAAGAGCCCTTAAAATCAAGGCTTTTTAGTATTTTTTTTAAAAATTTTTACTAAAAACTGATTTGAGAAATTTAAAAAAAGCCTTTTTAGGCTTTTAGTTTTGCTTTTTAGTTGGTAAATCTATTTTTTTAGGTAAATCAATTCTACTTGTTGGAGCTTCTACGTGAGCAGGTGTATTAACATATACCGGACTAGCATCTCTTGGAAGAGGCTCAGGAGTAAGTCTATTAATTTCACTCATAGGAGTAATTCTTTTTCTTGATTCTAAATCATCTAATTCAGCAGATATTGATTTAGCAATAGCATCAAAATCAATACTTGGAACTTTTATTTCACTAGTTTCAGGTCTTTCAATTGGTTGATAGTAAGTATCACTGATAGTTGGTTCTTCAATTATTTTAGGTTGTTCAGGATAAGAACTTGGAATTACTGGTTTTGGCTCTTCTATTACAGGAGCAACAGGAGTTATTGGAGGCTCATAAGTATTATTATAAGTATTACTAATTGGCTCAGTAACCCTCTCCTCTTCTTTTTCAGGCTCAAAATTAAAACTAGTTGTTTCAGTAATGATTGGTGGCACAGGAGTATTTACCGGAGTTGCTTGATTCATTACGGGTTCAGTTATCGTAGGCTCATTTATAATTGGTTTTATTGGTTCAATTATTGGAGTACTAGTAACTGGTTCAAAAATTGGAATATTATTTTCTGGAGTATTTATAATAGGAGTTACTTCTGGGGTATTTATTATTGGAGTAATATTTGGAGTTTCAAAAGTATTATTAATTGGTTGGGTAGGTTCAATTGGACTTATTGGAACTTCGGGAGTAACTATAGGGGTTACTGGTTCACTTTGTGGAGCAAAAGAATCACTCATACTCGGAATTGTTTCATTATTAGTTGGAATAGGATTTAAATTTGCAATTGGAGTTATTTCTGGGGCAACATTTATCGGAGTTACAGGAGCAACAGGTGGAGTTGGAACAGTTGGAGTAACTTCAGGAAAAGTATTTAAAGTAGTACCATTTAATTCATTAATATTCGGAGTTTGCGCTGGAGTAGTAGTCTCTAAAGAAACAGGATTGGTAGTTTCTTTAAAAGCATTTTCATTATTTACTTCAAACTCACTTACTTCTTCTAATTTTCTTTTCTTTTCGTCTTTTTTACCAAAAAATAACACAATTAAAAAGGTTACAACTAAAAAAGATATAACGGCAAATAAACCTATGCCAAATAAATTGCTTTCATATAATTTATTAAGGAAGTCCATCCTTACACCACCTTTTATTCTATTAATAAGTCTACCATATATGTATTCTAAAATCAAGAAAAAAATGCAAACTTTTTTCTTTACATTTTAATTTTTGAGAAATTTTAAATAAAAAAATTATTTCTACATATATTTATTCATTTGTTGCATTACTTGATTTACTTGCTTTTTACTAGGTTTACGTCCCATCCCACTCATCATAGCCTCAATCATTTTTTCATTAATAGGAGGATTTTGTTTTAAATATTTTTGCATTAAGTGACGAGATACGAAAAAACCGATTACTAAGCCAATTACTAAACCAATGATAAACCACATAATTTCGCCAAACATATTAACACCGTCCTTTTAAATATAGTTTACTATAAACTTAATATTTTTACAAGCATACTAATTCATTTAACCAAAAATAATCTTTATTTTTAAAATCACAGACAAAAAGAGTTGGGTATTCTTTTAAGATATTTAGGAAAGTTGGTTTTAAGATATTACTTTCTAAAATAAGAAAAGCTTTATTTACAACAAGCATAGAATCTTCAGGAAGATATTTGTTTTCAATACGATGGACATTGTGAAATTTAGTATAAAAATCATTATCTTTAGAAGAGTTAAATAAAGTATTGTTTATTTTACTTTTATCAAAGGGACTTACTATTTGCATAAATAAATCATAAGCAATATTGATATCATTGGTATCAAAGTTATGGATATCTTCCATGGCTTTAAATAAATGGTAAGGATTATTTTTCATTAGATTATAAAAACTTTTATTAATATTAAATATATAAAATGTACGCATATTTATCACCTATTAATATAATAGCATGAAAAATGTTAAAAATTTGTCGAATGGTGTCGATGGAGTTATTTTTTTATACTCCAGTTTTTAAGTGATGGTGCCTTAAATAAATTTTTCTTAAAAAATCAACAGGAAAAACAGTGGATGCTAAGAGTAAGACTATAAAAAATTCTTTTGCCATTAAGCCATAGGTACGAAATAGATCACCACCATAATAAATTAAATAGACTTGAACTATTAAGATAAAAGCAATAATAAAAATAAATACTTTGTTTTTAGATAGATTAGCAAATATGTTGATGCGTTCACTTCGGGCATTAAAAGAGTTGAAGATACCAATAAAGATAAATAATGCAAAATAAGCAGTCATTAAATATTTGTAGTTTTCACCAGTTCGAATAAATAATCTTACTAAAGGGAGTTTTAAAAAGAGAATACAGATTAATGCTGAATAAAGGCCAGTAAATAAGACCTCCCCTATCATATAAGAATTTATAATGGGTTCATCTTTTGATTTAGGGGGTTCATGCATATAACTTTCAAGGGCGGGTTCAAAGGAAAAAGCTAAGCCAGCAAAGGTATCCATAATCATGTTTAACCAAAGCATTTGAATAATAGTTATAGGAGTATTAATACCGATAAAAGGACCAATGATAGATAATATTAGAGCACACATATTAACTGTTAATTGATAAATAATAAATTTACGAATACTTTTAAAAATTGTTCGACCATAAAGAATAGCTTTACTAATAGATAAAATATTATCATCAAGTATAACTATATCACTAGCTTCTTTAGCAACTTCAGTTCCACTTCCCATCGCAAAACCAACATTTGCTTTTTTTAGAGCAGGAGCATCATTTACTCCATCACCAGTCATACCAACAACTAAATTCATATCTTCTAAAATTTTTACAAGACGAGATTTATCTTGGGGGAGAGCTCGCGCAATAACTTTTATTTTACTTAGACGATGCTTTAATTCTTCATCAGTTAGTTTGTTTAATTCTTCACTGGTTAGACATAGGTCCCCTTTAGAATAGATACCAGCTTCTTCAGCAATAGAAATGGCAGTATTTTTACTATCACCGGTAATCATTATGATATTTATCCCAGCACTGTTAATTAAGTTTACCCCTTCTTTGGTTTCTTTTCGTAAATCATCTTTGATAGCGATTAAACCCACAAAAGTTAGATTATCCAATAGGTTATTTTGGGAGTTTTGACATATTGCTAAGACTCTTATTCCCCTTTTAGTTAAAAGTTCAATATTGTTTAAAATTATTTTTTTGTTTAGAAATAGTTTTTCTTCACCTTGATGGGTTAGATATTTAGAAGATTTAGATAAAAGAATTTCTGGAGCACCTTTAAAGTAGGTAATATTGTTGTTTAAAGTGGCACTACTGTATTTGTCTTTACTATTAAAGATTTTTTTATTTAGAATTTTAAAATTGATGGTAGAATCTTTTTTAATAAATTCAAGACAGGCTTTATCAGTTAGGTTACCCCCGATTACTGAGCCTTTATCATTTAAGGAGCTTTCATTATTATAATAGAGATTAGAATAGATAGATTGATAAATAAAGGGTTTTAGTTTTAATTCTTTGAGAGATTTAAAGTGTGTGTTATCTCCGGTTATAATTTCATTTATTTCAAGTTTACCTTTGGTTAGAGTTCCGGTTTTATCCGTTAAAAGATAGTTAATACTACCAGCGGTTTCAATGCCTACTAATTTACGAACTAAAACATTGCTTTTTAACATACGTTTCATATTACTAGATAGAACTAAAGTAATCATCATAGGAAGGCCTTCAGGGACTGCAACAACAATGATGGTAACACTTAAAGTTAAAGCATATATTAAATGGTCCGCCATAACTCTAAAATTGGTAATGGTAGCAAGTATTTTAGATAGTTCAAAGTTATTAGCCATAACTATGACTGAAAAAAGATAGGAAATAGTTACTAATACCGCACCACAATAACCAATTTTACTAATAAATTTAGCAAGACCAGTAAGACGAAGTTTTAAGGGAGAAGTTGGAGATACTTCAGATACTTCTTTCGCTAAAGAGCCATATAAAGTATTGTTACCGGTTTTAGTTACAAGCATATAAGCATTACCATTATAGATAACAGAACCACGATATAATTTATTATATTCTTCTAAGTTATGAGGATTTAAGGGAGGATATTTGGTTATTTCTTTAGCTTCGCCGGTTAGACTTGATTCATCAACGGAGAGATTTCCTTTTAGGATATAACCATCCGCGGGTATTTTATCTCCACTATTTAAAACAACAATATCATTTACAACTACATCTTCAATAGGAATTTCCATGATTTTATTATCACGCATAACTTTTACTAAGATTTTAGAAGATTCTTCTTGAAGCCTTCTAAAGGCAGCTTCACTGCCATATTCAGAGATGGTAGAAATAAATGAGGCTAAAAAGATAGCTATTAGAATACCTAAGGTTTCAAAGTAATCAAAGTCTTTAAATAAGAAGACTATTTTGATTAGTAAAGCAACAAGTAAGATTTTAATAATTGGATCGCCTAGAGATTCAAGTAAAAGTTTTAAAAAACTGTTTTGTTTGGTACTAGTAATTGAGTTACTGCCATAAGTTTTACGATTGTTTTCTACTTCGTTTTTTGATAGACCATGATACATTTTTTGTTTCCTCCTTTAAAATATATATGAAGAAAATTAAAAAAATAAGACAGTTTTTTAGGGGTTTTTTAGGGGTTTTACTTTTTTGACTTTTCATGATAATTATGGTACAATATAAAAGTTTTTTAAGGGGGATTAAATATGAGTGTTAGCTTTGAAACAAAGTATTTAGTTATTGAAAAATGTTTTTTAATATTTATTAAAAATGGAAGAATTGATTTAGAGTTAATTGAAAATTTACTTGAAGAAAACAATTTGGATAGAAACCAGTTTGTTAGTTTGGCTTATCAATTTTATTTGATTAATAAAGATAGTGTGATAGTTAAAAATTTGATGGATTTGATATTTAATGAGGCCAAGTGGGGTTTAGTTAATAGTGATAAGTTAAAAGAATATGCTTTAAAATACAAGTTAAAGGATAAACAGTTGAGGAGTATTTTAAATAATTATTTAGATAGTTGTTTTAGTTTGGATAATAATAAAGAATTTAGAAGTTGTATAAGTGCCTTTTATAGATTTATAGAGAAAATAAAGGCGGTAAATTATAATTGGATTTTGAAATATTATGAAAAATACGCGAATAAAGATGAAAAAGAATTGTTAAAGAATAGATTATTAGAAATTATAGATGAGGTTTTAGTAATTAATGAGAAAGATTTAGAGATAAATAGTTATTTAGAAGAGTTGGGATTAAATATTAATGGGTTATATTATTTAGTTACTAAGTGTTTTAGTAATAATGATTTAGTATTAAACAGAATAGCTATGTTAGGGAAAAGATATTATGATATATATCAGGATTGTAATTTTCTTTATAGACCATATAAAGAGACTCTTAAGAAATTAAATATAAAGGGAATAACTGTTAATTTGTGGTTAGATTTGTATATGAATAGAATTTTAGGAATTAAGCGTGGAGATATTGTTAGAATTAATTTTGGAAAATCCTCTTTAAGAAATAATGAGAAAACAAAGAATTTGAAAGCTATTTTAGAAACTAAAGATAAAGATGAGATTATAAGATTATTTCAAAAATATGAGTATGCGAGAACGGATATTCAAAGATTTGCTTATGTTTTTTATTATAATATTGATAAAGAAGTACAAAAAAGAATCTATGATAATTTAGATAAAAAATATAGATTTTATAGAAGTTATAAAGGTAAGTACAAAAATAGTGTTAAAGAAAGTGTTGTAAAAGAAAAGATAGAGAGTAAAAATATTATTTTAGAATATAAAGAATTAGCTTTAATGATTGAAAATGGAATATATGGGAGAAGTTTTGATATTATAGACTTTTATAGATATTTTCCTAATTTAAAACAGTGGATAATTTTTTATAATCATAATCTTACAGAAAAAGAGAATTATTATATTAGAACTATTTTTGAAAAACTTAGGGTAGTAACTTTTATTAATGAAGAAGATATAATTAATTCTCATATTGAAAATGGTGGAAGAACTTTAGATAAAGAAGAGATTAAGAAAATTCTTGATTACTTAAAAAGTAATAAGATACCTTTATATGATTTAGTTTTTAGTGTAGCAGTTAGAAGATATATGGAAGGAACACTTTTTGAAAATACTTTACAAAGATAAAGTATTTTTTTAAAATAATAGATGGTGATAAAAATGTTTAAATATACATTAGATAATAAAAGATATCATACTCTTAATTATTTTTTTAGAAAGAAGTTTGATTCAAAAGTTTTTAAAGTTGGGTTAAATGCAGGGTTTAGTTGTCCTAATTTTAAAAATGGTATGGGTTGTATTTTTTGTAAACATGGAAGTGGGAATAATTTAGAAGAGAAATCATTAACAGAACAGTTTAATATTGTAAAAGAGCCTTTAGATAGAAAATGGCCTAATTCTAAATATATAGCTTATTTTCAAGCCAATAGTAATACTTATGCTCCTTTAGGAGTGTTAAAAGAAAAATATGAGGAAGTATTAAAGATACCTAATGTTATAGGGTTAGATATTGCAACGAGGAGTGATTGTTTAAATGAAGAGATATTAGATTATTTAGAAGAGTTAAATAAAAGAACTTTTTTGATGGTAGAGATAGGTTTACAATCTAGTAATGAAGAAACTTTAAAAAAGATTAATCGTGGACATAGTTTAGAGAATTTTAAATGGGCAGTTAGAGAACTTAAAAAAAGAGGTATATTTGTAGTAGTACACATTATTAATGGACTTTTAAATGAAACTAAAGAAATAATGATAGATACAGCAAAATTTGTTAATTCATTAGGGATAGATGGAATAAAAATCCATATGCTTTATGTTCCTTTAGAGACAAAAATTGCCGAAATGTATGAAAATAAAGAGTTTAAATTGTTAACAAAAGAAGAATATATTGATATTGTTTGTTGTCAGTTAGAATATTTAAATCCTAAAATAGTAGTTATGAGAATTACAGGAGATCCTATTAAAGGAGATTATTTAGGACCTTTTTGGTTAGAGAAAAAATTTGGAGTTTTAAATGATATAGATAAAGAAATGAAAAAAAGAGATATTTATCAGGGAGGAAAAGTTAATCCTTTGTAATAATATCTCTTATTTTATGTTTAATACGTTGGATAGTATTATCTACTTGTTTGGGATTCAAGTTTAGAGTTTGGGCGATTGCTTGATAATCTAGGCCATCTATAATATAAGTAAATACTTTATACTCAAAGGGAGATAAAGTTTGTTTGATATTTTTGATTAAATCAATAAAATGTTCTTCTTGAGTTAAGTTATTTAGGGGTTCAAAAACATTGTTATCACTTATAATATCTTTTAGAGAAGTATCTTCATAATCATAATCGAGGGAAAAGCTGTTATTTAAGATTTGGGCTTTAGCACCAGTATGACGTTTAATTATTTTTTTGATACGACGTTCAATACAAAGATGGATAAAAGTACTTAATGTAGCATTTTTATTAGGTTCAAAATTACTTAGAGCATCACTAAAAGCATAATAGGCTTCCTGCTCTAGTTCTTTTAAATCTATATTATATTTTTGAGCAATATTTTGGTATTTATGAAGAAGACTTTCAACTATATATTTATATTTATCATAAAGGATATCTCGGGCTGTTTCGTTTTGTTCGTGCATAAGAGAGAGTAATTCTAAATCATTGTATTCCATAATTACCTCTTTATCATACCATAGATTAGGATAGCAGCAGATACACTTGCATTTAGACTATTAATTTTACCATACATAGGAATAGATATTATTTCATCACTATTTTTCTTAGTTAAAGGGCTTACTCCCCTACCTTCAGCACCAATTACTAAAACTTTTTTATTAGCGTAATCAACAGTTGTGTAATCTAATCCATCCATATCAGCAGTATAGACAAAGAAATAGTTTTCTTGAAGTTTTTTTAAGGCATTATTTAGATTACTTACTAAAATTATTTTGACATTGTTAATTGCTCCAGCACTTACTTTCATGACAGTATCAGTTACTCGAATACTGCGATCTTTGGGAATTATAATTGATTTAATACCGGCACATTCACAGGTACGAATAATTGCTCCAAGATTGTGGGGGTCTTCTAAATGGTCAAGAGCAACAACAAATGATTCATTAAAACAGGTATCTAAGGAATAATATTCATAATCATTTATATCTAAGACAATGCCTTGATGGGGAGAATTTACCATTTTATTTAAGCGAAATTCAGGGATTAGTTCATAGTGAATTTTATTTTCTTTTAGATATTTTAAGACTTCTTGGTCATGGAAATTTTCTTTTAAGTAAACTTTATGAATTTTAGATACTGGGGTTTCTTTTAGAACATTTTTACCACAAACATACATAGATTTATCACCAAAGTTAGTATAACAAAAAAGTGAAAATTTGTAAAGAAAAAAGCCTTTAGGGTTATATGGCTATAAATGGATTATTTATATTTAATTTGGTTATTTTTTTCTTTTTCTTTGGAGGTTTTCTTCTTCAATAATTTCTAATGTTTTAAAGTAAGCATAAGTGTTGGTTTCTTTGGTAAAACCTTGTTCATATAAATAATTAGAAAGCTCGCCTATACTTTTTTTATGTTGTAATACTTTTTGATGGTTCATAATATATTCGATTACAAGAAGTTGTTTTTTTATTTCTAATAGTTCTTTTTCAGTTTTAATATTAGAATTATTTTCTTTAGTTTTGATTAATTCTTGCATTTTTAGTTGATTTTCTTCTAGTTTAGAGTTTAAATGCTTGTTCTTTTTATTTAAAGTTTGGATTTTTAGTTTGTTTTTATGAATATTAAAAGTTACAATGGCAATTAAACTATATAGACAAAGGTGAATTGGAATGGGTACGGTTAGATTTAAGGCGATACTATAGATAATAAGTATTGGTATAATAATAAAATTGAGTTTATTTAAAATTTTATATATTGATAGCTTATCATTGTTTTTTGAGATTAAGAAATTAAGTTCTTGAGATAATTTTTCTCTTTTTTCTAAATTTGTAGAATATATTTCAGACATATTAATTCTCCTTATTAATAAAATAGGTTTTTATTATAATATAATTTTATATTTAAGTAAAGAAAAATATGAATAAATATTTTAGTATATTAAAAAGATAGCCTTATTAAAAGACTATCAATATAAAGTAATAAAAATATAACTTGCCTTTGGATAGAGATAATAAAGTACCAAAGGCAAGAGAAATATGAATCTTATTGAACTACATAAGGATTAGTACTTGTACCAGTTTCTCCACTTGTTCCTGCTCCTCCAGTTGTAAATGGTGTGCCAGCTTTGAGATTTATTACTGGACGCATGCCAGTAGCGGTGCTATTCACGGTGTTATCGCTACGAAGCTGGCCATCACTACGCACCCGGAACACTATAGCATTGCCACTAACCCACAAGG
>CANPVV010000031.1 GCA_947581835.1 uncultured Bacilli bacterium
ATCAAAAATTTGACAAAAAAATAACCATTTTATAATGGCTTGCACAATTTTTATATTTTAAAACTGATAAATTCCCGTCTTATTTTTTAGGGCTATCTTTTTTTATTGACAAGCATATATATGTACGATATAATATAAATGATTAATGAAGATATTAGAGTTTATTATTTATAAGTAAAAGAATAGAAATAATCTTTTTTCTCTTCTTCTTTTTTGATATAATTTTAATAGTGGGGTGATATTATGTATGTACCATTAAAAATTGTTAGTGAATATACTCTTTTAAGTAGTACAATTAGAATTGAAGAATTAATGCAATTTTTAAAAAATAATAATATCACAGCTTGTGCTTTAGTTGATAATAATTTATATGGGGTTATGGATTTTTATAATAAGTGTATAAGTAATAATATTAAACCTATTATAGGGTTATCTATAGTTATTGAAGGATATGATTTATATTTATATGCGATAAACTATGAGGGTTATAAGAATTTACTTAAAATACATACTTTAAAAGAATTTAATAAGTTAGATTTTGATGGTTTAGATAAATATTTAGATAATATAAAGATAGTTTTACCATTTAATTCTTATGATTTATTAGATAAATATAAAGAGGCTTATTTAGGCTATAGTAATGATACAGAAAAAATTGAGGCATTGTTTAAGAGTGAGAGAGTAGTTTTTGTTAGAGAAGCAGATTCATTAACACAAGAAGATACAAGTTTAATTAAGTATTTAAGGGCTATAGATAAGGGAGTAAGTGTTAAAACAATAACTCATGATTACAGTTTTAATTATTTAAATTTAAATATTAAAGAAGAAGATAAGATAAGTACAATTAACTTTAGTAAAGATATTAATATAGTTATAGATAATAAAGAAAATTATATTCCAAAATATGATAAAGATAAAAATTCTGAAGAGTTTTTGGTTAATTTAGCTTATAAGGGTTTAACTAAGAGATTAGGAGGAGTGATACTTCCTAATTATAAAGAAAGATTAGATTATGAGCTTGGGGTAATTAAGAAAATGGGTTTTGTAGATTATTTTTTAATCGTGTATGATTATGTTTTATATGCGAAAAAAAATAATATTTTAGTGGGACCTGGTAGAGGAAGTGCTGCTGGTTCACTTGTTAGCTTTAGTTTGGGAATTACAAATGTTGATCCAATTAAATATAATCTTCTTTTTGAGAGATTTTTAAATCCTGAGAGAATTACCATGCCTGATATTGATATTGATTTTGAATATACAAAAAGGGGACAAGTTATTCTTTATGTAAGAGAAAGGTATGGGGAGTTTCAAGTAGCACCCATTATGACTTTTGGGACGTTAGGTTCAAAGCAAGTTATTAGAGATATTGGAAGAGTAATGGAGATAGATAGTTCTTTAATTGATAGATTAGCTAAGGTAGTTGATGCTAAACTTAAATTAGAAGAAATAGAAAATACTAGTAATATTAAAATGTTAGTTGATAGTTATCCAGAACTTAAGAATTTGTATGTTATAGCGAAAAAATTAGAGGGAATTAAAAGGCATATATCAACTCATGCGGCGGGTGTTGTGATATGTAATAGAAGACTTGATGAGGTTATTCCGGTCATAAATAATAATGGGTTTATTATGACGGGTGTTACAATGGAGTATTTAGAGGCTTTAGGTTTACTTAAAATGGATTTTTTGGCTTTGAGAAATTTAACTATTATATCTAATGTATTAGAATTGATTAAGAAAAAAACTGGGAAAATGATTGATTTAAATAAAATAGATTTAAATGATAAAAGTGTTTTTAAATTATTTAGTGAAGGAGATACAGAGGGAGTTTTTCAATATGAAAGTAGTGGAATGAAAAATTTAATGCGAAAGTTAAAGCCTAGTAGTTTTTCCGATTTGGTGGCTAGTGTAGCTTTGTTTAGACCAGGACCAATGGATAATATAGATATGTTTATTAGAAGAAAGTATAAGCAAGAAAAAATTGTTTATTTGCACCCAGATTTAGAGCCAATATTAAAAGAAACTTATGGAGTTATAGTGTATCAAGAACAAGTTATGCAAGTTTTGGTTAAAATTGGGGGATATACATATGCTGAGGCAGATAATATTAGAAGAGCTATGTCAAAGAAAAAAGAAAGTGTAATGCAGGAAGATAAGAAACACTTTATAGCATCAGCTGTAGCAAGAGGATATAGAGAAGAGGTTGCAACTCAAATATATGATTTAATATTAAAGTTTGCAAGATATGGTTTTAATAAAGCACATTCGGTTAGTTATGCTTTAATTGGGTATCAGATGGCTTATTTAAAAGTAAAAGCTCCACTTTATTTTATTACTAATTTACTTAATATGAGTTTAGGTAGTGATATTAAAACTAAAGAATATATAGATGAGGCTAAATTAAAAGGTATAAAGATAAAACAACCAGATATTAATATAAGTACAAATGATTATTTGATAATGGATGATGGGTTAATGCTGCCTTTATCAAGTGTAAAGAATTTAGGTTCAGCTAGTACAAATAGTTTACTTTTAGAGCGAGAAAGTAATGGGGAGTTTAAAGATTATTTAGACTTTGTTAGTCGATGCTATAAAAGAGAGGTTAATAAGAAAGTTATTGTTTCTTTAATAGATGCAGGGTTATTAGATAGTTTTAATTTAAATAAAAGAACGATGATAGAAAACTTAGATATAGCAATTAATTATGCGAGTTTGATTAGTAATTTAGATTCAGAATATGTGGTTAAGCCAGAGATTGTGATAAAAGAAGAATATGAGGAAAGTGTTTTAAGAGAAAAAGAGTATAATTCTTATGGCTTTTATTTAAAAAATCATCCAGTTAGTATTTATCAAGATAAAAGTGTAGTTAAGATAAAAGACGTTAGAAATTATTTTGATAAACATATTAAATGGGTGGTAATGATCGAGAGAATAAAAATTATAGAGACTAAAAAGGGAGAAAAGATGGCTTTTGTTACTGGAAGTGATGATACAGGAAATATAGATTTAGTATTTTTTGCTAGTACTTATTATATGCTTAATAATTTAAAAAAAGGAGATATAATAATGGGACAGGGAAGAGTAACGAAGAGGTTTGATACATATCAAATAAATGTAGTTTTAGCAAATAAAGTTTAATAAAGGAAGTAAGTGGTATCAATGATAAAGAATTTTTTAGAGAGTATTAATTATGAGGGAGATACAAAAGAATTAGAGAGTGTAATAGTAGAAAAAGTAGTTTTAAATAAGAAAAAAGAAGTTTTTAATGTTTATCTTAAAAGTAAGAGGGTTATTAGTTATGAGGTTATGGATAAATTAATAAATGGGGATATTAAAATAAATAATATTTATCCATGTATAATTAATATTACATATGAGGAGATAAATAGTGAAGATGTAATTCTTTATTTACAGGAAATAATTAAGAAATTAGTGAAAGATAAACCATCTCTTATTAGTTTAAGTGAAAGTGTGCCAAAGATAGATGATGATATTATTATTTTTGAGGTTATAAGTAAGATGGAAGAGGAAACAGTTATTGCTGAAGAAGAAAATATTAGGAAGATTTTAGCAAGATTTGGTTTTTTAGATTATTATATTACAACTAATATAAATGAAGAGAAACAGAAAAATGTTGAAGAAGAACTTAAAAATGTGCAGGCACCAATGGAGTATAAAGTAAGTTTAAAAGAATATAAACCAGGAGAAGTTATTTTAGGAAAAAGTATTCAAAAAGAAATGGTTAAGATAAGCAGTATTAATAATGTAGGAAGAAATATTACGATTGAAGGTTATATTGAGACAGTTGATTATTTAGAAAGAGATAATATTAATATTATTACTTTAAGTATTAATGATAATGAAAAGAGTATTTTAGCGAAAGTATTTAAAAAAGATAAAGAAGAATATTTACCTTTAAAAGAATTACTTAAAGAAGATGAGTGGTTTAGATTAAATGGAAATGTAGATTTTGATTCTTATGCGAAAGCTTTAGTTTTAAGTGTTAGAAATATTGAGGCAATTCCTGCACAAGAGATTGTAGTTAAACATAGTGATGATCCTAATATTATTATGGGAAGTCATATAGATGGGGAGATTACACCTTTAGAGAATATAATAGGACCTCAAGAAAATGTTATTGTGGAGGTTTATGCTTTTGGTGATGAGGTTATAGAAAGAGATAAAATTAATATTTTGTCATTAAAAATAAGTGATAATACTAATAGTATTTTAGCGAAAATAATTAAGAAAAATAAAAAAGAATTTGCGTTTATTAAAAGTGGGTTAAAGGATGCAGTTAAGAAAAAGAAATGGTATCGATTGCATGGAAATGTGGAATTTGATAATTATGCTCATGAGAATGTTTTTCAAGTTTGGAATATAGAGGCAATAGAGAGTAAAGATGAGAAAATTGTTGATGAGGCAGAAGTTAAGAGAGTGGAATTACATACCCATACAATGATGAGTATGATGGATGGAGTAATTGATGCGAAAGCTTTAGTTAATTATGCGCTTAGTTTAGGACATAAGGCTGTTGCAGTAACCGATCATAATGCTTTACAGTCTTATCCAGATTTATTTCATGCAGTAAATGATATTAATAAAGGAAAGACGGGAGAAGATAGATTTAAAGTTATATATGGTACAGAGTTAAATGTGGTTAATGATGACATAGACTTTATTCATAATTTGCAGGAGTATGAGCTTTTAAACCAAGAATATGTGGTATTTGATACAGAAACTACAGGTTTTTATGTAGGTAGTGACCAGATGATTGAAATTGGAGCAGTTAAAATTAAAAATGGAGAGATTAGTGATAGATTTGATGAATTTATTGATCCTCATCGGCCTCTTCCTTTAAAAATAACAGAACTTACTTGTATTACTGATGAAATGTTAAAAGGTCATGATTCAGAGGCAGAGGTTACAAAAAGATTTTTGGAGTGGACTGGTAATTTACCAATGGTTGCCCATAATGCTAAGTTTGATATTGGTTTTATTAGTGCTGCTTGTCAAAAGTATGATTTAGGAGAATTTAAAAATACAGTTTTAGATACAATGAGTATGGCAAGAATGTTACACCCAGAATGGCCAAATCATAAATTAACTACTTTAGCAAGAAGATATAAAGTAGAGTGGGATGAAGATGCTCATCATAGAGCGGATTATGATGCGGAGGGAACAGCGATTGCTTTTCATAAAATGTGTGAAGAATTAGATGCAAGAAATATAGAGACAACTACTAAATTATTTAATTCGGTTGATATAAATGAACTTATTAAATTTAGTTTTCCTTTTCATTTATGTTGTTTAGTTCAAAATAAAAAGGGATTAAAGAATTTATTTAAAATTATATCTTATGCGAATACTACTTATTTATTTAGGAATAGTGAACCTAAGTTACCTAGAGGAGAACTTAAAAAACTTAGAGAAGGGTTACTTATTGGTAGTGGTTGTATTAATGGAGAGATTTTTGAAGAGGCAAAAACTAAAGATGATGAAGAACTTTCTAATTTAATGCAGTTTTATGATTATATTGAGGTTCAACCACTTTCAGCGATTAAACATTTACTTGATATGGATTCAAGTGGGTTTAAGACTATGCATGATTTAGAGGAACATATTAAAAAGATTATTAGAGTAGCAAAAGCAGCAGGTAAGTTAGTGGTAGCAACAAGTGATGCACATTATTTAACACCAAAAGATAAGATTTATCGAGATATTATAATTGCTCAAAAAAGTAATGGGAAATTGCATCCTTTAAATAAAAGGGGAATAAGTCAACCTGATATGCATTTTAGGACTACAAAAGAGATGCTAGAGGATTTTAGCTTTTTAGGAGAAGAACTTGCTTATGAAATAGTTGTTACTAATACTAATAAAATTAATGATATGATTGAAGAGGTAGAGGTTATTATTCAAACGGGGGGAGTTCCATTTTCACCAAGAATTGATAATTCAGTAGAGACAGTAACAGATTTAGTTTATACTAAAGCTAAAGATTGGTATGGAGATCCTTTACCTTTAAATATTGAAGAGAGAATTTCTAAAGAGTTATATGGAGATATTATTTTAGATAGTATTAAAAGTAAATTAGCTAGAGAAGAAAAGTTAGAAGGAGAAGAACTTACAGTTAAGGCTTTTAGAATGCTTCATGAGACTATTTTAAAGGGAATGGATGCAGTAAAGGAAATAGTTAAAGAAGAATTAATTGTAAAATTAACTAAAGAACAGGAAGAGAAAATTAAAGAGTTAGAGCTCAAGTTAAATAGGGAAGATGGAGATAAAGAACAGGTAGAAACAGAGCTAAAAACTTTAAAAGATGCTAATCCTCTCGCAGATATTGATAAAAAAGTAAAGAAAGGATTAGGAGGAATAATTGGGGGAGGCTTTGACGTTATATATTTAATAGCTCAAAAGTTAGTTAAGAAAAGTAATGATGATGGTTTTTTAGTAGGTTCAAGAGGTTCGGTTGGTTCTTCTTTTGTAGCAACTATGATGGGAATTACAGAGGTTAATTCATTACCACCCCATTATAGGTGTAAAAAGTGTAAGCATAGTATTTTTGAAGATGAAAATGGTAATCCTTTGGGAGCTACTTATAAGAGTGGTTTTGATTTACCAGATTTAAATTGTCCTAAATGTGGATTTGGAATGACTAAAGATGGACAAGATATGCCTTTTGCAACATTTTTAGGTTTTAATGCGGATAAAGTTCCAGATATAGATTTAAATTTTTCAGATTTAAACCAGGCGGCAGCACATGATTATACAAAAGTGTTATTTGGAGTAGATAATGTTTATAGAGCGGGGACGATTGGTACAGTGGCTGAGAAAACGGCTTTTGGATTTGTAAGAGGGTATGCTGAGGCTCGAGGGATAGTTATGAATAATGTAGAAATTGAAAGGTTGGCTCAAGGGTGTACAGGAGTTAAGAGAACTACAGGTCAACACCCAGGTGGAATAGTTGTTATACCTGGTTATATGGATGTTTTTGACTTTACACCTTTTCAGTATCCGGCAGAAGATATTGATGCAGCTTGGCGAACAACTCATTTTGATTATCATGCGATTGATGAAGACGTTTTAAAACTAGATATTTTAGGACATACTGATCCAACTCAACTGAGAATGATACAAGATATATCAGGAATAGATGTGACAACTGTGCCTTTAGATGATAAAGAGACAATGGGAATATTTTTATCACCAGAACCTTTAGGAGTTACAAAAGAGGAAATTATGAATGAAACTGGTACTTTGGGAGTGCCAGAGTTTGGAACACCTTTTACAATCGGAATGCTTGTTGATACAAAACCAAAAACTTTTGCGGAATTAATTAAAATATCTGGTTTATCACATGGAACAGATGTGTGGTTAGGTAATGCGCAAGAGTTAATTAGAAATAAAGTGGTTCCATTTAGTGATGTTATTGGGTGTCGTGATGATATAATGGTTTATTTAATGTATAAAGGTATGGAACCAATAAAGGCTTTTAAAATAATGGAGTTTGTTAGAAAAGGAAAAGCTAGTAAAGATCCTGAGACTTGGGCTAAACATAAAGAAGAAATGGAGAAAGCTGGAATTGATGAGTGGTTTATTGAATCATGTGGAAAGATTAAGTATATGTTTCCAAAGGCTCATGCGGCCGCGTATGTTATGAGTGCTTTTAGAATAGCTTATTTTAAAGTGCATTATCCGGGAGTTTATTATGCAACATATTTTTCAACAAGATTTGATGATTTTGATTTAGAGACAATGGTTAAAGGATATGATGCGATAAAAAATAAAATGAATGAAATTATTAATAAAGG
This sequence comes from uncultured Bacilli bacterium, assembly GCA_947581835.1. GTDB lineage: Bacteria > Bacillota_I > Bacilli_A > RF39 > UBA660 > Caccenecus. The sequence continues at coordinate 7,815 of CANPVV010000031.1, forward strand.
TTTTGCTGCAACTAATAAAGAGACAAGTGTATTAGAAACATTGAAGCTTAGTTTAGAAGCAACTGCGAGAGGTTTTAAATTTGGAAATATAGATATTGAGAAAAGTGATGGGAAAAACTTTATTTTGGCTGATGATGGAAAAACTTTGATATGTCCGTTTAGAACTTTAGATGGATTAGGAGATTCAGTAGCAACTAAAATAATTGAAGAAAGAAATATTAAACCTTTTTATAGTATTGAAGATTTTCAAATGAGGGGTCATGTTAATGGAACAACAGTAGATAAACTAAGAGCATTGGGAGTATTTGGGAGTCTTCCTGAGACAAGTCAGTTAAGTTTATTTGATTTTGCTTAAATATGGCTAGTAAAAGAACGGGTTTTATGTTATAATGTTTATGCTAAGTAAACCTTATATTTACTTAGAATAACATACAAGCTTTTTCAAGCTTGCTTTGAATAGGACTTTACGTCCTATTTTAATTTTGAAATTTTTTTCTTAATGTGACATTTTTCGCGGGTTTTATCGAGTATAATAGTCATGGTGATATAATGACAATATATTTAGATTTAGTCTTTTTGATAAATTGGGTGTTAGATTTTGTTTTATTGTTAACTGTTAATGTTGCTCTTAAAAGATATATAAATATTAAAAGATTGGTTTTAGGGGCTATGGTGGGAAGTATTTCATTACTCTCTTTATTTTTACCTATAAATGGGCTCGGTTTAGTTTTGTTTAAATTGGTATTAGGAGTAGTTTTATGTATTGCATCTTTTGGATATAAGAATTTTAAATATACTTTGTATAATGTTATATATTTATATATGGTAAGTATTATTTTAGGAGGTTTTTTGTATTATTTAAAGACTGAATTAAGTTATAAGCATACAGGTTATATTTTTTATTATGAAGGGTTAGGAATTAATTATTTAGTTTTATTGATTATTGCTCCTTTTAGTTTATATGTATTTTTAAAAAGTATAAAAGTTTTTAGAGAAATTGATAATTATTATTATCAGGTTAGAATAGTTTTAGATAATAATATAGATTTTAAATTAACAGGATTTTTAGATACGGGAAATAAGCTTAGAGATCCCATTAGTAAAAGAGCAGTTATAATTATAAATAAAAAGTTAATTCAGGGAAAAATAAAAATTAGGAGTCCAATGTATGTTCCTTATAATACGATAGGTAGTCATGGGTTACTTACTTGTATTAAGCCTAAAGAGTTATTTATTAATAATCAAAGATTAGATAATTATTTGGTTGGTTTAAGTGATAATAGTTTAAAATTAAATGGAATTGATTGTTTACTTAATTATCAAGTTTGGGAGGACTTAAATGATAAATAAATTACTTAGCTTTTTAAAAGAGAAGTATGATATGTGTTTTTTTGTGGGAGCAACTGATAAACTTCCACCGCCTTTAAGTGATACTGAAGAAAGAGAGGCAATTATTAAGGCTTTAAAGGGAGATATAGAGGCTAAAAATAAACTTATTGAACATAATCTAAGGTTGGTAGTATTTTTGGCGAAGAAATATGAAAATACAGGTTATGACGTAGAGGATTTAGTTAGTATTGGTTCAATTGGATTAATAAAAGGAATTAATACTTATAAATTAGATAAAAATATTAAGCTTGCGACATATGCATCGAGGTGTATATCAAATGAGATTTTAATGTTTCTTAGAAAGAATAAAAAAAGAAGGGGGGAAATTAGTTTTGAAGATGCTTTAAATTATGATGCCGAAGGTAATGAATTACATTTAGAAGATATACTTGGAACAGAGATAGATTATGTGCCTAATGAGTATGAAAAAAGACTTAATAAAGAGATACTTCAAAGAGAGATTGATAGTTTAGATGCCCGTGAAAAAGAAATAATGATGCTTAGATATGGACTTAATAATACAGAGGAATTTACACAGAAGGAGGTGGCTTTAAAGTTAGGGATAAGTCAAAGTTATATTTCAAGAATTGAGAAGAAAGTTATTAAAAGATTAAAGCAAACTATGAGGCTATAGTTTGCTTTTTAGGTTTTATTATTTCTTAATGGTTTATTAGTTATTATAATTTTTAATGATTTAATGGTCAAAATTAAAAAAGTGCTTTTAAGCACTTAATCTAAGTCATCATCATCTGATGGTCCACCAAAACCAGGAATATTTGTATCATAATTTGTTGACGTTCTAATTTTTAAGCCAGGGCTCATATTGTTTTTGAAAATACTGTAAGCTGATTTAATAACAAAGGTGTAGTCATCATCAACATAATAAGTGTGATATGTAAAACGATTATCGGTTGTAAAGCCAAGACTTAATAATTCACCGTTAGAATCTTGTAGATATATTTGATAACCAATATTACCAATATAAGTATTATTATAATTTATTCGAGCATTGTAATAGGTTTGTTTATATTTTTCATAGAATTGCCAGTAATCATCGTTAAATTCAACTTCTAAATAGGTTGGGTCAATAGCTTCTGGAGTATCAATAGGATCCCAAGTTAGAGTTACTGTTGAACCATCAAATGAGTATTTACCATTAGTTGGATCTTCAAGAGTATCAAAACGAGTAGAAACTTCAGATGGTTCGAAACCACTTTTATAAAGAGATGATTGTTTTAAATTACTTGGTGTATATTCACTAGCTAAGGCAGTAGGATAGGTTTCTTTTTCAACAGTCACGGACGTTAAGCCCGAGGGTTTTTCAAAACGAGAATCTTTTTTGTAAACCTTAGTGGCTACTTGAGTCATGATACTTTTACGAGCTGGCATACCAATACCACTTGTTAAGTATGGACCTTTATAGGTAAATTGGTCATAACCAAGCCATAGAGCAATCGAATAATCAGGAGAGTAGGTTATATTCCAATGGTCTGGAGTAGCATGAGTGCTTATACCTAAGTTATTAGCAGCAGCAGCATCAATAGTAGTTGTTCCACCTTTGGCAGCGATATCAGTACCACTGATAGTAAAGTTTCCTCCGACACCACTTTGACCACCAGTAACTAACATACTAGTTATCATATAAGCAGTTTGTTCACTCATAACTCTTTGTTTTTCGACTTTATGAGTTATAACTTCTTCAGTTTCTAAATAAACAACTTTGGTGAAAGAATAAGGTTCGATATAATAACCACCTCGACCGAATGCAGCATAAGCAGCAGACATTGATAGAGGATCAGCACATTCAACTCCACCGATGGCAGCAGATTCATATAAATTCTCTCCATAATATATTCCTAAACTATGAACAAAATCGGCAATTTTATCGGCACCAACTTTGGCAGCAACTTGTTGGAAGGCTTGAACAGCAGGAATATTACGAGATGCAACTAAGGCACTACGCATAGTTATTGCACCAGCATAATCACGATTAGAGTTATATATTGAGCCACCTTTGGTCCATGTCCATGGTTGGTCAATAAATATAGTTTCGGTTGAACCATTTAAATATTCGATATAAGGGCCATAATCAAAGATAATTTTAGCAGTTGAACCAGGTTGTCTTTTAATGCCTCTTAGTTTATCATAGTTTTCCCAACCAACAGCACGATTGGTACTATCTGGTTGATAATTACGACCTCCTGATAAAGCAGTAATAGAGCCATCTTTAGTACTAGTTATAGCCATACCAAATTGAACGGTTTCAGTAGGAAATTTATAAAGTTTACCTTCAGATAAATCATCGAGAACGTCTTGAACTTTAGTATCAAGAGTGGTATAGATAGCCATAGGAGTGCTAGTAGGGTCATCACCAGTTTCTTTTTTTACTTGATTGATAACAAAATCGATAAAAGCTTGATATTTATTAGTTTCGTCTTTAGAGTGATCAACTAAGAGTGAGGAAACAGGAATACTATCGGCAAAGTCTTTTTCTTCTTCAGAGATATAACCATGTCTTACCATTAAATTTAGAACAGTAGAACGTCTAGCACTAGCTCCTTCAGGATTACGATAAGGATTTAAAGTGTATGGATTATTAAATATACCTACAATTAAACTTGCTTCTGGTAAAGTTAAATCTGAAACGGATTTACCAAAGAAGTATTGACAGGCTTGTTCAACTCCAACTGTTGAACCATTGTAATAACTAGTACCATTACCTAACCATTGACTATTAAAATAAAATTCAATTATTTCTTCTTTAGTGTAGACAGCTTCTAATTTAAAGACAGCCATATAGATATCTTTAAATTTACGAATTATACCAGCGATACCTTCAGCCTCGGTACCATTAAATTTGTTTTTCATAACTTGCATGGAAAGAGTAGATGCTCCTCCAGCATTTTTTCCAGCAAGTTGACCTAATGTTGCTTTAAAGAATCTGGCAGCATCAAAACCATTGTGTTGGAAGAAACGAGAGTCTTCAGTAGCTACTAAAGCATCAACTAAAACTTGAGGTAAATCGGAGTATGTTACTAATTCAGTATTATCTTTAGATTCGCCATTACCAATACGAGCTATTTCCGTACCATCACTTGCATAGATAACTGAGGCATCTTTATTATATAATTCATCAGGAACAAAATCAGGGGATGTAACAATTATATAAAGAGCAAAAGCTAAAACAGCAGAGGCAACAATAATACCACAGCTAATTAGAAATATTAAAATAGCATTAAAGACACTATGTTTTTTCTTCTTTTTGATAGGTTTTTCTTTTTTTTCTTTGGCTACTTTGTTAGTTTTTTTCTTCATTTAATATCAACTCCTTATAAGCATCAACAATACCTTTTAAGTAATCAATGCCAATATTATAATTGTAATCTAATTTATAGCCTTTTGTTTCAATTATATCAAAAGGAATACTTTTTCTTTCTTCATTATTTAAAAAGTCTAATAAATCTTCACCTTTAAATAAATAGTAATTAGAATTCATAGATATAATTAAAAAACAAATACCACCGTGAGCTATTATTTTAGTTAAATGTTTTATTTGATGATCATGGATATTATTTAGAGGGAAAGAGGTTTTATTGTGACACTCTTTAGCATCAAATTCAACATATTTTCCCTTATAAATACCATTATAATCAAGGGTAGATGGTTCTTTAAAGAAAGCCTTAGTAATTAAAGCATTTTTACTATAATCAACTGAGACGACACCAATAGGGGTTGGTTTTTTATATATTACTGCTAAATCATTTTCTAAATAATATTTACAAGCTTCGTTTATTAATTCTTCTAAATCCATACCTCTATTTTTATAATTTATTTGAGATTTGTAATTTTTCTTTATGTTACTAGGGTACTTCAAAATAATCACCTAAATACATTATACTATAAATATAAGAAAATATCTATATTTAAGGGGATATTTACTAATGGTTTACAAAGAGATTTTGGCATATTTTGTCGAAAAAAAGGAGAGTTAATGAATTTGGTTTAAATATTTGATAAGATAGATGCGGTGATGGAATGAAGGAAGAAATTTTATTTAGAGATATTTTAAGAGAAGTAGATAATTTAATATTAAAGTATGATTTATATTTTACTTTTAAAAATTTAAAAAAAAGAAAGAAAGATAAAAAATATCAACGCCTCAATTGATATTTTTTTATTGGAATAAAATAGAATATTTTTTAGGGGTTTAATTTTTAAAATAAAGTTTTTAGTTATTAGTGATTTGGTTACTAATAAACTCTTTATTATTAGTTATTATTAGTTACTCTTATTAGTTGCTACTATAACTTGACAAAATACTCTAAAAAATTATATAATAGATATAAGTTAAAGGAAGTGATAAGATGTATAGCGATAAGATTTATTTAACACCCCAAGAAATACTGGATAAAGAATTTAAAGTAGATGCTAGAGGGTATAGACCTCAAGAGGTAGATAAATATTTAGATATGGTTATACGTGATTATACCGAATTTATCAATATTATAAAAAGAAATGAAAGGGAAATAAAAGATTTAACAGAAGATAATGCTAAACTTAAAGCTGAGATTCGAAGTTTAAGAGAAAAATTAGTGGCAAGTGAAGAAGCTAATACAGGTAATAGTGGTGTTTCGAATGTTGATCTTTTAAAAAGAATTAGTAAATTAGAAAATGTTGTTTTTGGAAAATATGAATAATATCAAGACAAATGCTGCATAAAATGTTATGTAGAGGAAAGTCCATGCTCACATAATCTGTGATGATTATAGTGTTCGTGCTTAGGGAAAAAATAACCTAAGG
>CANPVV010000032.1 GCA_947581835.1 uncultured Bacilli bacterium
AGGAATGTTCCTCCATTGTCAGCTATAGCTTTAATTTCAGCATAAGCTTCCTCTAATTTTTTAGTTGTTTTTTCAAGATCGATGATATATATATCCTCTCTTGTTCCAAAAATATACTCCTTCATTTTAGGGTTCCATCTTTTTGTTTGATGTCCAAAATGAACTCCTGCTTCTAATAAATTACTCATAGAAACAACGGCCATAAATTATCCCTTCCTTTCGTTATTACCTCTTAATGAGATGATCATTTAAATTCCACTAAAAATTTAGCACTAGGAACTAAACTACTCATTAATGTGTATTTGCAATTTATTTGCCGAGATTATTTTACTATATATTAGTAAAAAATACAAGTGAATATTACAAATTTAAAGAAAGTTTTGAAGAATAAAAAATAATTTTTAGACTAGGAATTGAATTACTTTTTTGGTAAAATAGATTTATGAAAAAGTTAATTATATGTTTGATTAAATTTTATCAAAAAATTCCTGGTGATTTTCATAATGCTTGTCGGTTTTATCCTACGTGTAGTAATTATGCGATAGAGGCATTAGAGGTACATGGTATTATTAAAGGGGGTTATCTTATAATTAAGAGACTTTTTAGGTGTAATCCCTTTAATAAAGGTTCAGGAATTGATTTAGTACCACCAAAAAGAATTAATAAATAAAATGATAAACTTTGTGATTAGTTTATCATTTTGTTTGGGTTATTTTAAAGATTTGATTTCTTTTAGAGATAGACCAGTTGCTTGTTTTATTTTATCAACTGAAATATTTAAACTTAAAAGATTTTTGGCAATTAATTTCTTTTCTTTTGCCATACCTTGCTCAAGTCCTTTTTCTAAGCCTTGTTCAATGCCTTCTTCTTTTACTTCAAGCATTTTTTCGCCATAATATCTTTCTACCGCATCTTTATCTCTTTCTTCATTCCATTCTTTTAAAACTCTGATTGAATTTTCCATTATTTTATCTCCTTTCGCATACTTTTCCATTTCTTCTATACTTTTACTATTTATTAGCTTTAACCATTTTATAAATCTTTTGTTGGTATTATTATATACCATATTCCTTACTTTATCAAGATTGGTATTATAATTATTTGATATGGATACTTTATTTTTTCTTATGAAAAATGATAAACTTTGTGATTAGTTTATCATTTTGTTTGGGTTATTTTAAAGAATTGATTTCTTTTAGAGACAGACCTGTATATTTAGCAATACTTTTTAAAGGCAGTGAATCTTTAAGCATTTGTTTAGCTATTTCTAAAGCTTTTTCTTGAGAACTTTCTTCTTTTACTTCAAGCATTTTTTCGCCATAGTATCTTTCTACAGCATCTTTGTCTCTTTCTTCATTCCATTCTTTTAAAACTCTGATTGAATTTTCCATTATTTTATCTCCTTTCGCATACTTTTCCATTTCTTCTATACTTTTACTATTTATTAGCTTTAACCATTTTATAAATCTTTTGTTGGTATTATTATATACCATATTCCTTACTTTATCAAGTCTAATGTTATAGATTATAAGGTTGCTTGGTAATTCGGTTTTACTAGTTATATTGTTTTTAAAAGTATATTTATTTACAATACTTTTATTATTAGTAAAAGGACTATTTATTAAGTTAATACCAATTACCTTATGCATATCTTCATATTTGTAATCGCCAGGTTTAATTTGGTTATTAAATAGACGACATAAATAACTTAGACTTTTATTATAATATCTTAGATTAAAAGTATTAGAATACATTTCAAGAAATATAATATTGCCAAGAGAGTCAACACCAACAATATCACTAAAGAAAGCTTTAGAGTGTTTATTAGAAGATTCTAAATACTTTTGAGAGATAATACTTTTAAATTTAATATTATCAGAAATATTTAGATATTCAAGAAAAGAACAGAAAAAATCAGTTAAGATATCTTCAGGAGAAAAAACTTTTTTAAAAGCTAAATCATTAGTTAGAAAAGAAAAGTTTTTTAATTTAGTAAGCATAAATCCTCCTTCCTAATTTCTTTTAAATAAAAGAAATGACTCTACTATAACATAAGTCCATGTCGAAAATTGTCGAGGCGTGTCGAAGATATTTAAAAACTTAAAAAAACAAGCTTATCTTGCTTGTTTTTTGATTAATTTAGCATGTAATACAACACGTTTATTACCATTTTTGCAGGTAGATAATGTAAGTATACGGTCTTTGATATTAACAGTTGTTTTAAAATCAAAGGCACTTCTGCTTAACATTGTATCTATCCATTTTTGGTGAGATTCATCAGTTCCAAATTCAGAAATTAAATAATAAGTTTCTTCATTAATTGCATAAACACTAAATACTTGCCATAAGGTATTTTCTTTTGGAGTTGAGAGACTTACAGTGTAATTGCTGGTATCTTTGAACCAACTGTTTTCAAGAATATTTCTTAAAGAACCAAACATTGTTTTATTAAGCATACTATGACCGTAGATAATACTGTTATCTTGAAGATTATTTATATCATTACGATAATCTAAGAATATCCAACCAGCGGCATTGTATGACTTATCAAAAGAACGATTTAAATAATATTTGTTATCTTTAGCTTGTACTATAGGATAGTTAATATTTGTTCCATTTACTTTAATAAAGCCGACGGTATCAGGATTTTTTTCAAGTAATTCAGTAAAATCAACATTGATTAGTGGTAAATTTATATAATCCCAATATGGGTCTTCTTTATTCTCTTCAGTTTTTTCTTCTGGCTCATTAGGAGTTTCAACTCCAGCATCGTTAGGATCGGCTGGTACCTCTTCAGACGGAGCTAATTCTTTAAGTTGCTCAATTTGTTTGTTAGTATGATTGTTACTTTGATGCCATTTTACAATACGATACCCACTGTAACCTAGAACTATTAGACCTATAAAAATTATAACTAATAAGACTGGTTTTTTTATTTTCATTTTATTCTTAGCTTTTTTTGTCTCATTTCCATTTTTTTCCATTTTTTTATCCTTCATTTTTTCACTCCTGTTCGACATTTTAATTTTACTATATTTTATTATAAAAGGCAAGATATAATTAATACTTTCTTTAAGATTGATAATTTTAGACAAAGGAAAAAGTTAGGGGTCTACCCTAACCTTAATTAGTTATTAGTTTTCAGATTATCTAAGATATTTCTTAGTAGCTGTTCCTACAACTCCTAAGCTAGAGATTGCCATAGTAACTAGGCTTCCAATAGCATCAAAAGTTTTAGGATTTTCACTTGGTTGGTTATCACCAGTGCTAGGTTTTTGTTCACTTGGTTGTTGATCATCACCAGCTGATGGATCTTGAGTAGCTGAACCATTTCCAACTACAGTGTTTCCATTTTCAGTTTTATATTCAGCACCTGTTAAGGCTTTGGTAAGATCTTCAACTGTATATTTTTCTAGGCCAATTTCGATTTCTTCGATTAAGCCACTAGCAAATTCACCACCGGTAATTATTCCCTTATGATCTTCAAGAAAATCTTCATTTAAGTTTTTAATTTTCATTGCAGGTAATTGTTTTCCATTTGAGCCTTCACCACTTGTGTATTTGCCACCTGTGAAAGCAAGCTTAGTATCTTTTGTTATGTCTCCAAGATAGATAGCATAAGCACCATCTTCTTTAGCAGTAAATTCGCCGCCTTTAACAGTTACATCGATATATTTTGGATCATTATAGTTAACACTATCAACATTATTTTCTGTGCCTAATATAGCAAGAGCATATTGAGTGTCACCATCATGAGATCCCTCATTGTTATCGTCTGTAGCTATATAAGTACCACCAGTAACAGTTACTTTACCACTTCTAACTGCTATAGCTTGAGCGCCTTTTACAGTACCATTAATAGTCCAGATACCATATCCTGATGCATATAAAGCAGTTGAATCAGTTGATGTATAAGTACCACCGTTAACATTGATAACTGGAGCATTATCATCATTTTTAATGAAACCATTAACTTTTGCAACATAAGCATCAGTAGTCCAAGTTCCACCCATGTCTATTTTAGTGTTCTTAGCATAATTGCCAGTTGCTGCAACACCTACAACTAATCCATGTCCTTTTGATGTAACAGTAACATCTTTGCCAAATGATACTACAGTTGTATTGTCTACATTATTATTACTATCTACTAATACGGCAGTAGAGTCATTACTAGCAGTTTTAGTTCCATTATGAACTAATTTAACGCTTCCTTCTACTTTTAAAGTAGCGCCAGCTTCAACCTTAATTAGTTGCTTTGCAGTACTACTAGCAGTATCACTATTTGAAATATTTCCACTTCCTGTTAAAGTTAGTTTAGCACCTTTTGCTACTACTAATCCGAATGAATCTGAAACAGTAATACTTTTACCATTTAAATCAATAGTAACTTCTTTGTTGATTGTTATAGCTTTATTTGCAGTAGACCAATCAGATGTTTTTAATAATTTGATTGTGTCGCCATTTTTTGCGTCTTTTAACGCATTAAATAAATCAGCTTCACATTTGTTGTTTAGCATTGCGTCAGCATTGTCAGAGCATTCTGATGCAGCACTAACTGAGTTAACTGCACCAAAAGCTGCACATGAAATAACCATTAAACCTAATAACTTTTTAAGATTCTTCATCTTTTTTCCTCCTTTTCGTATATAAGCTTATCACATATTGGAGTTAGTGTCAATATTGTTATTTTAAATTTTTAGAAAATTAGACAATAAATGCGGGTTATTTTGACATTTTTTCAAAAAATACTGGAAATTTAATTTTTTTAGTGTTAGAATAGCAATTTTTAGATTGGTATATTTTGGAAAACTCCCCTTTTTATGTGAAATATGCCTATAATATATTATGCATTATATTATATTCTTTTAATCAAAATTTGGTGAAAAAAAAGAAAAAAACCGAAAATTTTCGGTTTACATACCTTAAAATGGCGGAGCAGAGAGGATTTGAACCTCCGCGCCAGCATTCGCCGACCTAAATCCTTAGCAGGGATCCCTCTTCAGCCTCTTGAGTACTGCTCCATTTGAAAGTACTATTTAAGTTTACACTAAAATAGTGATTTAGTCAATATTATTTTGTACTTAATTTTGGAATATTATTCTAAAAAAGTTTAATAATAAAGTTAGGTGAGGCGAATGCTCAAAGTTATTAAAAGAATAAAGGAAGAGTTTCAGGGAGTTCCAGATTTAGTTGTTAAAGAGATTAGACTTTCTTTTTTAGATAAAGTTTATGTTATATATATGGAGACTATTTCATCAAGTGATAAAGTTAATGATTATATATTGAAGAATTTAAGTAGTATTAGTAGTAAAAGATTTAAGAAGGTATATAATTTAGATAGTATTTTACCTGGACCTAATACTAAAGTAATTGATAATTGGGATTTAATAGAGTTTTATTTAACTAATGGATTTACGATTATTATTAGAAATAGAGAAATACTTGCGATAGAGACTAAAGCAGATATAAATAGAGGTATTCCGACACCTGATACAGAACCAGCGATAAATGGGCCAAAAGATTCATTTGTAGAAAATTATCAGATTAATTTGGGATTAGTTAAAAGAAGAATTAAGAGTAATACGTGTAAGACTGAGGAATTTATTGTGGGGAGAAAAACTAAGACTAAGGTAGGTTTATTATATATTGATGATATATGTGATAAAGATTTAGTTTTAGAGGTTAAAGATAAGATTAATAATATTGATATAGATGGGATAATTGATAGTAGTCAAATTGGGCAATTAATTAATAATGAATATAAAAATCATTTTCCGACTTATATTTTAACAGAAAGACCAGATAATGTGGTTAGAAGTTTATTAGAGGGAAAGATTGTTATATTAGTTGATACTTCTCCTTTAGCGATTGTTATTCCAGCTTTTTTTGCAGATTTTATTAATCCAGGGGCAGATCATTATAATAAGAGTACAAATATTAATTTTTTAAAAATGCTTAGAATAATATGTTTTTTTCTTTCAATGACTGTACCAGCGATATATATCGCTTTAGTAAATTATAATCAAGAGACGATTCCTACTCCCCTTTTAGTTAGTTTTTCTATCCAACGAGACGGAGTTCCTTTTCCAGCGATAGTTGAGGCATTTATCATGCTTTTTGTGTGTGAAATGCTTAGAGAAAGTGATATTAGATTTCCTAATTCTTATGGGAGTGCTATATCTATTTTAGGGGCACTCGTTTTAGGAGATGCAGCAGTTTCGGCGGGTATTGTTTCGCCAATTATGATAATTGTTATTGCACTTACTTTTATGGCTAGTTTAATTTTTACAGAGGCAGAGGTTACGAGTGCTCTTAGATTTATGCGATTTATCTTTTTGATTTTAGCTTCTTTTTATGGAATTTTGGGATTACTTTTTGGATTTATTTACTTTTTAATTAGAATAAATGAAGTAGAAACTTTTGGAAAACCTTATTTTTATCCTTTAATACCTTTTGATAAAGATTACTTTTTTCAGACTATTATGAAAAAACCATTAAAGGAAGATAAGAAAAGAAGTAAAATGCTTGCAAGTAAAAATATTACTAAACAAGGGGGTGGAGCATGAGGAAAATATTAATTTTGGGGGTATTAGTTTTGTTTTTAGGGGGTTGTTATGATTATAATGAATTAAATGATTTAGCAATTGTATCGGGAATTGGGTTTGATAAAGAAGATGATAATTTTTTAGTTACTTTAGAGATTATTAGTACAAAAAAAGAAGGTGAATCATCGGGAGCTACTTCAACTTATAGTGTTTCTGGAAGTGGTAAAACGGTATTTGAGGCAGTTACTAATTGTGGTAATTTAATGGATAAAGTCCCCTATTTTGATCATGTAGATATTGCAATTGTTAGTGAAGAAGTGGCGAAAAATGATTTTTTAGAAGTTGCAGAGTATATGATTAGAAATAGTAAATTTAGAAATGAAGTAATTTTAACGGTAGCAAGTGGGGCAAAAGCAAGAGACGTTATTAGTACAACTAAGAAGGAAAAACCGGTGGCTAGTAGTTTTATTGTAGATTTGTTAGAACATAGTAATAATTCGTCAAGTGATGGATATTATGAGCCTTTTACAAAAACTTTAAATAAGATGATGAGTAAAGGAGAAGATGCGGTTGCATCTGTTGTGGGTGTAGATGATAAAGAAATTGTTTTAAAAGGAATGGCAATATTTAAAGATTTTAGATTAGCAACTATAATTAAAAATGAAGAGGCAGCAACATTTAATTTATTGAATAATTTTAATGCGAATACGGTTTTATTTAGTAAAGAGTGTAAGGATAATAAAAAAACAGTTTTAAGTATATATGAGGCAAGTGTAAAAATAGATGTTAAAGAGAATTATACACTTATTAAGGGTAAGTTAAATGCAAGATTAAATGAAGATGAGTGTGGTTATAATTTAAGGGATACTCAAGCTTATATAGATTTAGAGAGTATTTTTAAGAAAGTAATTGAAAATAAAATGAATGAGGTAATAAATGTTTTAAAGCAAGAAGAGTCTAATGCTTTAAATATAGGGAAAACTTATTATGATAAATACCGAAAAGAATATTATAATTTATGGATGAGGCAAGATATTAAATATGATTTAGATTTAAAAATAAATAAGAAAGGTTTAATATTTGAGGTGGAATAACTTTGAAGAATGCTAATATAGTTTATTTTTTAACGAGAAGTTTATTTTTGGGGTTTGGAATTTCCCTATTGTTTTATCAAAGTGGAAAAGATTGCTATTGGGGTGCAATTGTGGGTTTATTAATTGGAGTTATTATTACTTATTTTTATAATTATATTATTAGAGAAAAAAAGAAGCAAGATTTAGATAAATTATATCAAAAAGATAAAGTTTGGGGGTTAGTTGCAAGAATTTTAATGGGTGTTGTTAGTTATATTATTTTAATTTATGTTTTGGTTTTATATGTTTCTTTTACCATTAGTTTTTTACTTGTTACAACACCAGAGTTTTATGTTTTAATCCCCTTTTTAATTTTAGCGGGATATTGTGCTTTTAAAGGGTTAAAAATAATTAGTCGAGTAGCAACTTTTATGATGGTGTTTAGTATTATAATGGTTATTTTAGCAGTTTTAGGTTTAAGTGTGTTTTTTGAGGCAACTAACTTTTTACCGATACTTACAAATACACCTTCATCATTTTTAATGAATGTTATAACTTTTGCGGGAGTTAGTAGTTTACCTAATGTTTTAACTCTTCATTTTAATAATGAGGGAGAAGGAAATTTAACAAATTATGTGGTGGGGGCTATTACAATTATTTTGATGGTTGTTTGTATTAATGGAGCTTTAGGAGAAAATTTAGTAAAAATATTTAGATTTCCAGAGTATATTGTGCTAAAACAGTTAAAGATATTTAAGTTTATTGAAAAAGTAGAAAATATATTTTCACTAGTTTGGGTGATGGATATTTATATTACAGCAACAATGGCAATTTTTTCTCTTAAAAAGACTTTACCAATAAAATATAATAAAGCTATTTTATGGGGTATTCTAATTGGTTCTATTTATATAGTAGATATGATATTTGGGTTTAATTATGTAAATGAACTTAGATTGTATTATATTTTACCTTTTTTAGCATTTTTTATGGCTATAGGTATGATATTTCCTTTTATGTATTTAGTTAAAAAGAAAACTAAAAGTTAGGTTTTAGGTAATAATTTAGCATCGATAATATAGTAAGTATCTTTATAGATAAATTTATCTTTAGGACTTATCGCATAGATGAAGACGGGGATATTTTCTTTTTTAAAAGCATTTATTAAAGAATTAGAGGTTATATCATAAAGTAAGCAGATAAAATCATAGTTATATGGGTTGGTGGTATTTAAAACATAGTTTAGAAGGCCGATTTTAAAAGTGGTTTTAGGAAATTTTTTTAGGACACTGTTAAAAAAGCTCATAACATAGATTTTATGATGACGGTATTTATTTAAAAGACGAGAAAACTCAGAAATATTGATATTAATATCTTTTATATCAATTAAAATAATTTTGGAATGTTTTAATTTTAGGACGTCAACTAGTCTTACTACGCCCTTTTTTTGTAATTCTTTATAGGTGTAGTTCCAGATAAATTTATTTGCAATTAAGGGGTTATGATGAATAACAAAGACATGGTCTTTAGAGGTGTAGACGTCTAGTTCAAAGCCAGCATAAGCATCATTTTTAATGGCTCCTAAAAAGGCTGGAATAGTGTTTTCTTTAGTATCTTTAGTTACAAGACCGCGATGAGCTATAAACAATTTAATCACCGGTTAAATATATGAAAAAAACTTCTTAATTAGAAGTCTTATTCATAACTCATTTGGGTTACATCATACCCATAAAATTCTAATATAGCAACGGCTTTACGAGATTTAGTTCCTTTATTGCAAACTATAAAATATGGTTTGTTTTTGGTTAAAAGAGTTTTGTAGTTTAAGAGTAAAGTTTCATAGGGAATGTTAATACTGTCGGGATGATGATATTCTTGATAGTCGAGAGGATTTTGGATATCAATTAAAGTTCCCATATTAGAATGGTAATTGGAAATATTTAATCTTTTCATAACAATCACTAATATATTTTATTAAAAATAAAAATAGAGCCTTATAATAAAGGCCCTATTCACCAAAGAAATCATCAAAAAATTCATCATCTGTTATTACATTTTCGTTTACGATAATACTGTCAGCATCAACATTTATTTTGGGTTTACTCTCTTCTTCTATAGTAGGAGTTGTTTTTGGTGGAGTTGGTTCTTCAATAGATGGTTTTTCAGGTGGTAGTTTTGGTGGCATATCTATTGATGGGACAGGTTCATGTTCTTTAGGTGTATTTTCAGGTTGTTTTAAGTCTTCTGTTACTTTTTCTACTTCTTCGATAGGTTGGAAATTAGTTGGGATGGTGCTTGGAGTAGATTCTTTAAGTTCGATATTGTTTTTTAATTGAGGTTTTATTTCTTCGTTGGAAGGAGTTTCAAAATCAGTTAGAGGACTTGTAAAGAATCTATTTTCTTTAGGTGGCTCGCTTTCTTGTTTTTCTGGATTAGTAATATTTAGATTTATATCATAAGTTTGATTAGATTCTTTAATCGCTGGTTGTTCTTCTTTTTTAGGTAAATCAATTGGTGAATTTTTCTTTACTGCCGCAGCTTTTTCCCTAGCCTCTTCCTCGTCTAATTCTTTTAAACGGCGGTCGATATCTTTCATCATGTTATCAATTTCTTC
Source organism: uncultured Bacilli bacterium (assembly GCA_947581835.1). GTDB lineage: Bacteria > Bacillota_I > Bacilli_A > RF39 > UBA660 > Caccenecus. The sequence goes on from CANPVV010000032.1 coordinate 10,230, forward strand.
ATCGGTTAGACTTCCCATTGGTTTATTAAATAAATCATTATTTAATGGTGATGGGTTAAATGCAGGAGAAGGATTTAGACCTATGCCGGGAGAATTAGGAATAAAAGGATTACCAAAATTGTTGGCAAAAGGATTTAGAGAATTATCTTTATTTTCAAGATTATTCATCATTTGTTTACGTTTTTCTTCAGTAACAAATTTTTTGATATCAAATAATTCAATCTTTTTAATTTCTCTTTCAGGATAAGGAGCTTCAGTACGGGTCATACCCCAATCCATTTTAAAGTCTGGTTCAAGTTTAGTTTTAAACGGATTTTTACGAAGACGAATTATGATAGCTTCAAATAATTTAAGTTTTTGTAAGTCAGAGACAGTTACTAAAGGAGTTGAGGCGGTTTTATCTTTTTCTTTAGATTTTACTTCCCCACACATTTTTGATATTTCTTCTAAGGCAGCAAGTTCAGTTGAAATTAAGTAAACTAAATTACCACAGTTACCTTTAATAATTTCACCAACTTCTTTTCCATAAACGTCGTTTAATTGGGCAAAATTTTGGATAATAAATGTAAAACGAATATCCCTAGAACGGGCGGCACTAACCATAGAATCGACGTCTTTTAAAGGCGGCATATTGGCAAACTCATCAAGAATAAAATTAGTACGATATGGAAGTTTACCTCCATTTTCTTGGGCAACGTCAATTAAAGTTTCATAACATTGTTTAATAAAAATAGTCATTAAAGAGTGATAAGTTTTCTTTTCATCATGAATAATCATAAATACAGCAGTTTTCTCACGGCCAATATCTTCCATTTTAAAATCACTATAAGCAAGCATTTCACTTAAAGATTCACGGGATGAGAAAAGGCGAATTTTTTGACGAAAAGTAGATAGGATTCCACCTTTTGTTTCATTTGGAGCATTAATTGTGTTGGAAGCGAAAATATAGGGACTTGATTCAGGGCCTTTTAAATTGAAATATTCTTTAATATAAGTAGAGGTCGCATAGCGCTCTTCACCCATACTACTCATGTAATTAATACTATTTAGATTAACCTCTTTTTCATCTGCATCATAGAATAGACCTAAAGCAAGACCTGAAAAATAATCGGCAGCACTTTTTTCCCAGAAATCAGAATCACTACTCTTTTTTGTTTGGTCATATAAAATATTTAAAGCGACATCGTCTAATAACTCGGTAGATTTATCGGTGTTTCCCTCTTTATAATAACGATATGGTAAAGTTAGAGGGTTCCAGGCATTACCATGACTTGGTTCTCTAAAGTTTAGGACAATTATTTTATAGCCTCGCTCTTTAAGGGCTTGGGCAGCATATTTATAAATTTCACCTTTAGGGTCGGTAATAATCATGGACTCCCCTTTTTTAGCAAGTAAATTAACCATTGGTTTAACTATCGTTTGAGTTTTACCTGATCCAGTAGAACCTATAACTAAGTTATGATATTCGCCATTATCAACCCAAATTTCTTTACCATTATTGATTAAAGGAATACCAGCAGCACTTAAAGTATCAGCTTTAGGGTCAACTTTAACAATTCCAGTGTCGGATTTCATTTCTTTTTCCGTACTCCAACGAGCATAACCACTTTCGGTTTTTTCGCCTAATTTTAAACCAATGCCTCGACCTTTTTCTTTACTAAAAACATAAGATGAAACACTAGTAAAGATAAAAATTAAAGAGATTACAAACATAAATAAAGTTAAAAATATATAATCTTTAGTGAAAGCTTTAAAAGGAAGTAGGCCATAAAATTCTCCTTCATTAATAAAAGAAGAAAAATTAAGAACAGCGATGGCACATAGATATAATAAAAGTACACAATATAGACAAAAGATTAGGAAATCTTTAGGGGAAATCTTAAATTTCATAAATAGGCCTCCGTTTTCAACTATATGTATTATACTACAAAATAGAGATAAAGTAAAAACTTTTTTAACCTATTTTGTAGGGATAAAATATTTCATAGAAAAGATTGTTAGTTTGATAAAATTCTGTTAATTTATAGGTGTTGGAATAGTATGTAAAAAATTCATAAAGGGTTTCATTACGTTTATTTTTTTCATAATCTAATTCAGATATTTTGGTGTAATAATAGGCAGTATAATAATTAAATTCGGGGAGACTATAAGTTGTTTTTAGAGTCTGGAGTTCTTGGGCATAATTTTTAAAAATTGTTTCTTTGATAGTTTGTGGCTCTTTTAGAATTTTAATATTATCGTGGTAGCAAGTATTTTCATCAATGTTTTTAGTACAAGCAAGTGGTTTAAAATTGTAGTTAAAAAAGATAAAGATAGAGACTATAAAAAATAGGATAATAAAAAGAATAAGTAAAAGTAAAACTAGTAAAAAGCGATGATTATCTAAAAATTTAATTGTTTTTTGAAGCATTTAAACCACCAAAGCGTCGGTCACGATTTTGATAAATAAATAAAGCTTTATTAAATTCCGATTTATTAAAATCAGGAAAATAAGTGTTGGTAAAATAAAATTCACTGTAACTCATTTCATAAAGCATAAAATTACTGATGCGAAGTTCGCCTCCAGTTCTTATTAATAAGTCAATTGGAGGAAGGTCATGATATAAGTATTTATAGAAGTCTTCTCTTGTGAAGGTAGTTATATCCAGGCCATTATTAATGTCTTTGGCAAGATTTATGGAAGCATCAATTATTTCTTCTTGACCACCATAGTTAAAACAGATATTTAAAATACCTTTATCATTGTTTTTTGTTTTTTCTTCAATATTTTTAATAGCTTCTAAAACGTCAGGACGAAGATTAGTTTTACGACCTGATACTAAGACTTTTATTCCCCTTTTAGCAATTTTTTCAAATTTTGTATTAAAATATTTGACTATTAAATTCATGAGATAGGTTACTTCTTCAGGGTCTCTTTTAAAATTATCGCAAGAAAAAGCATAGACACTTAATACTTTTACTCCCATATCTTGAGCATGAATTGCCAATTTTTCTAAGGTTTTACTGCCTTCTAAGTGACCAGCACTACGTTTTAGACCACGTTTAGTTGCCCATCTTCCATTACCGTCCATGATTATAGCAACATGATTTGGTACATTCATTACAACACCAACTTTCAAAAATATTATAACATACTTCTTGCTTTATGACTACTTTCTTGTTATAATTTAGTTATGCTGATTTAGTTTAGTGGTAAAACAGATGCATGGTAAGCATCAAAGGACTGTTCAATTCAGTCATTCAGCACCATTTTGTGATTAAATCCCGAATTTATCGGGGTTTTTCTTATTTTTAATTAATTTTACCTCTTATTTACCCCTTAAAATTTTATAAAGAAATAAAATTATTTAAATTTTTGACTATTTTTTTATTATTTTCTTTATTATAATTAAATAATAAGTTAGGACATATGTAAGTACTCTTGAAAAAAAGGCATTTTTATGATATTATGAATATGTCAAGCAGATTTTGCATAAAATAAAAAGGATATACTTAACTTTCGTATGGTTAGGTACATTTCCAAAATTGGTTTTGCACACTAATACTCCAGTTGAGCGTTAGTGTGCTTTTTCTATTTAAATAGTATTACAAATACTAGAATAAATAGGAGGATTATTATAATAAATAGAGCTAATTCTCTTTTTGTCATAAATA
>CANPVV010000033.1 GCA_947581835.1 uncultured Bacilli bacterium
TATATTATGTTTCAAGAGCAAAATAATTCTATTACCCAAGGTTTAAGAACCATTTTTATGGGAACACACTTGAGTAATGAGCAAAAAACTTGCAAAAATAATCATGAAAAATGTGTTAGCTTTATAGTTAAACTTTTCACCAGAAATGAATTAAGCTATACCATTGGAACATTAAATAATGATGGGATATTAAGTAGTAACAATAATAGAATATTAACTAGAACGATTTAAAATTAAAAAGCCTACAATTAAATAGGCTTTTTCTCTTCTAATAGTTTATTGCTTTTTTAATATTTTAACATATAATTTATTTAGGTGATTTATAGTTCTTGCACCTTTATGAGTGATGAATAAATTTCATCACTCTTTTAAATTTCAAATATTTTAAAAACACTTAAATTATGTATTATTACCAAAATAAATGATGGCTCAATTTTTAAGCCATCACCCATTAATGTTTAAGAAACAAAAATTAGTAATTATTATGAAATAAAAATAAAATATTTAAGTGTTTTTTAAGGGTTATGAATATCAGTTTATTATAAAAGCCCCCGAAATAGGGGACTTTATAATCAAAATGGTCGAGAAGACAGGATTTGAACCTGCAACCCCTTGGTCCCAAACCAAGTGCACTACCAAATTGTGCTACTTCTCGATTTATATGGTGCGCCCTAAGGGAGTCGAACCCCTAACCTTTAGATCCGTAGTCTAACGCTCTATCCAATTGAGCTAAGGGCGCAACTCTAAAGAGCACTCATTTAAAATGCAATATCATTATATTATAATTATAATCAAAAATCAAGAGTTTTTACAATTAAATCCCCAATTTCTTAATATAAACTAATGAAAAAGTCTATTTTATATCTTCATCTCGGTCTTTACCTAAAATTTTATCTATAGAATAATGATATTTTTTTGCTAGTTCAACTAAAACAACAGTTAATATTAAAGTTTTACTATTTTCATATCTATTCCAAGTAGGTTGATTAATTTTTAATTCTTCCGCAATCTTTACTTGAGTTAAATCTTTCTTAATTCTAATTTTCTTTAAATTTTCGCCCGTAAGTTTAAGCTTAATATCTGGTTTTGAATTAGCATATTTTCTTTTATTATTAAAACCAACTACATAATCAATAGAAACATTAAAATAATTACAAAACTGATTTAACCTTCTAAGAGGAATAGTATCAGCTCCACACTCCCACATACTGTATGAACCTTTTGTTACACCTAAAGCTTGAGCTACTTCTGCTTGCTTTAAACCAGCTTCTTCTCTAATTTCCTTCATTCTTGTAAATTGCATCTAAATCACCCACCTAATTGTCTCAAAAATTAAAGCGATAATCATTTTTTGGAGTTTATTTGCATAATGTTTTACAATTGGTTAATTATATGATAAAATTATCTTAGGTGATATTATGAAAGATGGAACAAAAGAGTTAAAAATCTACAATACATTAAAAGACAATCTTGAATTTGACACTGACATCTTAACAATTCTAAAAATTTTAAATAAACTTCTTGAAATAGATACTTCTAAAGCTATAACTTGTTGGCTAGAATTGTTAAATAAATATCCCGTAAAAGAATTACTTTCCGATACTGATTTTTTACCTTTAATTAAAGATTTCAGCTACAACTTAATCAAAACTATTAAATTAGATAACTATTTAAAAATTAGAGAATCTTTAAATAAGGACAATCAATTCTTAATCGACAATTATGTTTTAAATATATATACCACCTCTACATTAAATGTTTTACTAGATGAATTAATAACCACCTCTAAAATAACCGAAGAAAAAGCTATAATTGATATTTTAAATAAAAACAGTTCTACTCTCCCCAAAGAATTTTTTGATTTTTCAGAATTTCTCAAAACTATTGTTATGAAACATATTAAACTAAACCAAATAAATAAAGAATTATTTGAAGATATGCTAAAACTTGCTAAAAATAACAAAGACAAAGCTATTTTAGAAGCATGGCTTATTGATTATCTTTAATTTTTAGGTTATACTAACTTAATAAGTAGGTGGTAGTATGAAGTATTATCTAGCTTTAGATAATGGTCAAAATAAAAAAGAGCATCTAACTAAATTAAATTTACAAAATCTTGAAAAAGAGTTAGATAGAACTATTATTGAAAACAATAATCTAAAAAAATTAACCACCTTTACTATGAGTTTTTCTAATCCTGATACTTTAAAAACATTTCTTAAAATCAAAAATATTATCTCTAATTCTAATATCGCTAAACCTTTAGTTATAACCTACAAAAGAGATAAAACTGACTTTATAATTCCTATACCCTATAAACCTCATGAAAAATATTTTAATCTAAACTACTTATCTCACCGAATTTTCCTAAATATTAATCAAAACCCCAAATTTTTAAATCAATTTTTAACTACTTTTCCAACCTATAAATATCATTTAGATGAATATTTCTTATTATTAGAAGCTTTAGAAATACCGTTTTCTCCTCCCATTTTGCATGAAAGAATAACTAGTTTTATTACTGCGCTATGCCGAAGATCATCTAAATTTAGCTATCGAAAACTTTTTGATATTGCCATGTTTGTAAGTGAAATTGACCAAATTAATGAAAGACTTGTTTCACCTAATTATTCCTTATTAAATGTTGATAAAACTAAACTATCAGATGCTCAATTATTTAAACTCGAAGAATGGTTAGATAATCTTGAAAAAAGAAAATTAGAAAAGAAATAAAAAATATTTGTAAATCTTATGTCAAAACTTTACAGCAACTCTTTAAAGAAATCTAAAAATCTAGTATTATATTACTATAGAGGAGGGTTCAAAATGTTATATCCATCAATAGATAAAATTTTGAATGTAGTTAATTCTAAATATATTTTAGTTCATGTTTCTTCTAAAAGAAGTAAACAAATGTTAGAAAAAAGACACTTTCAAATGAAAGAAAAAGATTATGTTAATAAAAAAGAGTTAGGCAGAGCATTAGAAGAAATCGAAAAAGGTTATGTTAAAATTGTATAATTTTAAAAAAACACTTGATTTTAGCTATCTTATATGTTAAGATAGTTATGTTCTTTGGGGAATTAGCTCAGCTGGCTAGAGCATCTGCCCTGCACGCAGAGGGTCGCGGGTTCGAATCCCACATTCTCCACCAAAGTGATATCAAACTCGAAAATTCGAGTAAAAATAGAAAACGTACTTTTAGCTAGTACGTTTTTATGTTAATGTTATGATTTTTCAAAAGAACTTGCATAAAATAAAAAAGAAATACCTAATTTAACAAGTTAAGTACTATTTCCTAAATTTAGACTAGTACCAACTTATCCAATTAGTCCCATTTTTATTAATATACTAAAAATCCCAATTATAAGAAGTATTACAAAGTAATCAATTTAATTTTATAACTATTTTAAAAACTACCAACTAACTAATCTCAAAAATGAAGAATTAAAACGAAAAAAACTACCAACTATATTTATAATTTAATAAAAAAATTATCTTATAAATATAGTTTTTTTATGCTAACTTTGTTATAATAATATTTAGAATAGAGTGATACTATGGAAAGAATATTAAAGGTTAATGAAATAGAAAAATTAGATGCCTACTTTCGCGCTTTAAATTATCTTTCAGCTTGTGAATTATATTTAAAAGATAATCCCTTATTAAAAGAACCTTTAACTTTAGAGCATATCAAATCTAAATTAGTAGGTCACTGGGGAACCACTCCTGGTCAAAATTTTATTTATACCCATCTTAATCGTATTATCATTAAAAATGATTTAGATATGATTTATATCAGTGGCCCTGGTCATGGTGGGGGAGCTGCTTATTCCAATGTTTACTTAGAAAAAACTTATACTGAATTTTATCCCGAGGTTACTTATGATGAAGAAGGATTAAAAAAACTTTTCAAAAGATTTAGTTTTCCTGGTGGTACTTCTAGTCATGTTGCTCCTGAAATTCCGGGTTCTATAAACGAAGGAGGGGAGTTAGGTTATAGTCTTGCTCATGCTTTTGGAGCTGTCTTAGATAATCCTACTTTATGGGCTGCCTGTGTTGTTGGTGATGGGGAGGCTGAAACAGGACCTTTATCCGCCAGCTGGCAATTAAATAAATTTTTAAATCCTCTAACAGATGGGGTAGTTTTACCAATTCTCCACCTAAATGGTTATAAAATAGCCAATCCAACCATATTAGCTCGTATCAGTAAAGAAGAACTAACCATGTATTTTAAAGGCCTCGGTTGGGACCCCATCTTTGTTTCTTACAAAACTACTGCCCAAATTCATGAACAAATGGCTTATGCTTTAGATTTAATTGTTGAAAAAATCTTTGCAATTAAAAAAAATGCTATCGAAAATCATGATTATACCAGACCAATTTGGCCAATGATAATTTTAGAAACTCCCAAAGGCTGGACTGGACCTAAAGAAATTTTAAATAAACCAATCGAAGGTAGTTTTAGATCTCACCAAGTTCCCTTTTTGGTAGACAAAGACCATCTAGGCAATTTAGAAATTTTCGAGGACTGGCTTAAAAGCTATCGCCCCTGGGAACTTTTTGATAGCAATGGCACTTTAAAAAGAGGCCTTCAAGAATTAATTCCCGATAGAAACTATCGTATGGGTTTAAATCCCCGAGCTAATGGAGGCAGTATTCTAAAAGAATTAGATTTACCTGACTTTCGAAATTATATGATAGATATTCCAGAACCGGGAGGAGTTAAAGCAAGTGATATGCTTACTTTATCCCAATATATTCGAGATATTATCAAACAAAATAAAGATAATTACCGTATCTTTGGGCCTGATGAAGCTCTATCCAATCGTCTAAATCATATTTTTGAGGTTACCAATCGTAAATGGAATGCTGAAAGCATCGATTCGGATGAATACCTTAATACTGATGGGGCGGTTATTGATTCAATTTTATCTGAACACTGTGCCGAAGGTATGTTAGAAGGTTATTTACTTACAGGCCGGCATGGTTTAATTAACACTTATGAGGCTTTCAGTAGAATTATTGATAGTATGGTCTCTCAACACGCTAAATGGTTAAAAATCAGTAAAGAAATTCCTTGGCGTAAACCTATATCCAGTCTAAATATTCTTTTAACCAGTCATGTCTGGCAACAAGACCACAATGGTTATACCCATCAAGACCCCGGTTTTTTAAATCATATAATAACTAAAAAAGCTGACATTGTAAGAATCTATCTACCAATTGATGCTAACACTCTAATTTCTACTTTCGACCATATTACCAAAACTAAAAATTATATCAATGTTGTTGTTGCAAGTAAACACCCATCATATCAATGGTTAGATAAAGATACTGCTATTGCTCATTGTACTAAAGGTATTGGTAAACTAGAATTTATAAGCAATGATAATAATAACCCCGATATTATTTTAGGCTGTGCTGGTGATACTCCAACTCTTGAAATAATCGCAGCTGCAAATATTTTCCATACCTATCTACCATCTTTAAAAATACGTGTTATAAATGTAATCGATTTAATGAAACTTGAAAGCAACACCAATCACCCTCATGGTTTAACCGACTCAGAATATGATGAATTATTTACCACAGATAAACCAATAATCTTTGCTTTCCATGGTTATGCTAATTTAATTCATGAACTTACCTATAAAAGACACAATAATAACTTACACGTATGTGGTTATAAAGAAGAAGGAGCCATTACCACTCCCTTTGATATGCGCGTTTTAAATGAAATAGATCGCTATCATCTAATTCTAAAAGCTTTAAAATATCTTAATATTCCTGAACTAGAAACCCATAATCTAATCGAATACTGTTATAATATGCTTTCTAAGCATCACCAATATATAAGAGAATATGGAGTAGATATGCCTGAAGTTGAAACATTTATAAATAAAAAGGAGATATAAAAATGATTTATGATTATTTAATTATAGGCGCTGGCCTAGGTGGTTTAAGTGCTGGTCTAAATTTAGTATCTAAAAATAAAAAAACAGTTATCTTAGAAAAAAATAGCTTACCCGGAGGAATGACTACTACTTTTAAAAGAGGTCGTTTTGAATTTGATACTTCTTTATATGATATATATGATTATGGTACTAAAGATAATATAGGAACTTTCCAAAAACTATTAAAACGTTTTGATTTAAATCTTGATACTACTGTAATTCCTTTTAATGCTTTAGTCTTAGATAATGAAAACTTTAATTTTGAGGTTAAAGGTAATTTTGAAGATTTTATCTTTAATATTGAAAATGTCAAAAAAGGTTCTTTACCAGGTCTAAAAGAATTTATTAAAATAACTAAAGAGGTTCATGAGGCTCTAAGAATTATAGAAAATAACCAAGAACCAAATGAAGAAGAATATCCTAACTTTTATAAATATTTAGATAAAACTACTTTAGATACTCTAAAAGATTTAAAAATCCCTTTAGTAAGTATCTATATTCTAAGTTATACTTGGGTAGATTTAGGAATTAATTTGAGTAAACTAAACTTTATTGATTTTGCTGAATATATATATAAATTAATATTTAAAAAAGACGTTATTTTAAATACTAAATCTTTAAGTTTTACTTTAAAATTAGTTAAAAAATATCAAAGTGGGGGAGGTAAAATATACTATAATTCTGAGGTTGTAAATGTCACTAAAAAAGATAATTTATTTCTTGTTAAAACTAAAGATAATTTAGAATATAAAGCTAAAAATATTATTGGTGATATCTTTAAAAGATATTTCTTTAAAGACTTATATACCCTTGAAATGAAAGACGTAAATAAACTTGAAAATGCTAGAAGCTTATCTCCAAATGGTATTATTGTCTTCTTAGGTTTAAATAAATCTTGTGAAGAATTAGGTTTAAAAAACTATAAATACTACCATTATAATACTTTAAATAGTGATGCCTGTATTAAAACTATGAATGATTTATATCATGATACCTATGAGGTAGTAGTACCTAATGTTTATAATAAAGAGGCGAGTCCTAAAAATACCACCATTGTTATTCTAAAAAAGACCTATTATGGAGATGCTCTAAATGCTTTAGATAAAACAAACTATGAAACTCTAAAAACAGATATAGCCCAAGATTTAATCACTAAATTTGAAAATCATTTTAATATTGATATAGAAGAATATATTGAAGAAATAGAAATTGCAACCCCTCTAACCATCTTAAAATATAGTGGCAGTGTAAATGGTAGTTTATATGGCTATAGTAAAAAAGGTTATGATGCTAGTATCCATCGCCTTATCTCTTATGAATCTGAACAAATTGAAGGTATAAGTTTTGTAGGATCAAGTTCTGTATTTGGAAGTAATGCCGATAATTCTTTCCATAGTGGTATTTATGTAACTGATAAATTATTAAATAAAGGTGGTAGTAAAAATGAATAAAATTGAAGCATTAAAAAATGAACGCCAAAATATAATAAAAGAATACTCTAATAAAAAAATACCTGATACTTATTTAGATAAACTAAGTAAAAGTATAAATAATATTCAATATGTTAAAATAAAAGAAATTATCGAAGAAACTAAAGATACCAAAAGCTTTATATTAACTCCTGATGAAGAAAAATCTACTTATAAATTAGAACCATTTAAAGCAGGACAGTATATTAGTCTTAAAATGTTTATAGATGATGCCTATGTTACTAGAGCGTACTCTCTTTCTTCTTCTCCTAAAAAATCTCTAAATGAATATCGCATAACTATTAAAAGAGTAGAAAATGGTTTAGTAAGTAATATTATGCTTGATGAGGTAAAAGTAGGAGATGGCCTAACTATTTCTAAACCTATCGGAGGATTTGGTTATAATAAAATAAGGGATGAAAAAAATGTTATTGCAATCGCCGGTGGAAGTGGAATAACTCCCTTTATGTCTATGGCATACGCTATATATGATGGTATTGATGATTATAATTTAACTATTATATATTCTGTTCGAACAGAGGCTGATATAATCTTTAAAAAAGAAATTGAAACTTTAAATAAAAAATGTAAGAAAGTAAATATTTTAGTAACTTTAACTCGTGAAGAAAAAGAAGGCTATTTAACTGGTCATATAACCAAAAGTATGATTGAGCCTTATATCAAAGAATTTAATACGATCTTTATGTGTGGCCCTAAAGAAATTTATAAAACTATGAATGAAATTTTAGCTGAATTTAATATTCCTAAAAAATCTGTTCATTTTGAAAATTTCTCTATTGAATACACTCCTAATATGATTGAAACTTATGATTTAAAAGTTATCTTAAAAAATGATTTTATTATTACCAAATGTAAAAGTGATGAGACCTTATTAGTATCTATGGAAAAAGCTGGAATAAAAGCACCATCTATGTGTCGGGTAGGAACTTGTGGTTATTGTCGTAGTATTCTCTTAGATGGTAAAATAAAAATGGTTGGTAGTAGTTTAAAAAAAGCCGAAGCTGAAAATGATTATTTCCATCCATGTGTTGCTTATCCAGAAAGCGATATTGTAATAAGGTTAGATATCTAAAATAAAAAAAATTGACGCTTATCTAAATTATTATTTAATAATTAGTTTGCGTCCTTTTTATTTGCTTTAGTAAATATATTTAAGTTAAAATAAAAGAATAATTTTTAAACTATTCTTTAATATCTTTATCATCAAGTAAGTCTTTTATATCAACATTTAGAGCATTAGCAATATTTACTAAAGTATCTAATCTAGGTCTCCGAGTAATTTTTAAACTTTCTAAATCTCTAATAAATTGATGAGTTAAACCAGTTTTATCGGCTAATTCTTGAGCTATATAGCCCTTAAGTTTACGATATTTTTTTATATTTACTCTGGCAACATAATAGTAATAATCATTGTCTTCTTTATTCATATGCTTACTCCATAATTTTCAAAAAATATTATATTATTTTTTCTTAATAAGTATATCAAAATTATATTTTTTAGCAATTACTAATAAATCTTTAAAATAATAATTACTTCTTCCCAGTTCATTAGATTGACACCAATGTTCAGATTTATTAATATTTTTAGCAAACTCTTTTTGAGTTAATTCAGTAGCTTGTCTCATAAATCTTAATATTTCATTTGGTTGATAGTCATTTGCTTTTATTTCCATTAAGATCACCTATATATTTGATTATAACAAATACTATAAAAATTATACTTAAATTTGTATTGACAATACGTTGAAATTATGTTATATATAATTATATACAAAACGTATTATTAATACGTATATTAAAGGAAGTAGAGTTATGAAGAATAAAAAAGTATTGTTAGTAGTGTTTGGATTATTAATTGGAGTAAGCATTTCTTTTGCATACTTTGTAGGTAGAAGTTTAACTTCTGGTAGTGGTGCAAGTTTGACAGTTAAGACAGCAACTTTAAATGGAACTAAAATGAAGGTAGAAGGGGAATTATCTTTTAATGACGAATTTATATATCCCGGACATACTAAAGTATCAAGTATTAAAGTAACTGCAACAGGTAATAATGAACTTATTCCATATAATTTAATATGGAAAGGAATAAATAGTTTATACACAAGTTTGAACTATAAAGTATATAAAAGTGATAAAAAAATAGAAGTAGAAGCAAGTTGTGAAAAGAAAAGAGAAATAGTAGATGGAAAACAATTATTACATGAGGTATGTAATATAAATAATTTACAAGAATTAGGAAAAGAAATATATACAGGAACAATAGAAAGAAGTGAAAATAATACTAAAATAATATTAGCAGAAGATGAATATATAACTTCAACAGAAGAAGGTAAAGAAGTATATTATTATGTAGTAATAGAATATCCGAATACTGAAGATATAGAAAATAACCAAAATCAAGATATAGGAAATACTTTTAGTGGAGAGGTAACAGTAGAGAAAAGTGAGACAAATGCTGATATAAATATCATGGCAGTATATGTAGCAGATGAAAACGGAAATTATAAAAGGCAAGAAGATGGAAAAGTACCGGAAGAAATAAAATATTCTTTAGATTTGAAAAAAAGCGAATGTAGTAATGATGCAACTCTAAGTTGGAATAGATATACAAAACAACTAACAATAAATAATTTTAATAAAGAAGGAACAAAATGTTATTTATATTATAAAGAGTTATCTGCTAAGGATACTTTAAAAAAATTTCCCAGTTTAACATTATCTGAAAATGGATGTCCAGCAATAGACGAAAACACAGGAGAAGTTACAGAAGCTTTACCCAATGAAACAAGTGCTGATTTGTTATGTCAAGCAAAAGATAATGATGGAGTAACATATTACTTTAGGGGAGTACCAACAAAAAATTGGGTAAAGATAGATAAAACTTATTGGCAAATAGTAAGAATAAATGGAGATGGAAGTATAAGACTAATATATAATGGCTCAAGTACTAATAGAAAAGCATCAGATACTGTTGTAACAACTGTAACAAATAAAAAATACAATGATAGTTCTAATGATAATGCATATGTAGGATTTATGTACGGCAAAACTTCTTCAAGTTCATATGATGAAGCCCATGCCAATACAACACCAAGTAATATTTTGCAAGAATTAAAAAAATGGTATGAAGGAAACGAATTACCAGAAAAAGCAAAAACAGATTATATAGATGGAAATGCAGGTTTTTGTAATGATAGAACACCATATGCAAATGCTTCAGGTGGAACACCGAATAAAAATGGTTATGGTTTTGGAAGTAGTGGAACAACATATTATGGAGCTTATGTAAGAATAACAACTAATAAAATACCATCATTTAAATGTTCTCAAAAAAATGATTTATTTACAACGCCAGGTAGTGAAAAAGGTAATCAAATCTTAAAGGTTGATAATGTAAATGTACCAGTAGGACTAATAACTGCAGATGAGGTAATGTTTGCAGGAGGCGGCTTTGGTTCATCAAGTTATATTAATAGAAATTATTATTTATATAATAATCAATATTACTGGACAATGTCACCATATATCTTTAGCGGTAGCAGTGCTCAGGTGTTCTTTGTAGTTGATTCTGGTTATCTTAGTCTTGCGGGTGTGACTGATACTCGGCTTGGTTTACGTCCAGTAATAAATTTGAAAGCTGATACACCATTTATTGAAGGTGGAGAGGGCACTACTTCTAATCCATTTGTTGTTAAAATAGATTAATTTATATATTTATACTTGCCCATATTGCTATATCATATATGGGCAAGAGGCCAACCCTTTACGGCCTTTTAATATATTACATGAGTAAAGATTCTTTTTCTTTACTCTTTTGTTTTAGTATAATTATTTAATTTTTTCTTAAAATATTAATAAAGTAGGGGATTAATATGTCAAAAAGAAAAATAAAATCTCTAATAATTATAACTATTTCACTAATTCTTCTTGGAATATCTTTTAATCAATTTTATCTCTATTTAAAAGATAACCAACAAACCAAATCTTTAATCACCAATATCAAAAGAACACCCCAAAAAGAAATAAACAATACTAGCAATTATCCCCAAAGCTTATATAATCCCCCTAAAAATTTATCTGATATCTACTATAAATATGTAACAGTTCCCTTTTTAGAAGTCGATTTTACCGATTTATTAAAACAAAATAAAGATACTATCTGTTGGATAAAAGTAGAAGGAACCTCCATCAATAATGTTGTTGTTCAAACTACCAATAATGACTATTATCTAACGCATTCTTTTAATCATGAAATAAATAAAGCCGGCTGGATTTTCTCTGATTATCGCAATAACTTTGATAATTTAAATGATAACACCATTATTTATGGCCATAGAAGACTTGATGGAACTATGTTTGGCCCTCTAATAAATATTTTAACTGAAGAATACCTAAATAATATAAATAATCACATTATTAAAATATCAACTCCCAATAACAACTATATCTTTGAAACCATAAGTGTATATACAATAGATAAAGAAAGCTATTACATAACCAGTAACTTTTCAGAACCCGAAAACTATTTAGAATTTCTAAATACCCTAAAAAATCGCAGTATTCATGATTTTAACACAACCCTAGATGCCAATGATAAAATCTTAACTCTATCTACCTGTTACAATAATTTTGGTAAAAGAATAGTTTTACACGCTAAGCTAATTAAAAAAGAAACTCGTTAAAGTTCCTTTTTATATGATTTATTATTTATAACTAATTCTCTTAATCCAAAACCTAAAGAGATTAAACCAACAAGACCTAATACTCCAAACAATAAAATTGTATCTCCAGTCTCAGGGTTATTCATTTCCATAATTTCTTCAAACTCTGAAATTGATAACTCATCACCAGCTTTGAAAGTAACGTCTTTCCCATCAACTACAACTCTTGCTTTCTCCGTATCATCAGGTACCCAAACAGTTGGTCTCTCATAAGATTCAGTTGTATTAACAAGGTCTGTATCTTTATCAAGTTCTAAATATGGTGTTTGAGTAACTCCAACCCCTTTACCAAGTTCCATACCTCCAAAACCATTACCTGATAAATCAATTTTACCTTCAAGTTTAACTCTACCTCCATTTACAAGTAAACCCGCATTACCATTTGTAAGTTTGATATTTTTAATTGTAACATCAGCTTTATATACTTGTAAAACATAGATACTATCCCATACTGTATTATCTGATCCACCTTTAAAAGTACCAGCATATTTAATTGTATGGTTAGCACCATCTAAAGTAAGGTCTCTCGTAATATTAATTTTTTCATGAGTTTCAATATCCTCACTTAAAACAATCGTATCAATATCTGCATTTTGTATCGCCGCTTTTAAAGTTTCTTCATTATAAACTGTTGCACTCTCTAAAGCTTGTACATTTACAAAAGGCAAAATTGCTAAAACCATTAATATTACAACCAAAATTCCAGTATGTTTCTTTATCATGGTTATTCTCCTTTCTACTTATATTTTGGCCTAAAAACTTTAATTTATACTAGATTTGTCGAAAAAAGTCGAACCAATTTCTTATAATTATTTACTTATTTTTTTTATTTAATTAAAAGGTAGGGGATAATAAAGTTAATACCTAAACTAAGACTTATCACTAATATCTTAAATATAGAAAATATCTAAAAGAGTAATCAAAACTTTAATAAAAAAATAAAAATTACCCATAATCAAAAAATTTCTTGTCACCAAACATTGGTCAGTATTAAAAAATAAGTTAAAAAAAGAGGGTAGGGAACTGACCCCAAAATATAGTCAATTAAAAATGATGATTTCTAATAGAAAAATGTCAATTTTTTTTAATGTCTTAGATAACTGAGAGTTGATAAAAAAATTGAATTTGGCAGACGCATCTTCCAAATTGTGAAAGTTACCAAACAATAAAAAACAGTTGAAGTAGTTAAAAACATAGTATTACTTTATCTTGAAGGAAGAATATAAATTTGTTATAATCTTATTAGATATACTTAATTAGCGTTAGGTGCACTCCTTTGCAAACTTTGTATAAGGAGGTGGTATTTATGACAAAAAGAGAATTAGCTCTATTTATTATAATAATCCTCCTATTTATTCTAGTATTTGTAATACTATTT
>CANPVV010000034.1 GCA_947581835.1 uncultured Bacilli bacterium
AATCAAGAAAAAACTTGCATTTTCTCTTGATATTAAAAGAATTTATTACAAATTGCATTTTACTATTTAACTAACTTTAGGGTTTTTGGTTTAGATTAATTATTTTACAACTATGTTTACTATCTTGCCTTTTATTACAATTATTTTAATAATTTCTTTATTTTCAAGATGGCGTTTAACATTTTCATTGTTTAAAGCTTTATTTTTGATACTTTCTTCGGTCTCATCAGTGCTGATAGTTACTTCACCACGTAGTTTACCATTTACTTGAATACCAATTGTAAGTTCATTATCTATTGTTTTTTCTTCATCAAAAGTAGGCCAAGTCATTTCTACTATTTTAGTTTTAGAACCTATTTGTTCATTTAATTCTTCGGTTATATGAGGCGCAATAGGATTTAATAAAACTAATAATGTTTGATAATCTTTGGTAGTAATACTTTCTTGTTCTTCATAAGCATTAGTTAAAATCATTAGACTTGATACAGCTGTATTATATTTCATAGTTGATAAATCATTGGTTACCTTTTTGATGATTTTATGAATAATATTTTCAAGTTTTGGAGAATAAGTAGAATTATCTATTACTTTAGTTTTTAATCTTTCTACTCGATCTAAGAAACGCTTACAACCCTTTAAGCCAAAATCAGACCAAGCTGCATCTTTTTCATAATCACCAATAAATAATTCGTAACAACGAAGAGCATCCGCCCCATAAAGTTTAACCATATCATCAGGGTTAATAACATTTCCCCTACTCTTACTCATTTTTTCGCCATTAGAGCCTAAAATCATACCATGAGCAACCCGTTTTTTAAATGGTTCTTTAGTTGGAACTAAACCTTGATCGTATAAGAATTGATGCCAAAATCTAGCATAAAGTAAATGACGTGTAGCGTGTTCCATTCCACCATTATAATAGTCGACCATGCCCCAATAATTTAGAGCATCACGACTTACAAATTCTTTATCATTATGAGGATCCATATATCTTAACCAATACCAGCTTGAACCGGCCCAGTTTGGCATAGTATCAGTTTCTCTTTTAGCAGGAGCACCACATTTAGGACAAGTTGTATTTACCCAGTCAGTGATATTTGCTAAAGGAGATTCACCGGTATCTGTTGGTTCATAATGAGCTACTTTAGGAAGGAGAACTGGTAAATCAGTCTCAGGAACAGGAACCCAACCACATTTTTCGCAATAAATCATGGGAATTGGTTCACCCCAGAAACGTTGACGAGAGAATATCCAATCTTGTAAACGATAATTAGTAGTTTTTTTACCTATTTTATGTTCTTCTAAGTAAACTAACATTTTATTAATAGCTTCTTCTTTATTTAGACCATTTAAGAAACCAGAATTTATATGAGTACCATCTAATGTATAAGCCTCTTCAGTAATAGAGCCACCTTCAATTACTGGAATTATAGGAATATTAAATTTTTTAGCAAAAGCATAATCTCTTTCATCGTGAGCAGGTACAGCCATAATAGCCCCTGTTCCATAACTTGCTAGAACATAATCACTTATCCAAATTTCTATTTCTTCATTATTAACAGGATTTATAGCGGTTAGTCCTTCTATTTTTACACCAGTTTTTTCTTTAGAAACGTCAGTTCTTTCAATTTCACTTTTAGAGGCAGCTTCTTTTTGATAAGATTCGACTTCTTTTAAATTTTTGATTTTGTTGGCATATTTTTTTAGTAAGGCATGTTCAGGAGATACAACCATAAAAGTTACACCAAAAAGAGTATCACAACGAGTAGTAAATACTTTTAGGACGTCTTCGGTATCTTTTAATTTAAAATCAACTTCAGCACCAATACTTTTACCTATCCAATTTATTTGAGCTACTTTAATACGCTCTTCAAATTCAGTATCTTTTAGACCATCTAATAGTTTTTCAGCATAATCACTCATGCGTAAAATCCATTGCGATTTTAGCTTTTTGGTTACAGGAGAGCCGCATCTTTCACAAACACCACCGGCAGCATCTTCATTAGATAAACCAGTTTTACAAGTAGGACACCAATTTATTTCTTTTTCAGCTTTATAGGCCATACCTTTTTTATAAAACTCAAGAAATTGCCACTGGGTCCACTTATAGTATTCAGGGTCAGTAGTCGAAAATTCTCTTTGCCAGTCAAAAGACAAACCTAAAGACATGATTTGACTTTTAAAGGTTTTGATATTTTCTTTTACAGCATCAGCGGGGTAAATATGATTCTTTATCGCGTATTGTTCAGCTGGGGCACCAAAAGCATCCCAACCCATTGGAAACAAGACATTATAGCCTTGCATACGTTTCATACGAGCCATGGCATCTAGGGCGCTATAGCTTCTTACATGACCTACATGAAGACCAGAACCACTTGGATAAGGAAATTCTACTAAGATATAGTATTTTTCTTTATCACTATCACTGTTATTTTGAGCTTCAAAATAATGGTTATTTAACCAGATTTTTTGCCATTTTTCTTCAATTTGTTTTGTATTCATAATATCACTCTTTCTTATTTTCATTTTTAGTTTTTGGTTTTTCTTTTTTTGATTTAGAATTCAAATTGGATTCTTTAGTTTTAGTAATAGTAATAGAATTTGTTTCTTTAATTTTAGTAGAAGAATTAGATTCTTTAATTTTAGTAATAGTTTTTGATTCTTTAGTTTTAGGTTTAGCAGTAGATTTAGTTTTACTAATATTATTTTTTTCTTTTATTAAAGTTTTATCTTCAATATTTTTTAAATGACGACCATATATTTCATATAAAGAATAGATTAAAGCAAATAAGAGAACAAAGGCGATTAATAATTGGAATATCATATTTAAGGGTATAAGGGTTATAATCGTGGATGTAAAAGATATGATAAAAGCATTAATGATGGATATCCAGAAAATTACTCTTTTAGTATATAAAGTTTTGTCTTGAAGTTTAAATTTATGAGTTAAGTAATCTATTTCACCTATTTGTTTTATTTTTTTCTTTTTATTTTGTTTAGATAAGCCTTTATGTTCAATTAAATATAATTTATTTTTATTAATTTGATAATCAATAATAAAAATTATAATAAGAACAAGAATAAAGACTATTAATGGTTCTAATAAATTGGGCAAAGTTTTACCTCCTAACTTAAAAAAGTGATACAATCTAAGGGCGAATAAATCGCGGTACCACCTTTATTTATAACTTTTTTGTCGATAATGAGACTAACCAATTATACTCCAAAAAGCAAGTTCATAATTATTTATTACTTGTTTACACCAACCACAAGTTCTCTTGATATAAATTAATTACTAATACTCTTTTTTTCAACGTATTTATTGTATTTTACTAAATTTCAGATACATATTCAAGTAGTTTTATAAACATTCGCACAAAAATATCTCTTAGACCGGCTCTTCTTAGTTTACGAATTTCAATTCTTTTTTTATTTATTTCTAAATTACTAAACATAATACCGGCGATTCTTTCTTTTAAAATGGTAGGTATTTTAGCATCACCAATAATAGAATTTATATCTTCATTGATAAGTCTTACAGCATCTATTTCAATGTCTTTTCCTTTACAATTGATAGTTAATTGGGTTGTAGTAGGAACATTTTTGACACTTACAATGAAATCAGCATCTTCAGGATAGGATTCAACTGGTATTTCGGTACCATTAATAAATCCTTTAACTTCTTCAGCTTCTCTTGTATTACGAAATCTGATTTTAAAATTACGAGCTTTAGGAATAATTCCGGCTTTACCTTCAATTGGTCTGATGATTAAAGTGTAGTTATTCGCTAAATAGTTATAATCTATTGCGGTTACTATATAATAGCCTTCTTCATTTAGACGTGAGATTCCATCATCTTCATATAATTTGTAGACATTAGAACGGCCGGGGAAAACATGAATTTCTAAAGATTCAGGAGGATTGGTATCATTAATATTGGCGGGTAAAATAGCTAGAGGGATGATTGAACCACTTTTAGCAAAAACAGGATAATCTTCTTCATTATAGAAAGCAACATATCTTTTATTACCAGGGAATTTCTTACCAGTTTTAAAGTCATACCAGGTTCCTTTAGGTAAAAATATTTCTTCAACACAGCGATTCATGACTTTATCTTGTCTTTTGGTGATAGGTTTTACTAAAAGTTCACTTCCAAAGTAGTATTCATTTTTGTAAGCTGGTTCATCACGGAGTTCAGGATAGCTATAGTATAGAGGTTGGATTAAAGGAAGACCTGTTTTATGGTATTTATAGTTTTCAGTATATAAATATGGGATTAGACGGTGTCTTAATTGGCAATAGAATTTAGCAATTGTATAGGTTTTGATATCCCATTCCCAAGGTTCTCTTTTATAGTAGTGACCACGTTCACTCGCAAAACGAAAGATAGGGCTATAGGTACCTAATTCGACATATCTAATATATAATTCACTATCTTCAATACCACCTTTAAAGCCACCAATATCATGACTCCACCAAGAAACACCCATATTGCTAGCACTAGAGTTAAATGATGGTAAATAATTTAGAGTATCAAAACTTACAGTTGTAGGGCCAGAATAGTGAACACCATTTAAGTGGGAGGCAATAACACTGTTTCGGGAAAATAGCATTGGCCTAGTACGCATATCACGATTATAGTTCATAATATGATAGTGATTTAAAGCTCTTAGACTAGACATATCCTTTTTATAATCTAACCAGTAAAAGTCAACACCTAAACTGTCTAAAGGTTTGATTAAATGATTGAAATAAACAGCTATAAAAGTTTTATCAAAAGCATTAAAAGGAATATTGTGAGTGTTTATTATACCAAGCTCGGTAGCAATTAAACGAAATTTTTCTTCATGGTCATTTATACCTTCAATTGGGTCAATATTTAAACCTAATCTAACACCTCTATCATGAAGATAAGTCGTAAATTCAAAAGGGTCTTTAAATAGTTCGGGAGAGAACGTAAAACCGGTTTTGAATTTATTTAAATCTCGTTTATCTTTTAAGTGCCAAAATTCATTTAAAAGGAGAACAGATAAAGGTATTTCTTTATTATTGAAGGTTTGAAGAAGTTTTTTTATGTCTTCAAAAGAATAGATAATATCTTTATTCCACCAAATACCTAAAGCATAACGAGGGATTAAAGGAGGTAAGCCAGTTAGAGTAAAATAATCTTTTAAGCATAAACCAAAATCACGACGATAAATAAATAGATAGGTATCTACACGTTTAGAAGTAGGTTTTACTAAGAAACCATCTTCCATATAAACTAGACTTTTAGAATCATCAAATGAGGCAAAACCATCTGTTGAGTATAGGCCTCGTTCTAAAGGGCCTCTTATTCCTTTATCAAGAGATGATTTTACTCCTCCAAAATTGCGGGCTTCAGGATGATCAAAATACCAAATTTTATCACTGTTCATTAAACCAACTTTTAAGAATTGATCAGGAGCGTATTTAGGGCCTACAAAGGGCTTTTCTTTAACATATTGTAAAACAAAGTATTTAGTTTGAATAACTAGTGTCTTTTCATTTTCTTCAACTTGAAATTCAGGCACTTTAAAATTACGGAATCGTGCAAATTCTGTTGGATGGTCAAAAAATACACCATTGGCATCATATTCGAAGCGAATTAATCTTTCAGTTAAGATAGTAATACGATATTTACTACCACGAAATTGTGCTTCTTTTTTAGCAATGGCATTTTTATAATCGACTTTGAAATGTTGCTCTAATTGTGCCACCCTAATTCTCTCCCTTTTTTACTATTATTATAATAACACAGATAAATAAACAAAACAATAACTTAATTTTAGTTTAGAGTAATTTTTGGTAGGTATTATGTAAATTAATTTTTAGAAAAAGGAAAAAATATGGGTTTTTTTAGATTTAAGAGATGGTTTTAGAAAATGATAGGTATTAAAAAATGGTTCTTAAAGTTTAAGAACCAAATATATTTTTGTGGATTCATTTTTTATTAATTTTTATTAAATTTCTATTTATTTTTGTTGTTGCATAATTTATAGTTTATTGGTAATTGTTACAAATTATTATATTTTATAGATAGATGCTGGGTTTTTAGTATAATATTATCCTATTTCTTTTAGTTGTTTTTGTTTGGGTTGGTTTTATTTTTGGTTTTGGTTTTTAGATTGATTAAATTCGATAGAATTTTCGACGTTTTGTGGCGATTGCGACAACGGATAGTACAGATGCAATACTTGTAATAATAATTATATAATTGGTTATTGAACCTGTTTGAGGGTTGTTAATTATGACGTCTACAATAACTTCGTTACTCTTTTTTGGGATATTATCATGAGTTACTGTTGCTATATTAGGTATTTTAGTAACATCGGTGGTGGAACTTACTTTTACTTTAACGGTTAGAGATTTAGTTTCACCTTTATCTAAATTTAGGTACCAACTTAAGAGATGATCTTCTACTTGGGCATCTTGAGCTTCAATAATTTCTAATCTGGAATCAATTTCATCGGTAACTAAAATATCAGAGACAGCAAAATCACTTTCATTAGTTACATTGATGGTATAAGTAAATTCTTCCCCTTTTTTTACTTCAGTTTTATTGGCACTTTTTTCAATTTTTAGAATTACGTCACCAACGGGATTTTCAACTTCATCATCTTTGTCAGGTTTGCCTGGTTCTTTAACAAGTGCTACATTTTTGATTATTTCGCCATTTTCAGCATCAGTTATTTTTACTTTGATGGTTTTAGAAATACTGGAATGGGCTCCTAATTCGGGAATACTCCAGGTAATGGTATTGTTTAATATTGATCCTCCATCAGGGTCAATTATGGTTAGTCGCTCATCAAAGGTGTCTATTAAAGTTAAATCTTGGGCGGAAATAGTACCATCGTTGGTTATGGTTATAGTGTAGGAAAACTCTTGGTTGTTTACAATAGTTGTCACAGAAGTTGTTTTTTTGATGCTTATATCTGTATCTTCAACAATTACCTCATCGGAACTTTCTTTTCTTTTGTCTTCTGTTTCAAGAACGGCTGTATTTAATATTACTTCGTCTTTTACAACGTCATCGTTTACTTTAACATTGATGGTGATTTCTAAAACTTCATTAGGGGCGAGATTGTCCACGTGAAAAGATAGATTTTTACCATCACTATTGTTGGTTACTTTGTCTGGTTTGGCTATACTTAGAAGAGTTAATTTTTCAGGAAGTTGGTCAGTAATGGTTACATCGGTGGCAGCATCTGTTCCATAGTTACCAAAACGAATTAAATAAGAAAATTCTTGACCTTTATGGACTTTTTCGGTACTAGCTACTTTGGTTATGAAAACGTCGGCATCAATTACCGTTACATCGTCGTTGGCTTTCTTTTCTTCGTCATTGTGTTTTAGAATAGCTGTGTTAGGAATTACTTCGTTTAGAGGAGCATCTTCTGATACTTTGACGGTTATTTTAAAAGTTTTACTTGCACCGGCTTCTAAAGTATCAATGTTCCAAGTAACAGTTTGGCCATTTACTTGAGTATCTGGGTCAGTACTTAGGATAGAAAGCAAGCTATTTAGAGTATCTGTAACAGTATATGGTCCACTTTCAATGCTACCAGTATTTTGAACCGTTATTTCATAATAGAATGTTTCATTTGGGTTTACATAATCAATTTCATTATTAGTTAAATTTTTGGCTTTTTTAGTTATTTCTAAAATAGGTACATGAACTGTTACGTCTTCATCATCAGTTATTTCATCTTTTCCGGTTTCAGTAACACTAGCTACATTAGGTATGGTTAAATTGTCTGTAGTTACAGTCTTTTTTACTTTAACTTTAATGGTGTAAGATTGAGTTCCATCAACAGCAAGAGAATTAATTGTCCAAGTTAGGGTACGGCCATTTACTCTAGCACCATTTCCATCAACTAATTCTAAATTTTCATTTAAAACGTCCTTTACGGTTAATTGACTGGTTGGAGAAGTTCCGGTATTTTTTACGGTGATAGTATAGGTAAATTCTTCACCTGGTTTTAGATTGTTTTTATTGGCTGTCTTGGTAATTGAAATGTTGCTATCTACAATTGTTACAGGCTCATCATCACTTACGTCTTTGTTGTTATCACTGGTTGCCTTTGCAGTATTTGGAACCTCTCCTAAATCAGCATCAGAATTTACTTTACACGTTACGGTGATGGTTTTACTTTCACCAGCCTTAATTGTTGCATAATTGGCAGTTAAATTATTACCATTTAGAGTTCCATATGAAGTACTTGTAGCTGTAAATTTAGAGTTAATAGTATCTGTAACATTGACATTACGGGCGGTTCCTTTACCTTTGTTTGTAATTACTATTTTATAAGTGAAGGTGCTTCCTCTTCTGACTTCTGTGGAACTTGCAGTTTTTTCAATTTGTAAATCAGGTGTTAAAACGTTTACGTCTACAGAGGAACTAACTGGAGGTTTGCCCTCTTCTGTAGCAGTTGCAGTGTTGGGAATAGTTGTTAAAGTATTAGTATCTTTAACTTTGACTGTTATGGTTATAGTTTTTGAGGCATTTGGGCTTAGAGGCTCTAATTCAAAAGTTAATTTATTACCATCTTTACTTGAAGTAGTTGGATTGGAACTAACAAATTCTAAATTTTCATTAAGGTTATCGGTTACAGTAATTTTCTTCGATTTTCCATTTCCAGTATTTTTTACTGTAATTGTATAAATATAGCTATCACCATTACTAACTTGCTGTTTACTAGCAGTTTTGGTTATTGTAATATTTGAATTAACGACTGTAACTGTAGCACTATCATTTTTGCTTGTATCCCCTACTTTTAAAGTTGCTGTATTAGTTATTGTTCCTTGAACAACAGAGGTTGTAGCTCTAACTTTAACTCTAAGTATTTTAGTATAGGTGCCTTCAGGAATTTTACCTAAATTCCAAGTAATTTTTTGACCTTCTTGAGTACTATTATCAGAATCTATTATTTCTACTATTTCTAGCTCATTTGGTATAGTATCTGTAACTGTTACATCGTCACTTTCTAATTTATTATCTCCAGTGACAGTTATATGATAGATAAATTCTTCACCAGCTTCTATTTGAGTAATTTTATTTCCTTCTATATCTTTAGCTTCTTTTTTTATATTAAACACATTGAATGGTGCTGTAAAAGTAAAACTTGGTCTCATTCCTAAGTAGCATTTTTCAGCATTATCTATATGTTTTGCTTTAATTTCGGCAATTTTTAATTTTTCTTGATTCTCATAATATTTTCTCGAAGCGAATGCATATGTATTACCATTGTGTGAATATTGTTTAAATTCATTTAAAGGTGTAATGTCTATTATTTCTATACCTGTTGGTTCTAAGGTAAATTCAGCATAATTTAATTTACTAGTTCCTTCTAATTTTGCATAAACAGTGTAATATTTATATTCATCGTCTTGTTTACTATTATCATTTTCTATATTAATTGTAACACTAGCTTCAATATTTTTAGGAAATACTTCAATTAATAATACTACTAATAAAATTATAACTATGGGTATAAATAGCAATTTTAGCTTTTTATTTTGCATAGTTATTACCAGTATCTACCAAATAAATTTATATCTATATCAAATTGTTCTTTAATCAACCCACAGTTGGCATTTTTTACCTCAATGCCAGTATTTACTTCACAATAATTATCTGTTGTATAAATAAAATCAGCCACAAGAAAGACTCCAAAAATAATTACTAAACCTACAAAAATACTTTTCATAAATATGACTCCTCTATTTTTATTTTATATTTATAGTATAATACAAATTTAAGGATAATTCAAGATTTTGATGGTTAGTTATTTTTAATTAGAAGTATTTAAAAAAACAGTTTAACTG
This sequence comes from uncultured Bacilli bacterium, assembly GCA_947581835.1. Lineage (GTDB taxonomy): Bacteria > Bacillota_I > Bacilli_A > RF39 > UBA660 > Caccenecus. Next base: position 9,847 of record CANPVV010000034.1, read on the forward strand.
GTTGGATTTATTTAAATAAAATTTTGGCAGTGCGAAGCATTTGCACAGTATAACCATATTCATTGTCATACCAAGCAACTACTCTTACTAAGTTATTATTGACACTAGTTGATAAACCATCGACTAAAGCTCCACAAGATTTACCAATTACATCACTTGAGACTATTGGATCATAAGTTATTTTTATAGTATCACTGGTATTTACTTCAAATATTTTATTTATTTCTTCAATGCTTGTTTGTCTTTTAGGAATAAATGTTAGTTCAACTAAAGAACCATCAAGAGTAGGAACACGGTAAGCTCCTCCATCTAGTTTGTTGGTTAATTCAGGAATAACTTTACTAATAGCTTCCGATACACCACTTGAGGTTGGAATGATATTAGCGGCACAAGCACGACCACGACGAGCCATGATACCTTTTTTGTGAGCAATATCAAGAGTTGCTTGGTCATTGGTATAGGCATGAATTGTAGTCATGTAACCATTTTCTATTCCGATATAGTGGTTTAGGAGAAATGCAACAGGAGCTAGACAATTAGTGGTACAACTTGCTGATGATATTACTTCTTCAGTACCATTTATAGTATTTTCATTTACTCCATAAACAATAGTTTTAACAGTTTCAGATTTAGAGGGAGCAGATATTAAAACTTTTTTAGCTCCAGCAGTAATATGTTTATAAGCATCTTCATATTTGGTAAATTTACCAGTGCATTCTAAAACTAAATCAATATCTAAGTCTTTCCAAGGTAAGTTTTCAGGATTTGTTTCTTTAAAAACTTTGATTCTTTTGATATTATTTACTACTATTTCATCACCTTCACTTTTGATTAAATCTTCATGAAAGGAACGATGGGTTGTATCATATTTGGCTAAATAAGCTAAATCTTTTGCCTCTGTTAAATCATTAATTGCGATAATATCAAAATCAGTGGTTGTTAACATTTCACGAAATGCTAAACGACCTATTCTACCAAAACCATTAATTGCTACTTTAATCATATTTTTTTCCTCCTATAAATTCTCTTAATATACTATTTTCACTAACATATTCACTAGTGATGGGATAAAACCCTTGTAAAAATTTAAGTAAACGACGGGCTTCTTCATAATAAGGAGAAGCGGTATCTACTGATAATAATAAAGGTTCAATATAAACTTTTAAGACACCTACTTCATAAGGTAAGGCAGTATTAATAATTATATCGGCTTGATGGACATAGGGAAATATATATTTTTCTTCACCATTACGGACACTTTGCCAACTTTTGATAGTTTCATTAACACTATGACCACGGGTTCGATTATCTCTTACTATTCTTCTTATAAGACGTAAATCAAGAGTAGAAATATAATTGTGACGGTCAATATTTAAAGGAATAAAAGGACTTAAATAGATTTTGTATTTGTATTTTTCAGGAATATCTGGGGTTAAATCATCATTTAGGGAATGCAAGCCTTCAATTAGAATAATACTATTTTCTTCTAGTTTTACATAGTTATTATGATATTCTCTTTTACCAGTTATGAAATTATATTGAGGGACGTTTATTTGTTCTTTTTGTAAAAGTTTTAATAAATCATTATTAAATGTAGCTATATCTACCGCGTTTAAACATTCAAAATCGTATTCTCCTTGTTCATTTTTAGGGCTATCTTCACGATTTAGAAAGTAATCATCAATTGAAAGACATATAGGATTGTAGCCTTTACTTCTTAAGTAAGCACCTAAAACTCGGGTGGTGGTTGTTTTTCCAGAACTTGAAGGACCAGCAATCATGATAAATCTTTTTTCATTGTTTTTTATTATATCTTCACTGGCTTTTTTGATTTGGTCATTAAATTGAAGTTCACAAGATTCAATAAAACCTTTTATTTTGGAACTACTGACTAATTTATTTAAATTGGGAACATATGGAGTATTTAGTTTTTCTAACCAAGAACGTCCTTCATGAAATGATTTAATTATATTGTTATGGGGAACGTATTCAGGAAGATTGCCTTCTGTTAAATTACTAGGATAAATTACTATTATGTGATTTTGGTCTAAATAATGAAGAGAAAAAGAATTGATATTTTTAGTACTATGGGGAAGAGGTACATAAAAATAATTTAGATATTCTTTTAGTTTATAGATTGAGACAATACCATCAATAGGTTCCAGATTTAAAGCTTTTTCATAAGTTTTACTGGCTTCATAATAGGCTAGAGCTTCTTTTTTTAAGACATTATATTTGATAAATTCGTGGTCTTCGTTTATTATTTTAGCCATTTCGTTTTTAATTTTAGAAATATCATTACCATCTAAGTCTTTATCACATTTAATTTCACAAAGCATACCATTGGGAACACTATGTAAAAAATATATATCAGAATTAGGATATAAAGTTTTGATGGCAACTTCTAAGATAAATTTGATGGCGGCTTTATACATTTTAGAACCATCAAGGGAAGTAACGTCAAAAAATTCAAGAGTTTCATCGCCTGTTACTTTATCTTTTAAATGGAATATTTCGTTATTTTTTTTAACACCTAAAACTGTATCTTTATATTTAGAATACTTGCTTATTTCAAGATAAGTTGTCCCAATAGGTACTTTTATTTGTTTATTAGTATCAAATGTTATTGTCACACTATTCATAATTAGTCCCCTATTCTTTATATATATTATCATATTTTTAGAGATTTGTCTTTCATTTTCCGTTAGTTTATTATTTTTTTAATTAGTTTTTTATTTTTATGAATAAATTTAGAGTTTTTAGTCTATATATTATTTAGGTGAAAAAATTTATGAATATTGTACCAACAGTTATTGAAAAAAGTAGTAATAAAGAATATGCTTATGATTTGTATTCTCGATTGCTTAAGGATAGAATAATTTTCTTAAGTGGGGAAATTAATGATGCGATGGCTTCAATTGTTGTAAGTGAACTGTTATATTTAGATGCTCAAAGTCACGAAGATATTTATCTTTATATAAATAGTCCAGGTGGTTCGGTTACCTCAGGGCTAGCTATATATGATACAATGAATTATATTAAAAGTGACGTTAGAACAATTGTGGTTGGTATGGCGGCATCAATGGGAGCTTTTCTGCTTTCAAGTGGGGCTAAGGGAAAGAGATTTGCTTTAGAAAATAGTGAGGTTATGATTCATCAAGTGTTGGGAGGAGCGCAGGGACAAGCAACAGATATTAAAATTCATGCAGAACATATTTTACGTATGAAAAAAAAGCTTAATAATATTTTGGCTTCAAATACAGGTAAAAGTATTAAACAAGTAACTAAAGATTGTGAACGGGATAATTATATGAGTGCTAAAGAGGCTTTAGATTATGGATTAGTAGATGCAATAATTTAGGTAATATGGGTAGTTTATATTGATAATGTATTTAAAGTTTAAAAAATATATTAAAAATTTTATTTAAATGAGTTGCTTAAAAGATATTATACTTGTTTATAAATTTTATTGCACAACTTTTGGGCAATTCTTTTTTTAATTGCATTTAAATTTTTAAGTAATATTTATTTAAAAAAGTTGCATTTAAGTCTTTAAGTAATACAAATACCCCATAATTTGACAAAATTGTGAATTATAAGTTAAAATGTCCGCTTTTTGAAAAAGATTTACAAGTTAAAATGTCCTATTGATAAGATAAAAAT
>CANPVV010000035.1 GCA_947581835.1 uncultured Bacilli bacterium
TTATCTTATCAATAGGACATTTTAACTTGTAAATCTTTTTCAAAAAGCGGACATTTTAACTTATAATTCACAAAATAGACAATTACTTTTTTATTATTTCTAAAAGATTCTGATATTCTTTTTTACTTTCTTCAGTTAAAGATTTACTTGCATCTAAAATTATGGCATATAATATATATTCTTCCCATAAGACTATTTCTTTTATTTGCTTATTATCAAAGTTTCCAAAGTCTTCAAGATAATTTTTGAGGCCATTAAGTTTTAAATAAATTTCTTTTCCTTTTTCTGTTTTGATTACTGAGGCATCTATTTTTAAAATACTAAATATAATAGTATTTTGAAGCCAAAAAATTAAAAATAGAATGGCTTGAAATATTTGAAGATTTTTATTGCCATTAAAAAAGCTTGCAGCATATCGCCAAAAAGTAAAAAATATAAAAAAGAAGATAATATAATAGATTATAGTTTGGTGGTCGATATTTAAAAATTGATGCTTAATACAACCCTTTTCTTTTAGTGAACTTTCAAGATATTTGTTATAATATTTTTTAAATTGTTTATCTTTTAAAAATTTATAATGATTTAAAATATATTTTTGAGATTCTGAATAATTGATATTTGGAGATTTATTTATTGTTTTATTCTCTATAGTAATATATTTTTTATTTTTTAAATATTCTAATTCTGCTATAACTGATAATTGAATATTTTTTTTACCATTATAAAGATAACTTAATTCCCCTATTGAAAAATCTTTTAAAATATCGCGATAATAAATAAATTTATCTTTGTCTTCTTTATTTATTTTATTTAGTTTAGATAATTCTATTTTTTGAGAAATTAAATATTTTAGAAATATAATAAACTCAAAAATAATCATACTACTTTCAAGAGAGATTATTATTAATAAAGTACCTTTAAAAAATAAAGAGTATATTAAAAAATTTAGAATTAAGATTATTATTAATAATACTAAATACATAAGTTATCACCTATTATGATTGTAGCATAATTTTTAATTTTAAGATATAAACTTTTGATAGTTATTTAGAGTAGTGTCGAATTTTGTTGAGGTTATTTTAATTTTAGAATAAATACTTGAACATTTAAGGAGAAGTGCCTACTTTAGCGTTTTCCTTTCCAGACTATCCTTTACTGAGGTTTCAGGGGGTTAGATTTTATAAAGGAGGTACTTAGAGTTATGTTAAAAGTAATTTTAACATTATATGTTGTTACAACGAGTGTTGTAATAATCAAAAAGACACTTTTCTTTATCAACATGAATATACATATTAATATTAAGATAAGTGTCTTTAAATAGATTTCTATTTGTAGGCATTTAGTCCTTAAATGTTCTACAATTTGATTTTAACATAATATTTTTAAATATACAATTATTTTTTTATTAATTTAAAAAGATAGCCTTATAAAAGACTATCAATATAAAGTAATAAAAATATAACTTGCCTTTGGATAGAGATAATAAGCACCAAAGGCAAGATTAAGTATTAACTTATTGAACGATATATGGATTATCTATTGTACCTTTTGTATCATTATTTTGAAAAGAAAATTTAGTGTTAGATTTCAGATTTATTACTGGGCGCACACCATAAGTGCCATTCACGATGTGGTAGTAGAGGGAGCCATAATCAATCACAAAGAACACTTGAGCATACTGGTTTGAACTACTGTAATAATAATAGTTATACGGAGACATTGTCCAGTAATGAGCACCTGTATATAGCCAATAGCCATAATTAGCTATATTTCCAAAGCCTCCTGCAAATAATACTTCATCACTTGTTATTAAGCCTACTGGAACTGTTAATTCTCCATTGCCATCGCCTTTTTCATCTCCACTCATTGTAAATAAGTCTCTTGTCTTATTTTTACATTTTAATGTTGGTTCTTGTCCTGAAGTATTCCAACTTGAAGTAGTTGCTCCCCATGTTCTACCTGCTGGAGCATATGCTGATGCTGCTGTTCCTGCTCCATTTCCAGTATAACCTGAATGTCCTGTTGCTAACTCTCTATCATTACAAAAGCCTGTACTTCCATCTATTTTATCTTTATAACTTGCTGAATTAAACCCATTACTTTCAAAACTTTCAGTTCCATTATACCAATTTTCTAAGTATTTCATTATATTACTTTTATTTGTATTTGTATGTGTTTTATTATATTCACTTTGCCCAGTTTCACCATACTTAAATCCTACATATGTATTATCGTTTGAACTTGTATTATATGCTTGCGTTCCTAACTGACTTACTGAATTACTTGAAGAACTTGCAGCCTTTGACCAATACCCTGTTCCTTCCATACCCGCAGGAACCTTTGTATCTGCAATTTCTTCTTTACTTCCTATTCCTGAATAAATTAATCTTATGGTTCCATTTCCATTTATCCTGATTATTCGCCACCATATATCTTTATTATCTTTTGTTTTTCCAAATTTAACCCAATTATTATTTACTGTTCCTCTATATACATAACTTGTTCCGTAATCATCTGCTACTGCATATATTCCATTTTCCTGTAATGCACAGTTTTCACCATTATGAGAACTATTATTAGTACCATTTGCACATGAAGGCCCTGTTACACTTTCTTTTAAATCTCCTGTTTTAGTTACCTCTAAATTTGCTAAAGTTGTATTAGGATCTCCTGTTTTTATTAAATCAAAGTATAAATAACATTTTGTTCCTGCTTGCTTTATTCCTGTAAAATCTACTGTATTATTATTTAGTGATATATTTATTCCTCTACTATTATATGTTGTTTTTCCTTTTAGTTCTTCATTTCCTATTTTACAGTAAGTTTCTTGTTCATTTAATTTTACATTATCAGTTGGAATTAAACCATTATCGACTTTTTTATATGAATCTAATGGATTTTCTTCTGTTCCTTCTTGTAAATAAATTGCAATTAAACTAAAGTCTGCATTTGAATAGTTAATTGTAGAATTAACTAGCTTTACACTATCAACAACTTTATACTTAGCTTTAGTTAAAAGCATATTTATTATAATAAGAAGTACAGCACACATTAGAAAGCCATATAAAAACCATCTTCCTTTTTTACTATTATTATAATCAAGTTTATCGAACTTCATTTTATACTCCCTACTTTCTAAAATATCGGTACTATTATAGTACTATTTCGTTTTTAATAATATCATGAATATTTTAGGTTGTCAAGTTAAAAAATACTATTATGTTGCTATTATGTGGCTATACTGAATTAGTATAAAAATAGTATAATACTAGTGCGAGAGGAGAATGGATTTTGATAAACAGTGTTATATCAAGTAATATAAGAGTTAATGAAGTAGCTTGGGAAAAATTAAAAGAAATTGCTAAGAAAAATAAACGAAGTTTAAATAAAGAAATTGAATATTTAATTGATAAAGCTATTGAAGAATATGAAAAAGAAAATGGAGAAATTAAGATAAAGTTTGATTAAAAACTTTTTTTATTGCAATAAAAAAGAAGAATATTATTCTTCAAAATTAGAAACATTGTGATATATTTCGGTAACGTCTTCTATTTCGTCTAACATATTGTATAGTTTAGTAAATACTTCTAAATCTTCTTTATTTAATTCTATTTTATTTTTAGGAAACATTCCAACTTCATCTAATTCATAAGAAACTGTTGGTTCAATTTTTTCAATTAAATCTTTAGTAGTATTAATATCATTAGGATTAACACTGATTGAAAGTTCATTATCTTCATTTTCAAATTCAATTGGTTCGATACCATTTTCTAATAAGCTTTCAAATATTTCTTCTTCTTTAGTTGTTTTAAAAGAGATAATTGCAAGATAATCATAATTATAAGAAACACTGTTGGTTACACCTAAACTTTTATTTACTTTATTAAAAGCTGCTCGAACCATACCAACTGTCCGATTAACATTATCTGTAAGAGTTTTAATAATTAAAGTAGATGCGCCAGGGCCAAAACCTTCATATATAACCTCATGATAATCTTCGCCACCTAGTCCTTTAGCTTTTTCGATAGCTCGATTAATAATATCAACGGGTACTTGTTCTTTGCGGGCTTTTTCAACAATTCTTTTTAAAAATACGTTACTTTCTATTTCTGGACTACCCTTTTTAGCTGCAAGATAAATTTCTTTAGCATAGGTAGAATAAATTCTAGCTTTCATAGCTCCAGTTTTTTGAATACTTGCTTTTCTTACTTCATAGGCTCTTCCCATAAAAATTCCTCCTTAAAATCTTTTTTGATTATAACACTTTTAACTTAGATATGTCTAGTTATTTAGAAAAAATATTTTAATTTAGTAAGATAATTGTAGATAAATTCACGTTTAGGATATTTTTTCTTTATTTTTTTAATAGTAGATAAAGGTCTATATATTTTATAATAATTTATATTTTCATGCTCCATAATATATTCTAAAGCTTTGATGGTAGTATCTTTTGGATTATTGGTTTTAAAATATGTACTAACTCTTTTATATAAGCGAGGACTTACATGACGATTTAGAAATTCATAAAATTTAAGACTTTTTCTTTTAAAAACATATTTTTCCCCATCATAGTTTTTTAATATACGAATAGTATCATAATAACCCATCATTATATTTTCATTAATCCGATTAGGGTCTAAATCCATTAGGCCTCCGAGACTTCTTTTAGATTCAATAACAGTTACATCAGCATTTTTATCATATTTTTGGTGATGGCCGATACCTTGAACTTTAACTAAATAAATTTTTTGATAACCTTTATTTAGAAGCATATTTACAGGACCTAAATCATAGAAACCACCATCTAAATAATAGTTATTATCAATTAGTTTTTCTTTTTTAAAAATGGGGAGAAAAGCGCTTGCAAGTATGTAGTCTTTAACTTTATCTTTTTCCATGTTTTCTTTATATAGATATAAGGGTTTTAGATTTTTTAATTTAACTGTACAAATACCAAAATCTAAGGAACTGGACATTAAATCATCAACATTTAAATATTTATCTAATACTTCTTTTATTCCTTTTAATTCAATGCCTTTGGAAGTTAAAATTTTAAGAAAATTAGTAAATGTAAGTTTTACTAAATCAAAATTAAATTCATGGTTATTTAAAGCTTTGATAAAATCATCGGAAAAACCAAAGACTTTACCCATAGATAGACTACGCCATATTTTAGGTAAGTCCTCCCCATGATTACTAGCAATTATAGCACCATTTATAGCACCGATTGAAGTACCTGCAACACCATCAATTTTAAGACCACACTCATACATAGCCATATAAACACCAGCTTGATAAGAGCCTCTTACTCCCCCACCTTCTAAAGCAAGACCAATCATTTTTTGACCTTCTTAGAACGACGAAGAAAGAAAATAAAAGGTTTGGCTAAAAAGCGATTTAAAACTCTTCTTTTTTTGACTGCTCTTTTAAGACGCATATAAAAGGAAGATAGAGAATCACTGCGATAATCCAGAATATCATTTAATTTATCACTGTCTAAATAGGTGTGAGTATAAAAATTTTTATCAATAAATAAGATAGTTAGAAGATATTTGAAACTTAGACCATAAATTTCTAAGACATTGGCAAGAATTTCACGGTATAAAGCAGTTTGAGATTCGCCTCCCCCAGCATTAAATATTTTACCATTTAATTCTGATTCATGACTTAGAGCGCTTACAAACATATAGGCAGCATCATTATCGGTTAGAGCTTCAGTAAGATTATTAAGTTTGACATTATACATGAAGGCAGAGGCCGGATGACATAATATAAGAGGTAATCTAATAATGGTATAGTTAGATAATTTCTTTTTAATTAGATTTTCAATTTTTAATTTGGTATTACTGTAATAATCTAAAGGGGTTATATTTATTTTACTTTTTATATCAGCTTCTTTAATGTTACCATAAAGAGTAGTTGATGATGCATAAACAAAAAAACAGTTAGGATTATAAAAATTAAGAGCTTTGATAATATTTTCTGTCCCATTATATTCAACAAATTCACTTAAATCTTTTTTAATATCTGCGAGTGGTGGCATAACACTAGCAAGATGGATAATATAATCTTGGTCTTTAACTAAAGCTTTAATTAAAACGGGATCATTAATATCACCATAGATAATATTTATCCGACGACGATATCTTTTTAAACTTTTTTGACTGTTTTTAGTTCGCAAATCTAAAGCTGTTATTTCATATTTACCTTCACTTAATAAATATTTGATGGTTTTTAGGCCAATACTTCCAGCAGCACCAGTAACTAAGACTTTTTTCATATAATACCTCCTATAAAGATAAAGAAATTATTTCAATTATTAAACCTAGTAATAAGCCTATTTTAGTTTCTTGGGCTTTACTATTTTTAAGTAATTCGGGAAATAACTCAACAAAAATAATATATATAAGCATACCGATAGTAAGACTAGTTATAATACCTAGTAATAAAGAATTAATATTACCAAGTAGGAGAAATATTAAACCTCCAATAAAACTTGAGAGAGTTAATAAGACTAAAGATACTTTATTTTCTTTTATATCTAAAAAACTAAAGATATGAGTACCTAAAGGAATATTATGTAAAGCAACAGATAGAGCTATTAATAAACCAACTTTAAGATTATTGATAGTAAGACCAAATATAGCTCCTCCTTCAAGTATATTGTGGAAAATTAGACTGATGATAGTTATTAAACCAATATGATGAAGATGAGAGATATGTTCTTTTTTATTATCATTTTTTTTATGATGCTCATGGTGATGGTCAGGAATAAAAATATCGAGAATTTTTAAAATGATAAAGCCAAGAATAACAAATATTAGGGATATAATTATATTACTTGTTTGGTTAAAATCTAATAATTCTTGGAGTTCAGGTGATAAATCAAAGAGAATAAGACCTAACATAACCATAAAACTTAAAGCAACACTGAAAGATTCTAGTTTAGTTTTATTGGTTATTTTAAGAGAAATTAAACCACCAATTAAAAAGAATAGACCAGCAATAATGGTTAAGATAAGTCCATAAATTTCATTCATAAATTTCACTCCATATTAATTATACCTTTATTTCAAGAATTTAGCAAATAAAATTGAAAAGCTATGTCTAATTGTTAAACATAGCTTTATTATTAATCATAAAAATCATAGAAACTATTAGAATGATTTTTAATACTTACGTCTTTAGCAAAGTCAGTTAAGAGATTAGTTATAAATAAAACACTTATTATTAAACTTACAACTACCCAAATAAGAACAAAACTACTTAAAATATAAGATTTTTTCTCTTCACTTGGTTTAGTTAGACGAACATAACCACAAAGATAGTTAAAGAAGCAAGTTACATTGATTATGAGACCAATTATTGCCCCTACCCAACTTAAAATGTTTAGATAGTACATGATAGCCATTAAAAGATTAGTAATTACAGTTGGAGCATAACTAGTTGCATATAAACTAATAGATTTTTGATAGTTTAATTCACCTTTACCACATATCTTGTTTAAGATAAAAGCAAGAGTTATAGGAATAAAGGAAACTAGGAAATTAATTAGTGACATATATAAGAATATCTTAAAATATGGAATATTAACAGCACTATTAATATTAATATCCGAAAAACTACTAAATAAGCTTATGATGGATGTAAAACTACCTGTTACATATAAGCCATAAGTTAAAGCAATTATAACTAACATGATTAAGCTTTCTTTAAAGTTGTTTTTAGCTACTACATTATCAATAGTAGATGATGGTTTTTTATACATATTAATTACGGTATCTAAGAAGTTTTTAGCATAAGTAGATAATGCTTCAGTATTAATATTAGAAGCTTTAGGACTTGCAGTTTGAGTGCAAGAGCAGGTTTCATTACTACTCAATTCTTTACCACATTTGGTACAAAATTTCTTTTCAATTTTTACTTCTTCAACTGGGGTTGCTTCTTCTTCTTTTTTAGTTTCTTTAGCAACTTCTTTTTCTTGGTCAATATCTTGTTCTACTTTAGTAGTTGGTTCTTCAATAGGTTCTTCGACCGGTTTTTTAGTTACTTTTTCTTCTTTCTCAACTTTTTTGGTTGTTTTCTTTTTTTCTTCAGCCATTTTACTCACACTCCTTAATTTATTTATATAAATATGGCTCTACTAAATAAATATAAAATCTTTCGGTCCATTTGGACTGGTTTTTAGTTTCAAAAACTATTTTTAAGTCGTCAACATTAGTAATATCTAGTTTAATATCTAAATTTTCTTTAGTTTCTTTGGTAATTAAATCGGAATGATAAATTTCGGTGTCATCACCATATATAACAATTTTACCACTATAATCTTTAGGCCAATCAGGTCCAATAACAATTTTGGTTTTTAGAGTTTTATAAGCTTTATTTAAACGATAGGTTCTAGTTGCATTTTCACCATCAAAGGAGAAGTATAGATAATTATCATATTTTTCATCATTAATGGTGGTACTATATTTGGAATCATTGCTATGAAGATAATCAACAACATATTTGTTTACTAATTCGTCCGGTAAGATTTCTTCATATTCTGAGATTAAATCTTGTAAAGTTTGGTAATTAGAATCTTCTTCATCAAATATAGCAAGTACTTTGTTTAGAATTTTTAAAGCCTCGGGATAATCTAAGTCTTCCTTTTTTTCATTGGCGAGTTCTTTAGCAAGATTCATGGCTTCTTTTTGATAGTTTTCTAATAGGGATTGATATTCTTTAGAACTGCTTAAATCAATATTGTTGGTGATATGATTTTTTTTGATATAATCTATTACTTCTAAATATTTATCTAGTTTGGTAGTTTTTGGGGTTTCAGTAGTAAAATCTAGTTTAGATTCAACTTCTTTTTTAAAGTTTTCTAATTCAGTTTTAACATAGGTTTCAACATATTCTTGTGTTTCTTTATAGTAAGAGTCTTCTTCAATTACTCTTAGGAAATAAGCATATTTTGAATATTCATCTTTTTCTTCTTTACCATATAAGTAATTTATTTTAGAAGAATATAAATCTTTTATTTTAGAGGTTAAATCTTCATAAGTTTCTTTATTTAAAATATAGTCATTGCCATTAAAATAATTATAAATAGTAGTTAGGGCATTGCTTATTTTTTTAAAAGAATCATTTAGGGTTTCTTTATTAGAATATTTAGTGTTGAAGTTTTTAACCCAGTTATCTATTTCATCAGATACAGTTTTTTCAATATCTGTTAAGATTTCAGGGTTGTTTTTATTTTCACTTAATATTTCATTTATATCTATTAGCTCTTTGGTGGAGTTATCTTGATATTTATTATAATAGTTTTCCAGACTATCATTAACTCTTTTTACAGGATTATTTAGTAAAATAGTTAAAATGATTAGAGCTAAAATAATAACGATAGTAACACTACACATGATTATTTTTTGTTTTTTGGGTAATTTTTGAAAATTATTTATTATATTATTTAATTTAGTTGGTTCTTCTATTTCAAATTTATGACCGCATTTTTCACAAAATTTAGCACTAGGTTCGTTTTTAGTTCCACATTTTTCGCAAAACATAATTACACTCCTTCTAACAATTAATTTTACAATATTTTTAAGATAAAATAAAGACTTTTAAAGAAAAAAATAGTGTTTTACATAGATTTATTCTTCGTGATTAAGTTTTTTATTGATAATTTCATAATTATTTTTTAGACGAGGATTGTTGGGATTTAGGGATATAGCTTTTAAAATGTTTTCTAAACTTTCAGGGTATAGTTTTAGATTATAGGTTACAATAGCCATTAGTTCATAGATAAAATCATTCCAAGCAAAAGCTTCATTTATATAGATATGAGGTTTGGTTTTGATTAAAAAAGCTTTGGTTAAAAGATTGTAGGCTTCTTCATATTTTTGTTCATCACAGTAAAGTTTAGCTAATTCAACATATGATTCTCGCAGATAAGAGGCTTCTTTGATAGCTAAGTTAAACCACATTTCGGCTTCTTTGGGTCTTTTTAAGTTTAGATAACTGCGAGCAATATAGCGCATGGAAGCACATCTTTCAGCATCCCATTTAGCGGTAGGAAGATTTAAGTGTTTTATTAGAGTATCAATACATTTTTGCCATTTTTTATAGTACATATATTCTCTTCCTAGATAGTGCATATTGCGATCATCATCAGGATTTTCTTTAACACTTAGTTCTAAAAGAGGTAAATAACTGCTTCTTGATTTAGTTCTATCGGGGTAATGATTTAGAGTTATATTATCTACTAATAGTTCTTTTTCATTTGGTAATACATTTAATACTTCATGGACGGGGTGATGCCAAAAGTACCCTTTTCTTTTATGAATTTTACCAATATAAAAAGTAGTCGCAGGATTACCATAATCATCAAAACTCCAATTATAGTTATACTTTAGTTTATCGGCTCCTTTACTCCAAGCTTCTTCTACTTTAGCACGCCAATTAGGAGTGAAGACTTCATCTAAATCGGTACAAACACAGATATCAGTATCTTTAGGGACTAACGCGAGAGATTTATTTCGAGCAACGTCGAAGCGCCATGGGTCTATTATTTTAGTTTTGACATTTACACCTAGTTTTTTTAATTTAGAGACAGTATCATCAGTACTTCCAGTATCAAGAACATATATGGCATCAGCTTCTTGCATAGATTTTACCCATCTTTCAATAAATTGGGCTTCGTTTTTACAGATAGCATAAACGCATACTTTATATTTATTCATTATTTTTTCACCTATTAAAGTATATCTTTATTGTTGGTTATTAGAACTTTTTTTGACATATTATACGGTTTTAAGGTAAAAAAATTTTTTATTGTTAAGAGTTAGTTAGTGATAGTTGGGGCATAATTTTAAGGTGATTATAAATAAGAAATAAGACTAGAGAATTTTGTTGGTGATAAATTTATTTTCTTTTTTATTTTTAAGAGAAGTTTAAGGTATTTATCATATTCATTATTAGTTAGAGCTCATATATTAAAGAAGAAAGGAGTTAATAATGAATAGTAATATACAAAGAGCTCAACAGTATATTAATTGCTATCAACAACAACATCCCTATCAACATAGTTGTTGTTGTGGCGGTGGAGGAAGTGTTGGACCAACTGGGCCTACGGGACCTACAGGGCCGGCGACTGCAAGTATAACTGTTGGTACTACGACAACTGGACTTCCTGGAACTGATGCTTCTGTTATAAATACTGGTACTAGTACAAATGCTGTTTTAGCATTCACTATTCCAGCTGGTCCGACTGGGCCGACTGGAGCTACTGGTTCTATTGGAGTGACTGGACCAACTGGACCTACCGGAGATATTGGACCTACTGGACCAACGGGAGCCACAGGTGCAACTGGAGCCACTGGAGAAGCAGGACCAATTGGAGAGACTGGGCCTACAGGTCCAACTGGTGAAGTGGGCCCAACAGGACCTACTGCAAACTATTAAAAGTGGCACTTTTTTAATTTTTCCAATAATTGGCTGTAAACAATTAGTGTAAAACTTTACATTTAGCATAAACTATAGTATAATATGGTAAATTTGAAAGGAAGGTATAGATAATGAAGAATTTATCTACTAAAACCATTAAAGGTTTGCTTATTGTTTCGGGGGTGGCTACGGCAGCAGTTGGAACTACATTGTTGGTTAAAAATAACTTATTTAAAGATGATTCTTTACTTGTAGTAAATGAGACTGGTGAATTAAAAAAAGCTAATGTCTTAGAAGAAGCAGAAAATCAAGTTAAAGAAGCGCAAGCAAAAGTAGAAGAAGCTGATCAAGAATTAGTTAAAGCTACAAATGCCCAAGAAGAAGCGCAAGCGGAAGTAAAAAAAGCAACGGAAGCTATCGAAAAAGCGGAAAAAGCTAAAAGTGAAGCACAAGCACAAGTTAAGGCCGCAAAAACTGATGCAGAAAGAAAAGCAGCTGAGGAAAAAGTTAAGGCTGTAGAAGAAGAAATTAAAAAAGCGGAAAGTACTAAGAAAACAGCGGAAGCTAAAGCTCAAACAGCCATTGAAAATGTAAAAAAAGCCGAGAATGTTAAGGCAGAAGCTTTAAATAATGTTAAAACAGCCGAAGATAATAAGAAAATGGTTGAAGAACAAATTAAAAAAGAGGCTGAAGTTGTTAAAGAGGAAAAAGTAGAAACTGTACAAGTAAAAGAAGAAAAAACAGAATCAGAAACTAAACAAGTAGAAACTAGTAAAAATACTCAAACAACAAAAAAACAAGAAACTAGTAAGAATACTACAACCCAAAAGCAAGAAACTAAACAAGCTACTAAAACTGCAACGGAAGAAGATGCTAACTCTAATAGAAGTCTAACTGATGAACAATGGCAAAAAATTCAAGAAGCATTAGAAAGAGATGCGAAAACTAGAGCGGAAGAAGAAGCAAAGAAAGCAGAACAAGCAGCAATTGAGAAAGCTCAAAGAGAAGCTGAAGCGGCACAAAAAGCAGCGGAAGAAGAACAAGCTAGAAAAGAACGTGAAGCATGGGAAGCAGATATTAAAAAACAAAGTGATATAATTAATGGCCATTATAAACCTGAATATACTCCTTCTGCACCTTCTATAAGTGAAGAAGAAAAAAGAGTTCAAGCTTTGCACAGAGTTATAACTAAAGTTGAAACAATTGTATTAACCGATTCAACTATTACTGTGAATAGAGATATTAAAGAAGGTACAGGTTTCTATATTTGGTGGGTTGAAATGAGTTGTGATTTAAATAAGTGTGTTGGATTCAATTCTCATTCCACTTCTGGTAAAGTAAGTGTAAGACTTGATGGTGCTCGTGACGATGTAGATAGTATGACACTTACTGCCCCTGCTGCTAAATCTGGCTATAAATTTGTTGGTTGGAAGAAATATACAGTTAAATATGTTGATAGCAGTGATATATTAATTCAAGGTTATGAAGCAGTATACGAACCAACTAATTAATTTATTAATTTAAGAAAGATAGATTAAATTATCTTTCTTTTTTTGACTTTAATTTTTCTTAGGAGAATAAGATTTATTAAGGAGGTAGATCATGAAAGTTATTAGTCACTTTAAAGATGATGGAGAAGAATTAACTAAAACAATTGAAGAGTTATTAAAGAATATTATGCAAAAAAATGTATGATAACTTTTTAAGGTTTGTTAAAGTTATAAATTATGTTATTTATGCTCGACTTTCTAAAGAAGAACAAGGAAAGAATCAAGAAGATCAAAGTAGAAGTATAAAAAATCAAATTAAAGTATGTCAAAATTATATGGC
>CANPVV010000036.1 GCA_947581835.1 uncultured Bacilli bacterium
CATGTTTTAATATTAACTTTAAAATAAATTTTAAAATTTTACAAAAAACTATTGATTTTTATTAGCAAGTTTTTGTTTACTCGAAAGCAAACAAATTATATAATTTAAAATTTCTTTTAAACTAACTAATAGATCCATATAAATTCCTTTCTCCAAAACCCCCAAAGAAGTTTTGTAAGGGAGGCAATAAATATATCAGAATTAGTAGACGTCAGTCCTAACGCTCAAAACACTATTATAAATAATAAATAAAAATAATCAAGAAATTTCGTTCGACAAAATTCGACACTACTTTTTCTTTTAATATATCTTACACATATTATTTCATATAAAAATTTCGTTTCTTATATTCAAGAAGCGAAGTCCATATCAAAAAGACATTATTTATTTAACTTTTTTCTACTTTCTAAATATTTCATTAATATTGTTACTATTAAATTATTAAGACTTCTATTTTCTTCTAAAGCAATCATATCAAGTTCTTTTTTAATTTCTTCATTAGTTCTTAAAGTTATAATTACATTATTCATTATACGTATCCTTTCTGCTATCATTATAATATTATCTCTATCCAAAGGCAAGTTATATCTTTATTTCTAAAACTTTTAAAAGTATGGTTAACTAATAAATTTTGTGTTATACTAAAAAAGTAATCATAAAGAAGGAGAAGAAATATGAATTTAAAAGAATTATTTGGTTATGAAAATAAAAATGTAATAATAACAGGCGCGTCATCCGGCATGGCTAAAAGTGCTTGTGAATTATTAATTGAACTAGGTGCTAATGTCTACGCTATAGATATAAACCCTATAGATTTACCAGTTACAAAATCTTTTCAAGCTGACTTAGGTCGCAAAGAAACAATAGAAAGAATTATAAAAGAATTACCAGACAAAATAGATGCAATATTCTTATGTCATGCCATCGCTGGTTTTAAAGGCAAAGAATTAGAAGTGCAATTAGTAAATTTCTATGGTCAAAAATATATGTTAGAACTTTTACTACCTAAAGTAAAAGATCAAGGAAGTATCACTTTTATCTCTTCCGTTGGAGGCTTTGGTTATGAAGCAAATTATCAAAACTGTCTTGAAATTATTAATATAAACGATTGGGACGAAGCTGTAAATTGGTATCAAAATCACCCTAAATTAATTGAAAACTCTTATGTTTTTGCTAAACAATGTATGAATACCTATGTAACCTCTAAATGTATGAGTAAAGAATTTATTACCCGAAAAATAAGAATAAACGCTATATGTCCAGGCTATACTATTACTGGTCTAACAGATGATTTTAATAAAAGTACCAGTGCTACTAATGATGCTAAAGAAGGCCAAGCTATAATTGAAAATATGTTTATTAATGGTTGGAATGGTTATCCTGCATCCCCTAAAGATATGGGCTATCCTCTAGTAACTATTGGAAGCAATATTTTCTCATATACCTCTGGTGAGTGTATCTATATTGATTATGGCCTAACTAGCAATTGGAAACACCAATCTCTAACTAATAGTCCTAAATAGTAATACATAAATAATAGCAATTTGACATATAAGAATAAATATGTTAAAATACATAAACGTGTAAAGAAGGGGACATTTTATGTACTACAAAGAACTAATGGAAATGCGTTTATCATTACTTTTAACCTATCGTGCTTTAAAAAAAGATAAAGAAGCCAATAAAAAAGCCATTAATGAAATCGCATCTCGTATCGTTACTATAAATAATAAATTAACTTCTGGTTTAATAAAAAACTATTATCGCCCTGATAAAGAAGCTTTAAGAGAATATAAAAAAGCTTTTAAACATGAATTTTTAAATCAAGTAAACCAAGGTTATCCCTTAGAAAATATCATTGATAGTATTGACTTTTTAATACCAAACCCAGGACTTAATCCACGTTATTGTGTAAAAAGTTTATCTGAAAAAGGTTTTATAATTGGAGATATAGATGATCCTAATGCTATTTTATATCTAACTCCTAAAGCTGAAAGATACTTAGAAAATGAAGCTAATATAAGTTTAAAGTGTAAGTAAATCGCCAAGATTTACTTTTTTTCTTGACTTAATCTAAACTTTAACTGATAATATTATTATAAATATTAAAAATAAGGAGCTGATATCATGGAAATTACCTCCAACTTAAAAAATAATCTATTTAAATGTTTCAATGAGGCTAGGGGAGTAGCAATTAATCGTCATAAAATCTTAAAAACTAAAAAACTAAACAAACTTAACTATTATGAATTTATTTTATTAATGTTAATATTTACAATGATTATCAGTACAATTCTTCTTATAAATAATTTCTTAATTGCTAGTTTTACTTTATATGGTCTAACCTTATTTACTTTAATTCTAAATATTTCTACCTATATCTCAATGTATCGTTATCGTAAAAAACTAAATTTCCAAAATACTATCTTAATTAATGAAGAAGGTATAACAGATACCTCTTTTATGGGAATTAAAATGATTTTTAACTGGTCTAAAATCTTAGGTTTAGTAATTAAGAAAAATACTTTAGTAATATTAACTGACACTTATGTTTATTTCTATTTTCCAATTGCATCTAAACCCCAAATTATGTCTGCTCTAAAAAAATATCAAAAAAATTTACCACTTATTGCATAGAAAATTTGAAGTATTATAATTTCTATGATATAATATTTTTAATAAATTAATAAAAAAGGAAGTGTAGTATGAATTCTCTAACAGATGTTTACAATAAAATAAAACCAATTTGTAATGATTTAAGATGGATAAATGATGAATGTATGATGATAGACTTAAGTAAAGTAAAAAGAGTTATAATTAGTGATGGTATAATTGAAGTTAACTATCGTAAAAAAATTTATGGTGTAGATTATTGGGATCGCAATTACACTCATTGTACCTCTTATGAACAAATGAGTGAAAAACTTTTAGAAATCCTTGATTTAGAAGCCAAAAAGAATGCTTAAAAATTTATAATCTATTAAATTTAGAATTAAAATTAGTTATTTTCAAATACTAAAATTATTATCAAATATTAATAATTAGGAGGGTTTATATGTATTTAGATATTTATCAAAAAATAGGGGAGTATTTACTTTCTCATAATTGGTATGAAAGTGATTTTTCTACCCAAAAAATTCTTTTAGATATGGCTTATAAAAATTATACTCTAAATAAAATCTATGAAATAAACCCTAATTTTCCTAATCTAAATTCTAATCTTTCTTTTCCAACCTTATTTAAAATTTTATCCAGTCTTATTCCTGAATCCAAACATTGTGATACTTTAAGATTTTACACCCATTATTTAATAAGTATTATCTCTAGCTTACAATCTTATGAAATGCTTTGGACCAATGGTAATGATAACCCTAAAACAATCAGTATTGATATTAAAGATGATAAATGGAACTGTCTAATAACCTCTGATTTTGATAATTTAGAAACTGTTTTTCTAAGTCTATACTATTGTTTTCAAGAATATTTTAAAAAAGATATCTTATTAAGAAAATTAGAATTTACCAGTAATTAACTCTTAATTTATTTCATATATTCTAATGGTGAAGATTATGGATAAAAAAGAATCTTTTAAACTTTTTGCTAAAAATCACCCCGAACTTATAACCTCAATTAAAAACGGTGAAGGCACTTGGCAAAAATTCTATGAAATATATGATATTTATGGTGAAGACCCCCAAGCTTGGAACACTTATTTTCCTAACAATTCTTCAAATATTAAAACTGGTATAACCGATATTGTTAAAAATATTGATATGGATAGTATTCAAAAACACATTAATACCGCCCAAAAAGCTTTAAATCTAGTCTCAGAACTAACTGGCAAAAGTACTTCTAGCATATCTCCTAAAGCTCCCTTAAATCCTCGTCCCATAAATAAATTCTTTGAGGATTAATATGCAAATAAGTACACTTATGGAATTAAAAAAAGACCCCAAAATGTGGGATTTATTCAAATATAACTCTTATTGGTATAAAACTCTTAATCGTGATTTTACCTCTTTATCTTCTTTTAAAAACGATATGAAAATTAAATATAAATTACGAGCCACTGATAAAATAAATGATGCGATTGATAATATTGATTTAATAAGCAATGTTTTAAGTGCTCTAAAATAATATTTCCCATTTACTTAAAAATTTATCTATGCTATAATTAGGCAGGTGATAAAAATGATAAGACAACAAGAAAAAAGTAATTTATTAGAAACTAAAAAACGTATGCGTGAAGAAATAATAACGAGAATAAAATTAGGTAATTTTACCAATAATTTATCCCAACTTTTAGATATAGTTGGTGATTTATCTTTAGAAGAAAGAAAATTAATTGGTCGCTCTTGGTTTCAAAATAATCAAAAACGTTTAATAAGCTGTTATCTATATGATTTACTAACTGACAATCGTGAATCTATTAAAAGAACAGATATTCACTTTTTAAATGCTAATCTATCTAATCTAAAAAGATAAGGTTAATCTAATACGTACTGTGTGCTTTCTTCTCCGCGTAACTTTGATGGCAGTAATGCTGTCGTGTTCTATGTGTATGATGATGGCCGCCTCACCAACAACAACGTGAATAACACTCTTGGTGTGCGCCCAATATCCTTTTAAACTTACATATTTGGCTAAGGCTTAATATAACAGAACTAGGATACAAGATTAATCTTTGGTAAAACCAGAATACTTAACACTGATACTTTAAGTCCTGTATTTAAAGTTCCAACAGTGTTTTTATTTTACAAAAAATTTAAGATAACTTTTTTTGAATTATTGTTTTTTAATTCCTGTTTTGTTATAATTCTTAATGAGGAGTAAGTTATGGAAATATTTATACCTGATATTTATCAAAAAAATATATATGATATTGATTATAATCACTTAAAAGATATAGGTATTAAATGTCTATTATTTGATTTAGATAATACCATTGTCCCAGTAAAAAGTGATAGACCTAATCAAAAACTAAAAGAATTATTTTTATATTTAGAAAAATCATTTAAAATTATTATTGTTTCTAATAGTAATCGCAAACGCTTAATTCCTTTTAAAGAAGAATTAAATGTCGATGTTGCTGCTTCTGCTAAAAAACCTTTAAAAAATAAATATCTTAAAATCATGCAAATATATAAATTTGAAACCCATGAAATTGCTGCAATTGGTGATCAATTACTAACTGATATCTTTGGTGCTAATCGTATGGGCATTACCTCTATTTTAATAAGTCCTATTGGTGATTATGAAAAATTTGGAACTAAAATCAATCGTTTTTTTGAAAAATTTATTTATCGCAGTCTTAAAAAGAAAAATATCTTAGTAAAAGGACAATTCTATGAATAAGATATGTATTGGCTGTGGTATTTCTCTTCAAACCACTAATAAAGATGAAAAAGGTTATACTCCAACTCTAACCAATGATTATTGTATGCGCTGTTTTCGCCTCAAAAATTATGGTGAAAAAAAAGGGGAGGATATAATTAAAAACAATGATATTCTAACTAAAATTAATCACCAAAAAGGTTTTGTCTTCTTCTTAATTGATTTTTTAAGTATTAATAAAGAAAATCTCTCATTTTTTAAAAATATTACTTTAAAGAAAGCTTTAATTATAAGTAAAAGTGATATCTTACGCCAAGATATGAAACCATCTAAACTAAAACTTTGGCTTAAAAACACCTACAATATAACTGAAGATATCTTCTTTCTAAGCACTAAAACCAACTATTTTGAAATCAATCTCTTTAAATATTTAGAAAATAACAATTATAATACCTGTTTAATCACTGGTCTAACCAATGCTGGTAAATCAACTTTCTTAAACAACCTTTTAAAAGAATCTAATCAAAAAAAAGAAATTGTTGTCTCTAAATATCCAAATACCACCCTTGATTTTATTAAATTTAAAATAAATAACACCTATATTTATGATACCCCAGGCTTTATTCCCAAATATCCATCTCCTTTAGAAGAAACCAAACTAAAACCTATCTCTTTAAATATTACCAAACCTCTAACTATTACTATTGCTAAAAACTATAAAATTTCCTTTAATAAACCTAATAAAATAATTTTATATTTAAAAAACAATCTCTATACTAAAGAATATGTTACTTATCCGGCCTCTTTATTATCTATTCCCCCCAATTCTGATTTAATCTTACCAGGTTTAGGCTTTATAAATATTAAAGAAAGAGCCCCTATATCAACCAATATTAAAGATATCGAAATACGACCTAACTACAGTGGAGGACCTCATGAGTAAAATACATATAATGAATGAAAATCTCGCCAATAAAATTGCCGCAGGAGAAGTAGTAGAAAAATGTTCTAGTATAGTTAAAGAACTTGTTGAAAATAGTATTGATGCCCACGCGACCAATATTAAAGTAATCTTAGTAAAAGGGGGCTTAGAATCTATAAATGTTATAGATGATGGTGATGGTATGGATAACGAGGATGCTCACCTAGCTTTCTATCGCCACGCCACAAGTAAAATAATTCATGATGATGATTTATTTTTTATAAATACAATGGGTTTTAGAGGTGAGGCTTTACCTTCCATTGCGAGTGTCTCCGAAGTCCTATTAAAAACCAGTAACCAAGAGACTTCTACTTTAATTCATATTAAAGGTGGTAAAATCTTAGAGGATGCCTCAGCTACTCTACGTAAAGGAACTGATATTTTAGTTACCAATCTTTTTTACAATACACCCGCTCGTCTAAAATATCTAAAAAGTGAAAACACTGAAAACTATAACTGTGTTAATCTAATTGAAAAACTCGCTATGGCCTATCCTCATATTAAATTTACTTTAATAAACAATGATAAAGTTTTAGTAAAAACCAGTGGTTCTAATAACTTACTTAAAACTATTCATGAAATCTATGGTCTAAATATCTCTAATAAAATGTTAGAATTTAAAGGTAGTTCCAATGATTTTGATATTTATGGCTATATCTGTAAACCCGAAGTTCTAAGAAGCAATAAAAATGATATCAATACCTATGTAAATGACCGTATTATTAGAAATTTAGATATAAATAGAGCTATAAATGATGCTTACTATACCTATAAACCTGATGGCAAATATCCAGTTGTTATTCTAAAAATCAATACTGATCCCACTTTAGTCGATGTAAATATTCATCCCACTAAACAAGACGTTAAACTAAGCAAAATCAATGATTTATATGATTTAATCTATCATACCATCAAAAATACTCTCTATAACAATTTACTTATTCCCAATGCTTTAAAAGATGAAAGTGTTAATATTATCAAAGATACTGTTATTGAGGATATTGTAAATGATATGCTTAAAACTGAAGAACCAAAAAATATTCAAACTGAACTAAACTTTACTATTGCTCCCACCAAAAATAATGCTCAAGAACTTAAAACTAGTACTGAATTAGTTGTTAATAAAGAAATGAAATCTTTAGTTTTATATCCTGTAGGTCTTGCCCTAGGAACCTATATTATCGCCGAAAATGAAGAAGGTATATATTTAATTGACCAGCATGCTGCCCAAGAGCGAGTAAACTATGAACGCTACATGAAATGTTTACAAAATAAAGTTATTTCTACTACCAATCTTTTAATACCCATTAATATTGAATTAAGTACCAGTGACTTTTTAATCATTAAAGACAATATTCCTCTTTTATCTTCCCTTGGCTTTACTCTTGAAGAATTCGGTGTTAACACTTATTTAGTTAAATCTCACCCAACTTGGATATTAGAAGGTCATGAAGAAGAAAGCATCCGTAAAATATTAGATTTAATAATTGGTGGTCTAAATAATTTTGATCCTGTTAAATTTAATGAAAGTATTGCTATAACTTTAGCTTGTAAAATGAGTATTAAAGCCAATTATCATATTAGTCATGAAGAACAAGCGGAACTATTAAATGAGTTAGTTCTTTGTGATAATCCTTATAATTGTCCTCATGGACGTCCCACTATTATTAAGTTTAGCATTTATGATTTAGAGCGAATGTTTAAACGCGTCATGAATTAATATTTGACAAAATAAAAATATATGATATAATAATTCCTCTAGCAAAGGGGGATTTTTTTATGAAAAAACATAAATTAAATAAAAAATTTTTTATTACTCTTGGTGCTACTACGGTTATAGCATCTTCTATAATTAGTGCCTCTCTAATAACACCTCAAACTGAAATTGCTCCTCTTAATTTAGAGCCAGAACTTGCCATAACTAGTACTGAAATTAAAGAAGAACCAGCACCTACTTTAAAATCAGCCAATTCTTTACCAAATAAGGAACCAGATCCTAAAAAAATCTATATCCGAGAATTAACAGCCTATCAAAGCTATATCTCAAAATTAAACCAAAATGAATTATATGAAGAGTATCTAACATTTCTTAAAACCAATTCTAATTTAGCCTCTAATCTTTCTAATCTAAAACTTCAACTCCTTTTAGCTAAATTAGATACTATAAGTGCTTATCAAGATTATTATAATCCTCAAGATTTAATTTTTTACAATAATCAAAATAAAACTCTTCCTATTAAACCTCTAGCCTATCTTTTAAATTTATGCTACCAAAATGAAGAGAACAATATATATCGCTATTTTTTAGATAATGGGGAACCCGCTTGGTTTATAACCAATAAAGAAAATGAAATAATTTATGCTTCTACCTATGAATTATCTTGCAAAACTCTTCCAGAAAAACTAACCACTTTAAAAGACTATCTCTTAAACAATAATCTTGAAAACTACAATCTAATTAAATACACCTTAGGTGATTTATATATAACTCTCTTTAAAATCAATGATAATATCAGCCCAAAATATGATATAACTACTATTAACACTTCTAATATTTTAATAATTACTCCTAAAACAGATTTAAACAGAGTTGAAGGTAATATCAATCCCTTATATATTCTTATCCCATCTAAAAGCTATGCTTTTGGTACGGATATTGACGTCTATCAAGATATAATTAATCGTGATGCTTTAATTAAAGTTCACCGCAATTTAAAAGGCTTTGAATATTTAGATTTTACTAATCAAGTCTCTATGAGTTCCTACCATAGTGGTAAAAGTGAAGTAGTTGTCTTTGAAAATCTTGAAGAATTATTAACTACTTACAATTTATCTTTCTTAATAAATAAAGAAGGTAATTACACTATCGCAGAACTTCAAAAAATTTATAATAGTCTTTTAGACGAAATAAGCTTAACTCGCAGTCGTTAAAAAAATTGACTTTTAAATATTTATATGATATATTTTAAGTACACGAAAGTGTAAATAAAAAAGTAGGAGAACCCAAGCCAAAGTGGGAATTAAAAAAGCAGGAGAACCCAAGCCAAAGTGGGAATTAAAAAAGTAGGAGAACCCAAGCCAAAGTGGGAATTAAAAAAGCAGGAGAACCCAAGCCAAAGTGGGAATTAAAAAAGTTAGATTAGGATTAATTTCTAATCTTTTTATTTTAAAAAATGTTAATAAAAAATTAACAATATGACAACTTTTTGTTAAAATAAAAAAATTTTTTTACCAATTTTTGGTAAATATCATAATTTATTCTTAACTCCAAAATTCGCCAAAATAAGCCAAAAAAAGCCCCTTGTTTAAAACTTAATTTTATCATATAATTAAAGAGTAACAGAGTAAAGGGAGTAGCACTTCATAGATTAAAATCTCTTAAACTAGTAAAATAAATAGTATGGAGAGTGAATATAATGACAACATTTAGAAGAGATTTTACATTTAATCAAAATATAATTGAAGTAGTCGCAAGAAATGTAAGAAAATATCGTAAAATGGCTGGGATAACCCAAGAACAATTGGCTCTTGACATAGGAGTATCCAATGATTTTTTAAGAAGATTTGAAACCACCTTTGGTAAAGAGGGAATGAGTCTGAATACTCTTTATAAAATATCTGTAGTATTAAATGTATCAATGGACCAATTCTTTATAGAATAAAATTTTTTAAAAAGTAATTTCCTTCACTTAATATTTATACTTTTAAAAATTCTTAATATTATTTAGTTTATCAAAAAAAGCTTTATAAATTCTTAAAAAAAGTGTACAATATATTTGGTGAACGTTATGAAAACAAAATATAACTTTGATTTACAAATGTATAAAACTGTTGCTAATAATATTAATAAATACTTAAAACAAAAAAATATGAGCATTTCTGATTTAGCTCAATATGCCAAAATAAAATATGAATATTTAAAAGATTTTCTAAATAATGATAAAGATTTAACTATTTCTATCTATGATTTATATAAAATAAGTGTAATTTTAGATATTAACATTAATAACTTTTTTAATTAAGTGCTAAAAGCACTTTATTTTTTTAGATATTTTATATTGTTATTTTTCCCTAAAAGATAATCAGCTGATAAATTAAATCTTTTACATAAATCATATAAAAAAGGGGTAGCAACTAAATTTTTCCCATTTTCATAATTAGCAATAACAGGTTGAACTGTTTGCAATATCTTAGCCAGTTCTTTTTGAGTTAAATTATTATCTTTTCTAATTTCTTTAATTCTTTCTTTAGCAAGCATTCTATTAATCTCATCATTATTATTTTTATACTGCATCTCTTGAGTTAAATCCAAAATATAATCAATAGAAACATTAAAAAAATTAGCAATTTGATTTAATCTTTTAATAGGAATAATATCATATTGCTGTTCAAACTGATTATATGAACTTCTTTTAATACCAATCGCATCAGCCACTTCTTTTTGACTAACTCGTCTATTTATATTATTATATTCTCTTAAATTTTTTAGCTTTTCACCATAATTCATATATTTCACCAAATCTATCATTTAAAATTTTTAGGATTATCAATTCTCCCTAATAAAAAATCAGCCGAGATATTATATTTATAACAAATATTATAAAGATAAGTTGTACTTATTAAAAGTTTACCATTTTCATAATCACTAATCATCGAGTGAGTAGTATTAATTATTTTTGCAAGTTCTTCCTGAGTAAGTTTATTAATCTTTCGTATTTCTTTTAATCTTTCCCCAGCAAGTTTTAAATTTAAATTATTATTTACTTGAATATATTGTTTATTTTCAGTAAAACTAAATATATAGTCTAAAGATACATTAAAATAATTACAAATATTTATTAAATGTTTTAGGGGAATAATAGTTTTTTCTCTTTCAAATTCACTATAAGCGGCACTACTTATACCTATAATTTTTACTAATTCAGTTTGTTTTATATCTTCATATTTTCTTAAATCTTTTAGTTTAGCACCATATAGCATACTTATCACCTGAGTTTATTTTCTCATTAATTTTAAGATGGCTTAAAAATATCAAGTAATATCGACATTTTTCTTGACTTTTACACTATCATAGATTATAATTTATTTATAAACTAGAAATTTCTATGATAGGAGTTGAGTTAAATGCGATTTGAAAAACTAAATGTTGATACTAATAAAAGAGGAATATGGATTTTATATGGTCTAATCTTGGGAGTAGTACTTATTATAATAATTAATTACTTTATTAGTATGGCTAAATATAAAGTAGTAGATACTACAAAATTAGTTAGTTCAAATATAAATTATAAATTACCAGATTTAACAGTCTTAGGAATATATGTTAAAAACGGGGAAGAATACAAGTATGTAGAACAATTACCAGAAGGCAATTATACAGTAAATGAAAGTATGAGTTATTGTCTTAAAAAGGGTAGTAATGAAAAAATAAAAAATGTATTTGAATATAGAGCAGATGGTTTATATATAGGAATAAATGAAAGAGGAACAAGATGCAAAGTTTATTTAGATAAAGAAATGACATCTAAGGATACATTGGTAGGTTTGTATAAAGATAGTTTAAGTGTGACTGAAGATACAACTAAATGCCCAGCATTTGATCCTGATACAGGCCAAGTAAAGTCAGCAATTAATGGTATAAGTACAGTGTCAGGCACATTATTATGCAAAGGATATGATGATGATGGTGAAACATACTATTTTAGAGGTAAAGCAGAAAGAAATTGGGTTAAGATAGATGATACATATTGGCGAATAGTTCGAATAAATGGCAATGGTTCCATAAGATTAATTTTTAGCGGAAGTGGAAGAGCGGCAACTACTGGTACTGAAACTATGGCTTTAACTGGTATAAAATTTAATAGTGAATATGCTGATAATGCATATGTAGGATATATGTATGGAAAACCTCAAACTAAAAGTACGGGAGACGATGCAGCATATAAAGCTACACATGAAAATTCAGAAAATAGTACCATATTAACTCAAATAGCAACTTGGTATAATGAAAATAATATATCTCAAACAGTCAAGGATAAATATATAGATGAGGAAGCAGGTTTTTGCGGAGATAGGACCCCTTATGCAAGTTCTTATGGAGGGGCTATTGATAAAAAAAATTATGGATGGAGTACTAATGTAACATATTATGGTTCTAAAGTAAGAGTTGAATATGATAAAAAGCCATCATTTAAATGTCCACAGAAAGAAGACTTATATACAACTAAAAATAGTAGTAAAGGAAATCAAGCATTACCGGTGCCTGTAGGATTAATTACAGCTGATGAAGTAATGTTTGCTGGATCTGGCTATGGTTCAGATTATAATAATTACTCTTATTATTTATATACAGATAGTGTACGTTATTGGACAATGTCTCCATATTACTTTGATGGCACTCGTTCTATCGTGCTCTGTGTGGTTGCAAGTGGTCACCTTGGTTGGAATGCTGGCGTATATGACACTTATGGTGTACGTCCAGTAATAAATCTAAAAGCCAACACGCCATTTACAAGTGATGGAGATGGTTCTTCTTCTAATCCTTTTGTAGTCGAATTAAATTAATAATATACTTGCTCATAGTACTTTTAAATTATCTCTATCTATGGGCAAGATTATATTTATTTACTTTATATTGATAGTCTT
>CANPVV010000037.1 GCA_947581835.1 uncultured Bacilli bacterium
TTACATATCTATTATAATATATTTTTTCTAAAATAAAAAGACTGTTTTCAAATTTTTATTTGTCAACAGTCTGAAATATCTCTAGTCAAAGAGATATTTTTTTTATTTAATATCATAAATCGAACTTTAAATTTCAGTTTATTTGATAGTTTGATTGCATTTGTTCTAAAATTCTTTGCTAAATATCACATAAAAAAGACTAAGATATACATTTTAATAGTCATCTTAGTCTAAGTTTATATATTAACTACTATTTGCTCTTTTAATTTTCTATATTATATTTAGATATATTATTAATATTGGTTATTAAATTATTTGATTTAAAAGAGTTCATATTATACTTTTATTGTTTACCTAATTTGATCGCAGCTTGAGCAGCAGCAAGTCTTGCAATAGGAACTCTAAATGGAGAACATGATACATAATCAAGGCCAACACTTTCACAGAATTCAATACTTGCAGGGTCCCCACCGTGTTCACCGCAGATACCTAAATGAATATCTTTTCTGGTTTTACGACCATTTTCGGCGGCATATTTAATAAGTTTACCTACTCCATTAGTATCAACTTTAGCGAATGGATCACTTTCAAAAATATTATTTTTATAGTAATCGTTTAAGAATTTACCAGCATCATCTCTTGAGAAACCAAAAGTCATTTGAGTTAAATCATTAGTACCAAATGAGAAGAATTCAGCTTCAGTTGCAATTTCATCAGCAGTTAGAGCAGCACGAGGTATTTCAATCATAGTTCCAACATGATATTTTAAATTGCTATTATTTTCTTTAATTATAGCATCAGCGGTTTCGCAAACAATATTTTTAACAAATTTTAATTCTTTTACGTCACCAACTAATGGAATCATGATTTCAGGAGTTACTTCAATACCTTCTTTATTAACATTAATAGCGGCTTCAATTACAGCACGAGTTTGCATTTTAGCAATTTCAGGATAAGTAATAGCTAAACGACAACCTCTATGGCCCATCATTGGATTAAATTCTTTTAAGGAGTCAATACGATTTTTTAAAGCTTCAAAACTCATACCTAAAGCATCAGCAAGAGGTTTTATTTCTTCATCAGTATGAGGTAAGAATTCATGTAATGGAGGGTCTAAATAACGAATAGTAACACTATAAGGAGCCATAGCTCTAAATAATTCTTCAAAGTCCCCTCTTTGATATGGAAGAATATCTTCTAAAGCTTTTTCTCTTTGTTCTAAAGTTTCAGCAGTAATCATTTTTCGGAAATTAAATATTCTTGATTCTTCAAAGAACATATGCTCAGTACGACATAAGCCAATTCCTTCAGCACCAAATTTGCGAGCTTGTTTAGCATCTTTAGGAGTATCAGCATTAGTTCTTACTTTTAATCTACGAGTATTATCAGCCCAAGTCATGAAAGTTTCAAAATCACCACTTATAGTTGGTTCTTCAGTTTTAATTAAGCCATCATAAACTTTACCAGTAGAACCATCAATACTAATCATATCACCTTCATGATAGACTTTACCATCTTTAGTAGTTAGGGTTTTAGCTTCTTCATCGATTTTTAATTCACCACAGCCAGATACACAGCAACGACCCATACCACGAGCAACAACAGCAGCGTGACTAGTCATTCCACCACGAATAGTTAAAATACCTTCAGCGTGGTTCATACCTTCGATATCTTCAGGAGATGTTTCTAGGCGAACTAAAATAGTTTTTTCACCTTTTTTAGAATGAGCAGTTACATCTTCAGCATTAAAGTAAATAGCTCCAGCACCAGCTCCAGGAGAGGCAGCAAGACCAGTGGCAATAACTTCACCTTTTTTTAGAGCTTCAGGATTAAACATTGGGTGAAGTAAGGCATCTAATTGTTTTGGTTCAACTTTTAATAAAGCTTCTTCTTTAGTAATCATACCTTCATTTACTAAATCTACGGCTATTTTTAGGGCAGCAGTGGCTGTTCTTTTACCATTACGAGTTTGAAGCATGAATAGTTTACCATTTTCGATAGTAAATTCCATATCTTGCATATCTTTATAATGGTTTTCTAAAGTTTTAGCAATATTAGCAAGTTCTTTATATACTTCAGGCATAGCTGTTTCAAGAGTTGATATAGCCTCAGGAGTACGAATACCCGCAACTACGTCCTCACCTTGAGCATTGATTAAATATTCGCCATAAAGTTTAGCTTCACCGGTAGCGGGATTTCTTGTGAAAGCAACTCCAGTTCCAGAATTATTACCACGATTACCATAAACCATTTCTTGAACATTTACAGCAGTACCCCAACTTGAAGGGATATCGTTCATATGACGGTAATAAATTGCTCTTTCATTGTTCCAACTTCTAAATACAGCGGTTACAGCTTCAATTAATTGAATTTTAGGGTCTTGAGGAAATTCAACTCCAGCAATTTCTTTATAGATTTTTTTAAATTCTTCGGTTACTTCAACCATATCTTCGGCAGTTAAATCAGTATCATATTTAGCATTTTTTGCATTTTTGATTTCATCTAAACGGTGTTCAAATTTGGCTTTAGGATAACCTTTTACGACGTCGGCAAACATTTGGATAAAACGACGATATGAATCATAAACAAATCTTTTATTATTGGTAGCCTCAGTAAAACCAAGAGCAACTTCATCATTTAAGCCTAAGTTTAGGACAGTATCCATCATACCAGGCATACTAGCTCTGGCACCACTTCTTACACTTACTAAAAGGGGATTTTTTTTATCTCCTAAAGTTTTACCAGTAATTTTTTCTAATTCTTCTAATTTAGAATATATTTCTTCTTTTATATCTTCGTCAATTACTTCTTTATCTTCATAGTATTTGTTACAAGCTTCAGTAGTAATTGTAAAACCTCTTGGAACTGGTAGTCCAATTGAAGTCATTTCAGCTAGGTTGGCACCTTTTCCACCTAGTAAATCTCTCATGTCTTTATTACCTTCTGAGAATAGGTAAACATACTTTTTTTTCATAAATCCTCCTAATCGTCACTAGATAATTATACCAAAAGTTATTTAAAGTGTATCTAAATATGATATTATTTGACATAAATTAGACAAAAAAGATAGTCTATGAAGACTATCAAATATAAAAATATAAAAACTTGCCTCTAGTTAGAGATAATAGAAAAGCACTAAAGGCAAGATAAATGCTAACTTAATTGAACTACATAAGGATTAGTACTACTTCCAGCATCACCACTTGTACCTTCTCCACCAGTAGTAAACTTTGTCCCAGTTTTGAGATTTATTACTGGGCGTACATCAATAGGGTTATTTACGGGACAGTTGTAGTCGAGGTAGCCACCTTCACTGCCACGCACATAGAACATAGCAGCATAATAGCTGTAGTTATAGACACTTGGAGACATTGTCCAGTAATCATCGGCACTATTATTTAGCCAATAACTTGTATTTTTAGTACCCCATACTGCTCCTGCATACATTACTTCATCAGCTGTGATTAGTCCTATTGGATTTGTTAATGCTTCATTTCCTTTTTCACTTCCTTTTTTTGTAAATAAATCATTTTCTTTTTGAGGACACTTAAATGTTGGTTTGTAAGTATCTCTTACTCTTATATATGCTCCATATGCTGTCGTATTTGTTCCAAAACCACTTTTACTAGTATCTATTGATGAACTTGAACTATATCCATTATATGGTGTTCTATCATTGCAAAAGCCTGCATTTCCATCTATTAGTTTTTTATATTGTGATGGAATTATTGTTCCATACAAATTATCTAACACAGTTAATATATTACTTTTAGTTGTATTTGTAGTAGCAGATTTATAATCATTAGAACTATTTCCATACATAAAGCCTACATATCTATTATCATTATTCTTTGTATTATATACTACACTAGCTTTTGCTATTCCGGTATCTTCTATACTTGTTCCATTATATATTAATCTTATACTTCCATCTCCATTTATCCTGATTATTCGCCAGTATGTATTATCTATCTTTACCCAATTATTTGTTATGTTTCCTCTAAAATAGTATGTTTTTCCATCATCATCTATTCCCTCACATAAATAACCATTACTAGAAGTTTCATTTCTTAATGCCGCTGTTGGTAATCCATCTTCTCCTATTGCTGGACAACCAGTTTTAGATACTTGTAAACCTAAATCTGCTAATTGTTTTTCTGATGCTGTCTTAGCTTTCTTTAAATAAACAAAACACTTTAAACCACTACTATCTGCTTTTATATAAACTTTATTATCTTTATATTCCATTGTTGTAGTTATATGGTCTTTACTTTCTCCTTTTGTACAATAACTTTCTTCTGCGACTTCATAATTGCCTTCTGGTATTATATCTGTTTCTTTATAATTTTCATTATCACTATCTTTATAAAGTATTGCAATTCCCTTACTTTCTACCTCTTTTAAATTATTACTATCTAACTCAAAAACTTCTTCTTTTTTACTATTTATCAATCTTATTGATAATAAAACTGCAACTAAAAATACCCCTATTGCTACTATACTTTTATTACTTTTTTTCATTTTTCTTCTCCTATCATAGAAATTCCTAGTTTATAAATAAATTATAATCTATGATACATTAAAAGTCAATATAAAATACGGCATTTCTGACACGATATTTCTATTAAATAGCATTAATGAGACAATATATTTAGGTGATTATATGCTTAATGGTGGAAATTTAAAAAAGATAAGAATGGAAAATAATTTAAGTCAAAATGACATTGCAAAAATTTTAAATGTGGCCAGAAGTGGCTATGCAATGTGGGAAAGTGGTTATAATATTATTCCAATAAAGCAATTAATAGCTTTGGCTGATTATTTTCATATTTCTGTTGACTATATTTTGGCTTTGAATTCTAATAAAACTATTATAAAAAATTCTATAAATCAAGAAAAAATTAAAATTCGAATAAAAGAGTTTAGAAAGGAAAATAATCTAAATCAGGAGCAACTAGCTGCATCTTTATATACTACTAAATCAGTGATAAGTGGTTATGAGACAGGTCGATATATTATTGCAACGCCTTTTTTATATTCAATTTGTAAAAATTATAATATTTCGGCTGATTATTTATTAGGGAGAACTAATGAACCTAAAAATATTAATATTAAAAAAGAAAGCTGTTAACTTTCTTTTTTAGATAGACAAAGTCTATCAATATAAAGTAAATAAATATAATCTTGCCCATAGATAGAGATAATTTAAAAGTACTATGAGCAAGTATATTATAATTCGACTACAAAGGGATTATCACTTGAACCATCTCCACCTTCTTCAAATGTAACATTAGCTTTGAGATTTATTACAGGACGCACGCCTCCTCCACTATTCACGCGATTGCTGTAGAGATTGCCATTATCACTCACACGAAACATGTCAGCATAATTGTTGCTACCATTAAAGTAATATGGAGTCATTGTCCAGTAACTTGCACCTGAACCCGTATATAAGTAATATGTACTATTACTATAAGATGAATCATAACCAGATCCTGCAAACATTACTTCATCTGCTGTGATTAATCCTACAGGCACTGGTAAAGAGTGATTCCCTTTTTTGCTACTAATATCAGTATATATATCATCTTGTTGCGAACATTTAAGGGTTGGTTTTTTATCAGTTATAATTCTTACATAACCACCATAATAAGTTGTAACACTTCCATATCCTCTATTATTTTTATCCGGAGTTCCACCACTAGTTTTTCCATAAGGAGTTCTATCTCCGCAAAAACCTGAGTCTTTATCTATGTATTCATCCTTCACTGTTTGAGGTATATCACTTCCATTATACCAAGTAATTATTTGATTTAATATATTACTATTAGTAGAATTAGCGTGAGTAGCTTTATATGCCTTCTCATCACTCGTGGCTTCCCGGCTTGGCTTGCCATACATATAACCTACATAGGCATTATCATCATTGTTACTATTAAATGATTTACCTGTTAAAACCATAGTTCCAGTACCAGTAGTTGCAGCAGTTCCATTGCCACTAAATATTAACCTTATCGAACCATTTCCATTTATTCTCACTATTCGCCAATATGTATTATCTATTTTTAACCAATTATGAGTTCCTATTCCTCTAAAGTAATATGTTTCTCCATCATCATCTATACCTTTACATAATAAATCTTTATTAGTAATTGGTTTAGATATAGCATTATTTGGTTGACCTGTAGTTTGATCAACAACTGGACAATCTTCATCTTCAGATACTGATAAATTAGGAAATTTTGCCAATGTATCTTTTGCAGTAGCCTTCCCATCTAAATAAACCTTACACCTTGTTCCTCTCTCATCTATTCCTATATATAAACCATCTTCTCTATATTCAATTATATCTTTTATTTCTTCTCCACTTTTTTTAGTACATGAACTTAAATTTTTATTTATTGTATAACTTCCTTCTGGTATTGTTTCTACATACTTGTATTCTTCCCCTTCTTTAACATATATTCCTAAGACAGTTAAATCTGGTAATTTATAATCAATAGTATTTTGTACTAATTTAGCGTTAGTAGTTACTTTATATTTAGCCATACTAATAAAGTAATTAATTATTATGATAAGTACTACTCCCATGATTAGACCATATAAAATCCATATTCCTCTTTTATTAGTATTAACATTTAGTTTTTCAAATTTCAATTTAACTCAACTCCTATCATAGAAATTTCTAGTTTATAAATAAATTATAATCTATGGTATGTCAAAAGTCAATAAAAATATAGATATTTCTGACACTATATTTTTTAAATTTTTTATAAATGAGAAAATAAATTTGGGTGAGAAATATGTTTAATTTAGAAAATATAAAAAAAGTAAGAATAGAAAATAGTAAAACTCAAAGTGACGTTGCTAAAATTTTAGGAGTAACAAGAAGTAGTTATGCAATGTGGGAAAGTAATTATAATATTTTTCCGATTAAAAGATTAATTGATTTTTGTAATATATTTGACGTAACAATTGATTATGTTTTTAATTTTAGTGATATTAAACAAAATAAAAAAATAATTAAAGAAATTGATTTGATAAAAGTTGGAGAAAGATTAAAAAATTTTAGAAAAGATAATAATTTAACTCAAAAAGAAATGGCTAGTTTTTTAAATATTGACCAACCTACTTGGAGTATTTATGAGGCTGGTAAAAGCTTAATTGGTACTCCTTTTTTATATATGATTTGTTCTAAATATAATATTTCGGCGGATTATTTATTAGGAAGAACTAATGAACCTAAAAATATAAATATTAAAAAAGAAAGCTGTTAACTTTCTTTTTTAGATAGACAAAGTCTATCAATATAAAGTAAATAAATATAATCTTGCCCATAGATAGAGATAATTTAAAAGTACTATGAGCAAGTATATTATTAATTTAATTTAACAACAAAGGGATTGGAAGAAGAACCATTTCCATCACTTGTAAATGGAGTTTTAGCTTTGAGATTTATTACTGGACGGATACCATAAGTAGTATTACTAATGGTGTTGTTGCTGAGGTAGCCATAAGCATCATCTACATAGAATACATTAGCATAATTGCTTTTGGTAAAATGAAATGGTGACATTGTCCAATAAGATTGTCCATTATATAAGTAATAAGTTGTATTTTTATAATCTGAATTAGGCCCAGAACCTGCAAACATTACTTCATCAGCGGTGATTAAGCCTATTGGATTTTTTAATTTTCTATTTCCTTTTTCACTTTCCTCTTTTGTAAATAAATCATTTTTCTGTGAACATTTAAACGTTGGTTTTTTATTTATTTCAATTCGTATTTTTGCACCATAAGTTGTAGTATTGGTGCTAAAACCATATTTACTAGTATCTATTATTTGAGAACTAGTATTATTTCCATTATATGGCGTTCTATCATTACAAAATCCGGCATTTTCGTCTAATAAACCTTTATATTCTGCTGGAAAGTCACTGCTTTCATACCATGTATTTAATTCTGTAAGTATGTTACTTATATTTGTATTTGTAGTAGCAGCTGCATAATCGCCAGAAGTATCTCCATACATAAATCCTACATATTTATTATCATTAACAGTTGTATTATATGCTACATTAGTTTTGGCTATCCCTGTATCTTCTACACTTGTTCCATTATATATTAATCTTATACTCCCATCTCCATTTATTCGAATTATTCGCCAATAAGTTGTTCCCATTTGTACCCAATTATTTACTGAAGCTTTGGCTCCCCTAAAATAATATGTTTTTCCATCATCATCCACTCCCTCGCATAAGTAGCCATTTGTAGAATTATCACTTGTTAAACCATTTGTTGGTAAACCAGTATTTTCGTCTATTATTGGACAACCATTTTGAGATAATTTTAACTTTAATCTATCTAATGTATCTTTTGCAGTAACTTTCTCATCTAAATAAACTTTGCATCTAGTTCCTCTTTCATTTATTCCTATATATAAACCATCTTCTCTATATTCAATTATATCTTTTATTTCTTCTCCACCTTTTTTAGTACATAAACTTAATTCTGTATTAACTGTGTAACTTCCTTCTGGTATTGTTTCTACATATTTATATTCTTCTCCTTCTTTAACATATATTCCTAAGACTGTTAAATCTGGTAATTTATAATTTATATTTGAACTAACTAATTTAGTAGTATCTACTACTTTATATTTAGCCATACTAATAAAGTAATTAATTATTATGATAAGTACTACTCCCAAGATTAGGCCATATAAAATCCATATTCCTCTTTTATTAGTATCAACATTTAGTTTTTCAAATTTCAATTTAACTCAACTCCTATCATAAAAATTTCTAGTTTATAAATAAATTATAATATTATAAATGTCAAAAGTCAATAAAAATATAGATATTTTATTCCTTTTATTTTTTTAGTTAGGTTATATGAGAAAATGAGTTTGGTGAAGTTAATGTGATATATGGAGAAAAATTAAAATATCTAAGAGAGGAAAAAGAATTAAATCAATATGATATTTCAAAAATTTTAGGATTAAATAAAAAAGTTTATGGACAATATGAAAGAGAATATGTTACTATTCCTTTAAAACATTTAGTAAAAGTATGCGATTATTTTGACGTAACAATTGATTATGTTTTTAATTTTAGTGATATTAAACAAAATAAAAAAATAATTAAAGAAATTGATTTGATAAAAGTTGGAGAAAGATTAAAAAATTTTAGAAAAGATAATAATTTAACTCAAAAAGAAATGGCTAGTTTTTTAAATATTGACCAACCTACTTGGAGTATTTATGAGGCTGGTAAAAGCTTAATTGGTACTCCTTTTTTATATATGATATGCTCTAAATATAATATTTCGGCGGATTATTTATTAGGAAGAACTGATGAACCTAAAAATATAAATATTAAAAAAGAAAGCTCATAACTTTCTTTTTTTAATCAATATTGCTAATACTTGCTCGTTTATATTCTAAACAGACTAAATCTAAATCATGAATAAATTTGTTTATTTCTTCTTCGCTGGTAAGTCTTGCCCCACTTGCATATTTATGGCCTCCACCATTATATTTTGAGGCAGTAGAATTAATAATTGGTCCATGAGAACGAATACTTACTTTATAACTTTTATTTTTGATATCTTCGGTTATAAAAGTCCAGACAATAACCTCTTTGATAAAATTGAAATTATTAATTAGATTAGATGGTGTTGCTATATCAACATTATATTTTTTTACAATACTTGAGGGAATAACTAAATAGCCTAAACCATTTTCAGTTACTTTTAAATTCATAGCAATAAAACCTTGAAATCTTACTTCGTCAATACTTCTATCATATAAATAATTATATAATTTAGGAAAATCAATTTTACTTTTGGTTATTAATTCTTCGACTATTTTGAAAGTTTTAGGGGTAGTATAAGGAAGAAGAAAGCGATCACTATCAGATACTATTCCTAAATATAGATTACCAGCAATTTTAGTATCCATTTTTAGTGGAGATTTTAGAATTAGTTCGGTAATCATTTGACAAGTAGAACAAGCTGTATCATCGGTCCAATCAAATTTTCCATCAATGTCTTCTTTAGGGTGATGGTCTATTTTTAAGATTTCAGCATATTTTAAATTATCTATTCCATCAACCCGATGAAGATTAGGAACGTCAACTACGATTAAAAGACAGTTAGCATAGTCTTCATTATCAATTTTATCTAAAATACCATAATATTTAAATTTGGAAACACTTAAGCCCACCGCAGCACAAGATTTATGAGGAAAAGTAAGTCTAATAGAATCTCTTAGAGCTATTTCACTAGCAATGGCATCTGGGTCGGGACCTACGTGTCTGGCGATAACTATTTTATCATATTTTTTAATTTTAGTATAAATTCGTTTAATATTATTATTTATGATAGTCACCTACTTTATTAAGTCATAAGTATCTAGGGCTATCATTAATTCTTCATTGGTTGGTAGGACATAGACGGGAATACTACTATCAGAGGCTGAAATTAGACCTTCATGCTTATCTAGGTAACTTGCTATTTCATTATTTAAATGTTCATCTACTTTGATACCTAAACATGAGAGTTTTTGTAAAACTTCATAACGAAATTCACGAGCATTTTCGCCTAGTCCGGCTGTAAAGACTAAAGCATCAACTTGTCCATTTAATTTTACATAATATTTAGCAATATAATCAACAATACGATTAATATACATATTATTAGCAAGTTTGGCTTTAGGATTATTTTCTTTCATAGCGGCTTCGATATCACGATGATCACTTCCTATGTTAGAAATACCTAAAAGACCACTTTTTTTATTTAAAATATTATCTACTTCAGTAATTGTTGCTCCTGTTTTAGCCATATAATAAGGAATTATAGAGTAATCAATATCGCCGCATCTAGTACCCATAATAACACCAGCATTAGGAGTAAAGCCCATAGTAGTATCAAAGCATTTACTATCTTTAATACAACATAATGAGGCACCACTTCCTATATGACAACTAATTAAATTAATATTATCTTTATGAAGTTTTTTCATCATTTCTTTAGTTATAAAGCGATGAGAGGTTCCATGAAAACCATATTTACGAATTTGATATAATTCATACCATTCATAGGGAACAGCATATAAATATTCTTCTTCATTCATAGTTTGATGAAAGGCAGTATCAAAAACAACTACCATAGGAGTATTAGGTAATACTTCTTTAAAAGCTTTGATACCTAAAACATGAGCAGGATTATGAAGAGGAGCTAATGAGGCGTTTTCTTCTAAATAATTTATAACTTCATCGGTTACAATTTCACTTTTAGTATATTTACCACCATGAACTATACGATGACCTATACCATCAATTTCGTCTAATGATTTAATAATTTTATTATCTAATAATTCTTTAATTAATAGTTCAATAGCAACTTTATGATCTTTCATATCAGTTTCTTTTTTTATTTTAGAACCATTTATTTTAATAGTGTATATTCCCCCAGCTAAACCTATTTTTTCAAAATTTCCACTTATTAATTCGGTTTCTTCAGGTAATCTAATTAAATTAAATTTTAATGATGAAGAACCGGCATTTACTGTTAATATATTCATATATTTCACTCCTTACCCATTAATTATACAAAAAAAAAAGAGAATTTACTATCTTTTTTTGTGTTTTTAGTTTTTTTCATAGAAAGCAATTAAAGTTATATCATGGGTTAAGAGAAGAGACGTTACTTGTTTATTTTGATATAACCAATATTTAAATGTATAACCTTCTTTGGTGGGGGTTGGTAAATCAGTATTATTAATAGTCCCCTCCTCTTTTATTAGAGGCTCTAAGGTATCACCATTTAAAGTATCAAAAGATATTTTATAGGTTGGTAAGTCTTTAAGGAGCCATTTAGCCTCTAATAAATAGTCTTTCGTTATTTTTGTTTCTAATT
This sequence comes from uncultured Bacilli bacterium, assembly GCA_947581835.1. Classification (GTDB taxonomy): domain Bacteria; phylum Bacillota_I; class Bacilli_A; order RF39; family UBA660; genus Caccenecus. Next base: position 11,920 of record CANPVV010000037.1, read on the forward strand.
TAAAAGGTTCATTATCTAAATACCAACCAGCAAATTCATAGTTTTCTTTGGTGGGAAGAGGGAGACTTTTTAAGGAAGTATTTTCTTTTATTAATATGTTTTCTACTTTAGAGCCACCATTAGGATTAAATCTTATTTTGTAGACTGGAGTATTTAAAAAACTAATACTAAAATATAAAGTAGCTGAGAAAATGCTTATTAGGATAACACCAAATATAAATCTTTTCATTTTGATCACTTTATTAGTATTAGTTTATTTATGTTTTTTATGCATTATGAGCGAGCGATAGTTTTTTCGGGTAAAGATTCTTCTAAATAGATATTTTCAGGAAAGTTAGATAGAGCATCTTCACTTATAATTAGATTTAAATTATCTTTTTTGGCTAATTCACGCATGAAAGTAAAATCGATATCACTTAAATAGTCTGAGTATGAAGCCTCAAGATAGGGAATATTGCCATTAAAGCCAAAATTATAGAATTCTTGATTGCTTACATGATTGTCAATAATTCCTTTTTGATAGTTAAAATAGACTTTGCGTAGTTTTTTATATAAGCCTAAAGTTTTTTGCTCAATTAATAATTGATGAGGATCTTTAGTTTTAGATAAGATTAAATAAAATTTTTCTTTGATATTCATTTTTTTCAACTCCTTGGTGCAGAAATAATTTTATAACAGATTTAAAGATTTGTAAAGAGAAAGTATGAATTTTGTGAATTATAAGTTAAAATGTCCTATTTTTAAAAGTTTATTTACAAGTTAAAATGTCCTTATAATAAAAGGTAA
>CANPVV010000038.1 GCA_947581835.1 uncultured Bacilli bacterium
TTCGACTTGCATGTCTTAGGCATGCCGCCAGCGTTCATCCTGAGCCAGGATCAAACTCTCAATAAAAAAGATTTATTTATTTCAAATCTAATTGTAAAGTTTAATCTAAGCTACTCAAATTGACTTTTTAACTTAGTTTTCAAAGATCATTTCTTACGTTGCTTTTTTGCTTCGTATGTATTTAATATATCATACTCTACGAGGCTTTGTCAACAACTTTTTTTGATTTTTTTTGCACTTTTTTATTAGCTTTTAAAGCCTTTTTGTCAAGTGCAATAGTAATATAACAAAATGCTCGAATAAAGTCAACACTTTTTTTAGTTTTTTTTGATTTTTTTAAAAATTTTGGGTTTTTTGGCATATTTTGGCGTTATTTTTGCTCATTTTAAAAATAAATGGGTTGGAATTTTTGAAAAAAATTTTTTTATAATTTAGTAGATAAAATGTTATTTTTTTTGGAAATTTTGGAAAATTATTTTTTTTGATAAAGAATTTTTTACAAATTTTTTATTTATTTTTACGATTTTTTAATTTTTTTAGAAATATTTTTTAATTTTTGGTGGTAATTTTTTTGATTATGAATGAAAAAAGTTATAATATTTTTGGTATTTAATTTCAAAAATTTAGAAAAATTTTGAAATATTGTTTTTAAAAATTTGTGCTTGGTTGGTAAATTTTTAGTATTATTATCTTAGATTTTTGAAATTGGCAGTAAGAACTTATTTAGGTTGATTAAAAAATTGGTATAAATATTCATAGTTTCTTATGTGAAAAACTTTTCTGGCATGGGCTAGGTATAGATATTTTCTTATTTTTCTTACTTTAATTTCAAAATTATCTTGATTTTGTTCCATTTTTGGTTGTTTAACTGACGCCAATATTTTGATTTTCTCTGGTTTAACTTATTTTAAGTGTTTTCTCTTATTTTGTTACATTATATTATATGCTTTATGTTGAGTTTTTAGTTATAAATTTTGATTTTTAGGTTTATAGTCTTATTTTGCCCTGTTTTTATTTGAAACTTTAAATTTTTGCTGGTATAATCAATTGAAAAAATTCTTAAAATTGGCGCTTTTATTTAGGTAATGATTTTTTATTTTGATAATTAATAATTTTTTATTTTTGAGACATTTTTTTAAATTTTATAGCATTTTTATTTTTTAGGTAATCATATTTGCCTTATATTTAAGCATTTTTACCTTTTTAATTTTATTTAATGATTTTATTGGCTATTTTTTCAATTATTTAAATTATTTTTTTCAAGGTCTTTGTAAATTTTATAATATTTGGATATTAGGCCTACTTCAAATGGGCCGGCATTTTTTCTTTTTAATTCAATTAGATTACTTAATTCATTTTTGATTATTAGTTCAATATCACTAGGATAATTCATTAATTTACGATGGTAGTTGTATTCATTATAATCTAAAACTTTGAAACCGCCATCTGGAAAAACTCGCAAATCTAAATCATAATCTATATATTTGATAATATCGCCATCTATAATATAAGGGGTAGCAATGTTACAGTAGTAAAATAAACCATATTCTTTTAATTGGCCTATAACATTATACCATCTTTTTTTATAGAAAAAGAGAATGGCTGGTTCTTTGGCGTGATAACTACGACCATCGGCTTCAGTTAGTTTAGCTCTATTATTAGCAACTATTATGTAATCGGTACCGACATCTAAAACTATTGCTTCATCGCAGACTTGGTGAAGTTTACCATTATGTTTGTAACAATGAATTTGCAATTTGTCTCCTACTTTTATTTGTTTATTCATTTTTATACTCCTTATGCCTCAATAACTAATATTATTATATCATAAAATGTGAAAATCACAAAATTTATTTAAATCTAGTTTGTTTAGGACTTAAATTAGGAGATAAAATTTTGTTTTAGATATGAGTATTTTTAAAAAATGGATTATCTAATAATTATTATTTATATTATTATCTATATTATTATTCATAAAATATTAATCTTCATAATATTATCCATATTATCTATACAATATTATCTATATGATAAAGGTGGATAAAAAAGTTATAATTTGAGCCTTTATTCATTTATATAACTATTATTTATATGATTATATTGATATATTGATATGGATATGTTTTTTAATGTAATCTTTAAAATAATCTTTAATTAACATTTTGAATATTCTTAATTTAATAAAAACTAGATAAAAAAATGAAAATTAAAAACTCTTTAACATTTAGTTAGAGAGCTTAATTACCTGCTAGAAGACTTTGAGCTTTTTGCAATTGACGATCAATTATTTCTACTACATTGCCTTCAGAATCTAAAACTTCTTCATTACTAATAGGATAATCGGGAGCAATTCCGGTGCCATCTATGCAAGTACCATTCGGAGTTAACCAACGAGCTGAGGTATATTTAACCATTGAGCCATCTTCTAATTCCATGGTTTGTTGGACTCTTCCTTTTCCAAAAGAAGTTTCTCCGACTATTTTAGCACCATAACTTTCTTTTAAGGCAGCAGCAAGAATTTCGGAGGCAGAAGCTGAATTACCATTTAAAATAATAATTATATCGTAGGTGCGGGCCTCATCAGTTTTATCAGTATATTTGGTTACTTCATTTTTATAGCTTAGACTATAAATGGCCTTATCTTTAGCTAAAAATTGACTAGCAACTGATTCGGCAGCATCTAAATATCCTCCAGTATTATCTCGCAAGTCGATTATTAAATTGGTCATGCCAGAGCCTTCTAATTTCGATAGAGCTTTGGCTACTTGAGTATTTAGAGTTTTTGAAAAAGCAGTGATGGCCATATAACCAGTGGTAGAATCTGGAAGAAGGTAAGCATCAACATTTGGAGATAATATTTTTTCACTAGCTAAAGTTACCGTCATTTCTTCTTCACCGCGCATTAATTTTAAGGTAAATGGCCCTTTTGTATTTTTAATCATTTTTACTATTTCTGTGGTTGATACTTCTTTTACGTCTAAATCATTAAAACCAATTATAATATCGCCTTCCATAATTCCTACTTTAGAAGCGGGAGTATCTTCATAAACTTTGGAAATTGATTTATCTGAATTGTTAATGGAAACACCTATTCCTTGATATTCTCCGGATAAACTTTCAACTAATTCATTGGTGGCTGAATCGTCTAAATAAGTAGTGTAATCGTCACCTAAATAGTTCATCATGGCGGCGATGGCTTTTTCAAGTAATTTATCTTTGTCTATATCTTCATAATATTCGGATATTATATTAGCGTACACTTCAAGAAATTGATTTAAACTGGTATCTTTAGCTAAATCACTATAAGTTATTTTACTCGCTATTTTATTATTATTAAAGACGATAACTCCGGTAGTTAAAGCAGATACAATGCTAGTAATTACTACAATGATAAGAACCCATGCTAAACTAAAACCATGATTTTTATTATTCATTTTCTCACCTTGCCTAGTTTTTGATATTTCTTTTTTTATTATTTCTATTACTTTCTATTATTTTTATTGCTTTTTATTGTTTTTCAGCATTTTGATTATTTTCAATTATTTTTAATACTTTATTTAATTATATTATTTTATGTTACTATATAATAATATCACAAATTGATTTAAAGATAAAGAAAAAAAGATACTATTTAGAGGAAAAGTTACTCTGCTGTATCTTCTTCTTCAGGTTCAACATATTTTAGAACTTTACTAATCTCGGATTCAGTATCGTAGGTTTCTACTACTTTTTTATTTTTTATTTTAATTAAACTAGGTTTAGATACTTGAAATTTAGTTAAATCTTCAGTTTTAAGATTAGAATTAGTACTTTGATAGTTTTTATTTAAAGCATTGTCAAGGTCAGCTAAATAAACTTTTAGGGCATCTTCATTTTTCTTATAATTACTAACAGTTCCGGTATAGTATACATAATCACTTTTTGAGGTATCAATAATCATTACATAGTATTCTTCTTCAGGTTTGTTAAACATTGAACCAATAAGAGTGGTATTATAATTTACTGAACCAGCTTGAAATGTTTTTTCTTCTTCCTTATTTAATAAGTCTTTAGTTACAAAGATACGTGTTAGAAAATATACTAAGATGATGGCGATAATTAAACCTATAATAATTATTATTAAGCGTTTTACATCATTTTCATCTTCGTTTTGAACTTTTGCCATTTTTATTCTTTTTTCGCTTTTATTTTTTGCCATTTTTTCTTCACCATTTAAATTATAACAAGAAAAAAAGAAGAAAGCAACTAAATTGCGCGTCTTCTTCCTTTTTTAGTTGGATTTTTAGAATAATTTTTTTAGATATTGAACTGTTTTTTCATTATTTTGATAGTTTTTTTAGTATTTTTAAAAGTTCTTCATTATTTTAAATAATTTTTATTTTTTTGATTTTTTATTATCATAGATGCATTTTTATTTATTTTGGATATTTGTTATTATCTTAATATTATAGTTTTTTATTATTTTAAATGGTTTTTATTTATTTCTTGATTTTTATTATCTCAAATTGATTTTTTATTTATTTTTGAAATTTTTTTCTTACCTTAGAACTATATTTACTATATTTACTATCTTTACTAATTTTACTTTCTTTCTTAACTATCTTTACTATCTTATTTACCTTTTTGATACTTTTTTATCTTAAACATTTTTTAGAAATTAAATGATATGAGTTTAATTATTTACCAACTGATACAGTAGTTATATTACCTAGACTTTCCGCGATAGTTACCATTTCAGAGGTTGATAAGTCATTACTTGTTAGATAATATGAAACATTGTTACTTGTCCAATACATGGAATTAGCACTTTTGGCAGCAATAGTATCACTAAGCATTATTGGGTCACCATAAACAGGTATTATTTCAAATTCATTAGAGACTGTTGCTACTTCTTCAATTAAGACAAAGTTTTTATCGCCAGCGAATGTTAAAATTACACGATTACCATCATCAGTATCTACTTTTTCACTATTGGAAAGATAGGTTTCACTTGGAATATATAATGGATAAATTATACTATCTAAAATGCTTGTTTTAGTATCGCATTCCGCACCAGCACATTCTTTATTATTTTTAGGGTCGTTGATAGAATATTTGGAACTATTATCAGTATTAGCGGTATTTGGAGTGCTATTAGGTTTAGTGGTAGAATTATTATTTGAAGAATTATTGGAATTGGAGTTAGTTTGATTATTAGAGTTAGAATTATTTGAATTGGTATTAGAGTTAGAGGAATTAGGTTTTTCTTCATTAATACTTGGGTCAATTAAATCTTCAAGGGCAAAATCTTCCTTTTCTAATTTAGCTTTAAGATTTAGAGAGCTGAATGTGGCTTTAATACAGATAGTATCTTCATTATTATAAACCTCTACTTTTTCTAAGTTCATATCTTTGTCAAAATAAATTTTTTGGTAAGTTAATTCACTGTTGTTGGGATAATCGACTTTAGATTTAGCAACATAACCATCATCTTGTTCTTCTATTTTACAATCGGAATCATTTTTCATGTCTTTTAAAAGAGATGATAGAATATAGGTTTGACTGCTAGAATCAGGCCACTCACTTTGGAATTTGAAACTTTTATTTAGACTTGGAGTTACAACATAAACTCCATCATCATTACGCAAGATTATTTGTTCATGATTATTAGTTTCATTAATTAAAGTTACTTTGTAATAATTATCTTTTAAATAGTTGGCTTCTAAGCTATAAGTATAGGTTTCTTCATTACTTAATATTTCCATATTTCCTTTTAGAGTATAAGATTTGGTGTTTAAAACACTATCTTCAAATTTTTTCATTAAATCGGCACTATTCTTTTTACCACAACCTGTAATTAGTAACATTGTACTGATAGCTAGTAGAGCTATTTTTTTCATAAAACACTTCCTTTTCTAATTTAACTATATTGTTAGTTTTGTAAAATATTCATTAAATTAAAGGGAAGAAAAAATATAGAGAATAAGTTTTTTAGTATAAAAAATAGGGATTAGGTAATAATATTAGTAAAGGGTGTGAGAAAATGGAAACATTACAAAAAATAGCATTGATTTTTACAATTATTGGAGCTATTAACTGGGGATTAATTGGTTTCTTTGATTTTAACTTAGTTGCTAGTTTATTTGAAGATGCTTCAGTAATATCAAGAATTATTTATGCGATTGTGGGTGTTTGTGGAATAATTAATATTATGTTGTTATTCTATCATATAGAAAAAGACCCTAGATAAGGTCTTAATAGTGCAATTAGCATTTTGGTACTAGAAAAGTGGAATAATTATTACAAATGGAGGAGATTATTACACTTTTTTTATGGTTAAAGATCCATTTTTTTGATTAGGTTTTTAGTATGAGCAACTTGAAGGTAACCCATATAGCTAGCTTTTACTTGATTATAGTTGGGAGCATTAATCTTTTTTAGTTTACGCATTTTTCTTTTGATACGTCTTTTAGTTTGGGGATTAATTTTTAAAATTAGTTTTTTACCTTTTAAAAAGAAATAATAGCCTAAAAAACCAAAGCCATGGTCTAAGTCATAAATGTTAGTTTTACGATTAAGTTCAAGTTTAAATTCTTTTAGTTTTTCGGCAATTTGATTTTTAAGGATTTTTAAGCGTTCTTTGTCATAATCAAAAATTACAAAATCATCCATATAACGAACATAGTATTTGCAGTAGAGTTTTTCTTTAATGTAGTGGTCTAAATCATTTAAAAAATAGATAGCTAATAATTGAGAGGTCATATTGCCAATGGGTAAGCCTTTGCCTTTAGGATAGAGAGGTATTCTTTTTAATTCACTGATTTTTTTATCTTTGTCTAAGATATTTAGGTGTTTTACTCGTTCGATTTCTTTGTCTACTACTTTTTTGATATTTTTATTTACATATTCCTCATCGGTAGAGGTGATTATATTTTCAATAATATTATATATATCAGGATCAGTAACAAATCTTTTAACCTTATTTAATATTAATTCATGATCAATACTGTAAAAATATTTTTTTATATCACATTTTAAAACATAAACTTTATCATAATTTAGTTTTAATTTATTAATATACATTTTAACATAACGGATACCTTCTTTGGTACCTTTATTAGGACGAGTAGCAACATTTTGAGGAAGAAGATGAGGAGTAATACCTGGGGATAATACATATTTACTAATTAAATGATTAACTACTTTATCACTCATGATTTCACTCATTATTATACGATATTTAGGTTCATGAACTAAGAAAACATTGTAATGACTATGATTATAGGTTTTATTTTTTAGAACTGTTAAGATACTTATTATATTGCTAGAATAAAATAATTCAAATTTATGGAGTTTACCACGATTTTTAGTTTTAGTACGAATAACATGATACATTTCTCTTATTTTGTCAATATCTACTAAATCAGAATATTTAACTGTGGGTTTTGATGACATTTTTAATTAATCCGTAGGCTATTTTACGTATTTCTATTATATAAAGAGAAGTAGATTCAAATTTTTTCTTACTAATTATTCTTTTTTCAAAAGAAGTGGCTATATAAAAATCGAGCATAGATAACTTTATAATCAAGTCTTTTAAGTATTTTATTTTTATTCTTTCAATATCATTTATACTATATGAGAAAATGAGTTCAATTATTTCATACATGGTTCTTTCGATATTTTGTTTTAATACTACTTCACTTTTAGGAAAGTTAATTAATTGTTTATTAATATAAGCAATAGTTTTCTTAGCATTATTTAGAAGAGTAAAATTAGAGTTCATCAACAAATTCCTTTATTAAATTATAATTGGCATTTTCGGCTTTGATTTTTACTTCAATACTAGTCATTAAATTAGATAGCATATTAGATATTAGAATGTTACTTTTAGCTTCTTCTAATTTTTGCTCATAGGCATTGGTATTTTTAGTTTCTAAGACATAGGCATAATCATCTATTATTTCTATTAGATTAATGTTATGACGATTTAGAACACTTTTTACTTTAGCTTTAGCAGACAGAGGAAAACCTACTTTGTTTTCACGAATTTGATAATTAAATAGATATTTTAGAATAAAGGCATCGTCTTCGAATGAATAATAAAAGTTCCCAGATTTTATAAGAACAACGTAGTCCTTATACATTTCTTTAAATTTAATATATTTATCGACCGTTTTCATATTAATCCCTCCCACGTTTTGTAGTTAAGATAATACTGCCCATCATAACTAAGATAAATATAAATGATAAAAATATGCTTTTGGTTATCATATTCTTATACAATATAAATATATATTAGAAGTCGATTTTTGTCAACTAAAAAAGTTTACTTTTGGTAAACTTTTGGATTAATTGTTAATAGTTTTTAGATATTATTAAGTATATTTAGAATTACTTACTATTTAGAGTTAGATAGATAGATTTTAGAGCATCTTCTTTAGTGTCAGCAGTAAATAAAAAGAGATTTTTATGACAGAAATGAGCGGTTTTTAGACCAGTTATTTCTTGAAGAGATTGGTCTCTTAGGCCAGCCCATTCTTTTTTAAATGGAATTTTGGGAGTAAAACCTTTATAAGTGGTGGGAATTGTGTGGGCAGCATAACAATCACGATTAGAGGGGTATACTACAAAAAGAATATCTAAGTTTAAATAAAATATTGCAAATTCATAGGGTAAATATTCGGGTAAAATAAGTATTTTATCTTTAATGGTTGGTAGTAAGGCTTTTATTTTGGTTAGGGCTTTTACTTTAGATAGACTATCTTCTAGGACTTTATCAAATATAGTTGTTGCGAAATTTACGGCTTCTTGGAAACAGGAATCTTCTTCTTCGGGATTATCGAATTTAGGGCGAAATAAAGAGATTAGATTATCTATTAGATAAATATTATAAGTAGTATTTGTTAAAGAATATTCACCATTATCTACAGCATCTATTCCATTTACTAGGAGATAGTCAAAAACTTTGAAGGTTTCTTCGGGATTTTCGACTTTAAGTTTGGTTAGATAGTCTAGGCCATATTCTTGCCAAAGGAGGCCAAAACTGCAATAGTGAATATTGTTTGGTCTTTTTTTATCATAGTTAGCACCATGATGGTCAAATTTACCTAGGCCAATATCATAGGCAAGCTTAGTACCGTCGTCTTGATATTCTTTTAGACGGATTAGGGTAATATTACCAAAAAATTTTTCTAAAAAAACAGTAGAAAAAACGTCGTCGGCATGGAAATTTCCAGCATGAGTTACATATTGAGCTTCATTTATATTTTTAGTTAGGGTTATCATATTTTCCTCTTTTCTATTTTTATTATATATAAAGTTGGTTACTTAAGCAAGAAATTTTTTGAAAAATAAAGATAGGTATTAAAACCTATCAATATAAAGTAATAAAAATATAACTTGCCTTTGGATAGAGATAATAAGCACCAAAGGCAAGAGAATATTAATTAAGTTTTACTGTAAAAGGATTAAAGAAGTGCCTCTTCATTTGCTTCGAATATCTATATTGGTAAGGAATTAAGATACAACATATGGATCATTATAAAGTCCTGATCCTCTAGTAAATTTTGTTCCAGACCTCAGATTGATTACAGGTCGTAAAAAAATACCATTGCTCCACACACTACTTTCCTCGAGGTAGGCTCCGGCAGCATCCACCCTTAGCACTAAAGCATGGGAGCCATTAAATTCATATGGAGACATTGTCCAGTAATCTTCACCAGTATACAAATAATATAGTTTATTCCATTCATTAATATAACCCCCGGCATATACTACTTCATCTGCAGTAATCATTCCTATTGGGTATTTTAAACTTTTTGTCCCAGCCGTTGTTTTTTCAAAATTTATAGTTTCTCTTTCTTCGGCTTCTAGATATGTAAAATAATCTTTATCTATTTCTTTACATTTGAAAGTTGGGATTTTTGGAGTATTTCTTAATCTTAACCATGCTCCATAATAGGTTTGAGTTGATCCTTTTCCTCCATCATCTGTTTCGTCTCCCCACTTCGTTCCTGAATTTTTCGAATTTCTTCGATCATTGCAAAATCCTGCGTTTGTATCTATTTGACCATTTCCGTCATTCCATTCGTCTAACAAATTTGTTTCAAACCATGTATATAAGTTCGTTAAAGGCTTGCTATTACCAGCTGCTGTTGTTGTCTCTCCATTTGATGAAAATGTTCCATGGGCATCATTATTTACAAATTGAAATCCTACATATCTATTATTGCTATATTGTCCATCAAAAGAATATGTTACGTCAGCAAATTGACTGTTTTTATTTCCAGTATAACCTTCATTATCTGTTAAACTATTTGCATCTGTTCCAACTCCTGCATAAATTAATCTTATACTTCCATCTCCATTTATCCTTATTATTCGCCAATAAATATTTTGATTATTACTTGTTTTTCCATATTGTACCCAATTATCTTTTACTTTTCCTCTAAAATAATATGTTGTTCCAAAATCATCTTCATCGCTATACATTATTGTCTTGCCATTACTTCCTGTATGTTCCGTTGTATCAATTGCTTCAAATCCATCAACAGTCCCTGGTTCAGCAGTTCTATCTAATTTTGCTAATACGTGACTACTATCTTTTTCTCCTAATGAGTCAAAATATAAATAACATTTAGTACCCTGCTCCTTTACTTTTGCAAATGTTAGTAATCCTTTTTTATATGTTATATCAACTTTGTTATCATTTTCTAATTTTTGTTCTTTAACTTCACAATAAGTTCTTTCATTATTTAACTTATATCCATTTTCTGGCACTATTTCCTTTCTTTCATAGCAATCATCTCCAACTACACAAGAAACTGGTTCATTATCACCACTTACCTTTTGTTGATAAACTGCTATTAAACTAAAGTCAGCATTTGAATAACTAATTGTAGAATTAACTAACTTTGCACTATCCACTACTTTATATTTAGCTTTGGTTAAAAACATATTTATTATAATAAGAAGTACAGCACACATTAAAAAGCCATATAAAAACATTTTTCTACTTTTTCCATTACTTTCACTTAATTTCTCGAATTTCATTACTTCCAACTCCTATCATAGAAATTTCTAGTTTATAAATAAATTATAATTCATGCTATGTCAAAAGTCAAGAAAAATGTCATATATTGTTACATTTCAACACATACTATTTTAAAAATGAGAAAATGTGTTTGGTGAAAGTTATGAATTATGGAAACAAACTTAGATACCTTAGAGAAGAAAAAGAATTAACTCAACAAGAAATTGCAAATATAATTAAAATAAATAGAGTGCAATATAATCAATATGAAAATGATTACAATACTATTCCACTTAGGCATTTAGTAAATTTGTGTAATTATTTTAATGTATCGTTAGATTATATTTTAGATTTTACTGATACTATGCAATATGATAATATTAGAATGGATATAGATGCTAATTTATTAAAGCAAAGATTAAAAGAAGCTAGAAAACACTTTAATCTTACCCAAAAGATTTTAGCAATAGATTTTAAAATTTCTCGAACAACAATTGCTGAATATGAACGGGGAAAAAATTTAGTTTCTACTTCTTTTCTTTATGCTTTTTGTTTAAATTATAGAGTATCTGCTGATTATTTATTAGGAAGAATTGATGAGCCAAAATTTTTAAAATAGTAAGCAATATAAAAACATTTTACTTGCTTTTAGATTATTTTCTTGTAATTTTTATTATTTCATTATTTTCAACTCCTATCATATAAATTTCTAACTTATAAATAAATTATAGTATATGTTCTGTCAAAAGTCAATAAAATGTGCTATTTACACACATGATATCGTTAAAAAATCTTATAAATGAGAAAATAGTTTTAGTGATATTTATGTATTTGAAAAGATTAAAAAGTATTAGAATTGAAGCCGGTTTAAAGCAAGAGGACGTTGCTTTGATTTTAAATTTGAAAAGAACTACATATACTTCTTTTGAATTAGGTCGTGATACTATTCCTTTAGATAAATTACTTGCTTTTGCTAAGTATTTTAATTGTTCTATTGATTATTTATTTGAATTTACAGAAAAGCGAAATTATAATAAAAGTAGATATGATATTGATATTTCTATTATTTCTAAAAGGTTGAAAGAGTCACGCATTGAATCACAATATAGTCAAGAAAATATTGCTAATATTTTAAATACTAATCATTCGGTTTGGTCTAGATATGAGCATGGAAAATATCTTATTAAAACTTCCTTTTTATATGCATATGCTAAAGAGTTGCTTTTATCTGCTGATTATCTTTTGGGTTTAATTGATAAACCTAAATATTTAAAGTAGTGTCGAATTTTGTCGAACGAAATTTCTTGACTAGAGGTTATTTTAATTTTAGAATAAATACTTGAACATTTAAGGCGAAGTGCCTACTTTAGTGTTTTCCTTTCCAGACTATCCTTTACTGAGCTTTCAGGGGGTTAGATTTTGTAAAGGAGGTACTTAGAGTTATGTTAAAAGTAATTTTAACATTATATGTTGTTACAACGCTTGTTGTAACGATAAAAAAGACACTTCTCTTT
>CANPVV010000039.1 GCA_947581835.1 uncultured Bacilli bacterium
ATTAAATATTATTAAAAGACTAAATGCAATATTAAAAATTTTATTTAAAAAAATTGCATTTAACTCTTTAAGTAATATCCCCCAACTAATTTATAGACAAAATTTAAAATATATGCTATAATAACACCAATACAAAGGGGGACTATTTATGCATATCAAAGAATTATCTTTGGCGGAATTTGATAGTTTTGCTAATTCTTGGCCTTTAGGTTCTTACCATGAAACCTCAAGCTATGCTCTTTTAATGGCCGAAAACAACTATGATTATGATTTAATTGGATACGTTGATGAATTAGGAATTATCAAAGCTGCTGCCTTAATATTAATAAAAAAAATAAATTTATCTAGTCGCTATGGTTATTCTCCCAAAGGTTTCTTAATTGATTATTTAAATTACGACTTATTAAAATCATTTACAGAAGATTTAAAAAAATATTATGCTAAAAAACTTATTTTCATCAAAATAAACCCTGAAATAGCCATTGGTGAAATAAATAAAAACTCTAAACTTATTAACTACAATCAAAATATTATTGTAAGAGACTATTTAAAAGAATTAGGCTACACTAAACTAAAAGATAATCTTTACTTTGAATCTTTAATACCTCGCTATAATGCCATTGTAAATCTAAAAGATTATAGTTTTAGTAAATTAGCTAAAAATACCAAAAATAAAATTCGTAAATCTCAAAAAAAAGGCTTAGTTTTTGAAAAAAAAGACCGTGAAAGCATGGATATTCTCTATGAATTTATTAAAAATAAAAAAAATATCAATAATTATTATTACAAAAACTATTACAATGTTTTTTCAAAAACTTCCTCATGTGACCTATTCTTAGTAAAAATTGACTATCAAAAATATTTAATCAACAGTAAAAATCTATATGAACAAGAATTAATAAAAAATACTGCTCTTGCTGAAAACTTAATAAATAACTCTACTGAAATAAATATCAACAAAAAAATGAATTCTGACCGAGCTTTATTATCATACAAAAATGATATTGAATTTGCCTCTTTAGGTCTAAAAGAAAATAAAACAACTTATATTGCAGGTGCCTTTCTAATTAAACACCAAAATCGTGTTAATATAGTTATAAGTGGTATTAATCCCCAATATCGTCGTTTCAATGCTAATTATTTTCTTCACTATAATATAATTGAATACTATAAAAAAGATTTTAAATACTTAGATTTAAATGGTATTACTGGAGATTTTAAAGAAACCAACCCTTACAAAGGCTTAAATGAATTTAAAATTGGTTTTAATCCCCAAATTTATGAATTTATTGGTGAATTTGATTTAATTCTTAATAATAAACAATACAATCACTTACATAAAAATGGTACTCTTGCTAAGGAATTTAATAAAAACTAAAAGTTTTAAACTTAAAAAATCTACATTATAATTTAGAAAATGTAGATTTTTTATCTTAATTTCTTTTTTTCTTACACCTTTTATCAACCACAGTTATCTCAGGTTCTTTATAATAATTACCACTTTTATTTTCATTTAAAAGCTTTCTTTTTAATTCTCGTTTTCTTTCTTCTTCCTGAGCTTTCTTCTTAGGATCTATTTTTTTACTATCAGCCATCTTAACTGTTGTATTCTTAATCGAAGTTAACTTAACAATTCTTAAAATATCCTTAGATATAATAATTACTGCTGGTATTAAGATACAAAGAATCCAA
The DNA here is from genome assembly GCA_947581835.1 of uncultured Bacilli bacterium. Lineage (GTDB taxonomy): Bacteria > Bacillota_I > Bacilli_A > RF39 > UBA660 > Caccenecus. The sequence continues at coordinate 1,693 of CANPVV010000039.1, forward strand.
CCAAACCTTGAAGCTAAGAAAAACTGCACTCTCCCCAACTGTGGAATTTTTAAAATAACTTTTCCAATAACATTATGAAACTTAGCACAAGCTTGATCTGAAACGTTATTAAAGTCTCCTTTAGTTTGATAACAAACATCCCCATTATCATCTTTAGTAATACCTATAACTCTATGTGTAATAGTTGTTCCTGGTGTAAGTAAACTTGAAGAAACAAAAGTAATTACATCCCCAACCGCAATATCTTTAGGATCATCAACTCTAACATTAATAATCGCATCAAATACATTAATATTCGGTGTCATTGAAGGACTAACAATCGTATATATCGAAAATTTAGGTTCATATCCTGGACCTTTTTTAGCATATATTCTAGTCGCAATATAATAATAAATTAAAAAAGCTGCTGCAATAAGCAAGATAGTAAATAGAGCCCATGAAATTATCTTACCAATTGTTTTCATTACATTAGAAAAAGTAAAACTCTTACCCTTCATTTAGGCCCCTCCTATTCTATTTTTATTATAAAACATTATTAACTAAAATACAAGATTATTTCCAAATTTAACACCTAATTATTATTCTTTATTAACATTTAATTTAGTCTTAATAATCTTTATTAAATTATTAATTATCACTAATAAAGCTGGAATAATCACACAAAGAAGCCAACCTTTAGTAGTTTTTAAAAACTTTTGAACATACCCTACTTTAGGAATTTTAAACATAACTTTCCCAATAACATTATGAAACTTAGCACAAGCTTGATCTGCAACTTGATTAGCATCTCCTTTAGTCTCATAACAAACCTCTCCATTATCATCTTTTAATATTGCATTAACCCTGTGAGTAACAATAACATTAGGCATCTGTAAATTAGAAGAAACAAAAGTAATTACGTCCCCTACCTTAATATCATTAGCACTCTTAATCTTAGAATTTACTACAATATCCATTTTATTTATATGAGGACTCATAGAACCAGTCATAACTGTATAAATTGAAATTATTGGCTCATGTCCTGGTCCTTTCATCGCATATATTCTAATTGAAATATAATAATATAACAAAAAGGCAATTACAAGCATTAATATCAAAAAAAGAACACCTGAAATAACTTTCCCCACTATCTTTAAAATATCCTTCACTATTATTCACCTATTCTAAAAATATTATATATTAAAAAATTCTAAAATTCAATCCCAAACAAAAAAGACTATTAAATAGTCTAATTTGCAATTCTTATTTCTAATTTTGATTTATAAGAAACTCCTTGATCTTGATCTTGAGATATATCATCATAATAAATAAACTTAAAAGCAAGTTCAAAACTCATAGTTTCTCCTGGTGCAATAACAAGTTTTTCTGCGATAGGTCCATCTTTTCTTAAAGCCGGCTTCTTAGAAATTCCTTGAACTGTAGTTCTAGCACCATCGTTTATTTGATATAAAGAATATTGGAAATCATCAGATTTGAAAGTATTTTCTACTTCAATCGCATAAATACTATAAGTTATTGATTTTTCAGAAGTATTCGTTACATTAAACTTTTGAACATACTCTTTATCATTATCAGGGAAAATATCTTTAGCCATAATATTTTGAGTATAAGCAACTGTTAATGAACCATTTGCAAGTGAACCAAATTCAAAATTACTATCTCCAGTTTGTACCTCTGGTGCCTTTGGTTGTTTAACTATTGTTACATAATAAGTCTTAATAGTTCCATCTTGAGCCTCAACTACAATAGCTTGAGTAACCCCAGGATCATTTACTACAACTGTACCAGTACCTGAAACAATCTTTGCATTTGGTGCCACAGTTTCTGCTTGAATTGTAACTCTATCAGTATCAGTTGGAACTGTAACAGTATATTTAGTTTCATTTTCATTAAATGTTGGATTAAGAACATAATCATCAACTTTAATATATTTTAAGTTAGCATTTGAATCAATCGCCGCTGTACAATGTTGATCACATTTACCATCATCATTAGTATCACAATTATAATCACAAACATTATCTCCGTTTGTATCACAATTCAAATTACACTCACCATTTCCAGTCGTGTCACAATTAATATCACACTTACCGTCATTATCTGTATCACAATTTGAAGTACATTTACCAGTATTACCAGGATCTAAATTAGTATCAGGTTTACCATCACCATTATTATCACAATTAGTTGTACATGAGCTACTTCCATCTTTATAACAATTTAAGTCACAAGAACCATCACCAGTTAAATCAACATTTTTATCTGGGAAGCCATCGCCATCAGTATCGCAATTCTTATCGCATTTACCATCACCATCGGTATCTTGATTCATTAAGTTCTTATCAGGCTTTTGATCTCCATCTGTATCAACTGCAACATCTGGTACTCCATCTTTATTAACATCTAAATTATAATCAGGTTTACCATCACCATTATTATCACAGTTCAAATCACATTTACCATCATTATCAGGATCTAAATTAGTATCAGGTAATCCATCACCATCTGAATCACAATTAGTTTTAGAACACTTACCATCAGGATCAGGTTTATTAGTTAAATTTTCATCAGGCTTTTGATCTCCATTAGTATCACAGTTGTAATCACAAATATTATCTCCATTAATGTCACAATTTAAATCACAATAGCCATCATTATCTGTATCACAATTCTTATCGCATTTACCATCACCATTATTATCAATATTTAAATCTGGTGTTCCATCTCCATTAGTATCGCAATTAGTTTTACACTTACTATTTTCACCTTCTTGACAATTTAAATTACACTTACCATTTCCAGTTGTATCACAATTATAATCACACTTACCATCATTATTAGTATCACAATTTAAATCACAAGTTCCGTCTCCATCAATATCTACATTAGTATCAGGGAATCCATCTCCATCTTTATCACAATTTGGTTTTGTACACTTACCATCAGGATCAGGTTGATTAGTTAAATTCTCATCAGGTTTACCGTCACCATCAGTGTCAACATTTACATCTGGCTCTTTATCTTTATTTACGTCAACATCTACATCAGGTTTACCATCACCATCAGTATCACAGTTTAAATCACATTTATCATCATCATCAGTATCTAAGTTCAAATCTGGCATACCATCGCCATCAGTATCACAATTTAATTTACATTGACCATTTTCATCTTTTTGTTCTGTTTTATTCTTATCAGGTTTTTGGTCTCCATTAGTATCACAATCAAAATCGCACTTACCATCACCATCATAATCTTTATTATAATCTGGAATCTTATCACCATTTGAATCACAATTAGTATCACATTTACCATCATTATTATTATCAATATTTAAATCAGGAACATTATCACCATTAGTATCACAATTTAAATCACAAGTTCCATCTCCATCTTTATCAAGATTCAAATCTGGCTTTCCATCATTATTAGTATCACAATTAGAATCGCATCTACCATCATTATTATTATCGATATTTAAATCTGGTTTTCCATCTCCATTTGTATCAACATTTAAATCTGGTTTTCCATCTCCATTAACGTCACAGTTAGCACTACATGAACCAGTATTATTTAAATCAACATTAGTATCAGGTAATCCATCACCATCAGTATCACAATTTAAATCACATTTACCATCACCATTTGTATCTTGATTAATTAAATTAGTATCAGGTTTTCCATCTCTATCTGTATCTATATTAAAATGTGCCTTCCTATCTCCATTAAAATCAAGATTAGTATCTGGAATACCATCACCGTCTATATCACAATTAACGTCGCATACTCCATCACCATCTAAATCAATATTAATATTTTCATTTTTTTCTCCAGTATTAGAATAAGCAAAATATAAACCAAGTAATGTCACTAAAATAATTAAGATACAAAGAATTATAATAACAATAGTCTTTCTTCTATCTTCATCTTTTTCTTTTTCTAATAAAGCTATTTGTTCTTGTAAATTAGTATCCTCCATAAAGACACACTCCCTACTATCTAAAAGTATAACATAACCTTAAAATAATCGCAATATCTATTTTCAAAAAAAAGAAAAAACTAAGATTTACTTAGCATTAAAATCAACGTCAATAGTAGCTGTAAAACTAGCATCTTCATTATAATTTTGGTCTGTATTAGTTTCCTTATATTCAATTTTTAGAATATAATCATATAATACTCCTGTCCTAGTACCACTATCTTCTGAACTGTTAGGCAAAGTCACTGAATCTTTAGAATTTGCTTCTTGCTCTATAGGACCTATTTTATCATCACCTATTATATTACCACTTTTTACTGTTACATAGTTAGTTTCAGAATGTTTAGTTTTTAATAAAGTATATTTAAGTTCTGCATTTTCTTCATTGCATTGGCCTTCTTTGGATCCACATTTAAAAGTATTATTTTTTATACTTATATGTATATAATATTTACTAGTTTCTATTCCCTCTACACCAGTAAAATCCGTTTCAACTGAAAAAGCTTTAGAAACAGACGTCCCAGGATAAAAAGTAGACCCAGATAAAGTAGTATCAATTTTATTAGAGCCACCATCAAAAGTAACTTTAGGCAATTTTGTAGTAGTTGTAGTTAAACTTGCCCCTTCTCCACTTACTCCACCATTTCCATGTGAAGTAAAATAAGCAAATGAATAACCTCCACTACAAATAAATACACAAATAACTACACTTAAAATAATATACTTCTCCAAGTAATGTAATTCAAATTTCATACTACAGCCTCCATAGCTTTACAATTATAATATAACAAAAATTCGACAATATTTCAATATTATTCTTTCTAAATTGACATTTATTAACTTTTATTATCATTTAAAAAAGGCTCAAATCAAGCCTTTTAAATATTACTTTGCTAATTGATTAACAATTTTCTGAATTTCACTATAATCATAGCCAGCATCAGTAAGTCTTTTTACTCTATCTTGCCCATTTCCCCATTTACCATCTAAAACTTCTCTTGCAATTTCTTCATTTGAAGGTTTATCAGAAGGAACAGGTCTATCAATTTTTTCTCCAGCAATCAAATCAGTATACATTATATTAGTATCAACATGACTACCTGTAATACCATTAATCTTACCACCACTTGAATTTTGCCACATATCATATTCTCCCTGATAAGCATTATCACTTCTTAAACCATAATGAGCAATCCAAGTTGTATACTTACTTTTAAGAATATTTTTATTTAAATAATTATCAAACCAATTTCTGTTCGCATATACTCCAGCTTTAAACCCAGCATTTTCTATAATTGAATTAAAAGCTATACATATATTAGTTAATTTATCTTTTCCCAAATTAGCTATACTTTTATCTTCCATATCTATAAATACTGGCAATTCTAAAGTCTTATCTTTTAAATTAGTAATAACCCAATTAGCTCCATTTCGAGCAGCTTCTTCAGAAGCACTATAACAATATGCATAAACTCCAACTGGTATTCCTAATCTTTTACATTCATTATAATTTCTTTCAAACTTACTATCAATTCTATTTTCTCTATTAGCTATCCAACCAATTCTTAAAATAGCAAATTTAATTTGATCTTTTACTGTATCCCAATCAATTACACCTTGAAATTCTGAAACATCTATACCAAACATATTCTCTCCTATAATCTTATTTATAATTGCTATCTACAATTTTTGTTAAAATCTCTTTCTTTAATTCTTCATTACTTGTATTTTGAACTATCTCTAAAAACTTTTTATCGTTTTCCATCTTCGCTAAATTATTAAAATAAACTTGTTTATCCTTATCTGTTTTATTAAATATATATAAGATAGTAGCTGAAAAAACATCAATAAAGCTTCCCGCTAAAGTTCCTACTAATAAATCCTTTGTAAGCCCTGCCGCATAAGCAACAAAACTTCCAATAATAAGTAAAATTCCTACCCATATCATTAAAACAGCATTACGAACAACTAAACTATTCTGTTTAATCGCATCTTCATGATATTCCGCAATAAGAGTTGGAGAATTATCAATTGTAAACTGAAAGCCACCTTTTATTTCTGTATCTGTATTACTCTTATCAACTTTTATTCCAGTAGCCATTGACTATTCTCCTTCCCTAACGCATCCCAACACTAAAGCATTAATAAACGCAGTATAACCACAACAACCACAAGTAACAGGAATTAATGGTTGAATCTTCTCTAAATTCAGTCTTTTATTATTTCCTACTTCAATTGGTGTTACAATCTTCGGATCTATCCTCCAATTATGATCTTCACAAAAAGGACAAGGTATGTTCTTCCATCTTTTCTCTAATTCTTTTGCTAACTTATCTGTATCTACTATCATTTAAAACCTCTATGAAATAATCATTGCAAAATGAGCAGCTCTAGCTTCTTCAGCATCATTGCATGTATATTCAATACCGATAGCATAATCAGATTTACCACCCTTTAATACTTTAAGTTCAGTAATTAAAACATATTCACAATCAATTGCATCTCTTTCAGGAGCTGGTCTAAAGTGAAGGAATCTACCCTCTTTAGTTTTATAAAATACCTCAGCATGACCAACACCAGCAACTAATCCAACTGGACCTTTAGCCATTAAGAAATCAGCCATAATTCTTTGTCTAACAATCTCTGCATCATCTGCAGTTGTAAAATCAAGTGGTGTATAAACAACTCCTTTTTTACCTAATTCAAAAGTCTTTGATAAATATTCATGAATTTGTAATGCATTAGGTGCACTCTTATCTAAACCACCATGAAATTTATCCCATTCATCTTCAATTGGCGAACCGCTTGCTGGTATGTAACCTAAATTAGCTAAAACTGTTGTAACAGAGCAAGGAAAACAAGAATTTTGATATTTCATAGTCTTATATGTAAAATTACTATCAAATCTATACCAAGAACCTCTTTCTCCCATATTCATTGTTGGTACACCTCCCATTAACGTTGGACGACCTCCATTAGCTCCACCATTAGCAGCACTAGGTTGACCGCCAATACCGGAAAGATCAAAGTTAAGGTCTCCTTCAAATTCAACTGATTTATCGTCTGTTGATGGCCCTTCAAGACCTACATCTTGAGGACTTACATCTACATAAGGATTCAATGTAGTTCCACTAATCGTAAATCTTCTCTTAGCGATCAAATTAAATCTTTGATCCATTAAGATAAATACCGGATCCCACGCTAAACCTGAAAAATCCATAATTATAACTCTTATATTTTTAGCATTAGGTGGAACTGGAATACTAGCTGTAAATCCTAATGTTCTATTAATTCCATTACCTTCCCATAAATGATTATTAACAATTGCTTTACCTGTTCCACTATAAGTAACCTCATCCCAAGAAACATTAAACTGTCCTACAAATCCAGCATTATGTTGTAATTCAATAATACCAGATGTAAATACTTGAGAATCAGTTGTAATATACTCTGTTGTTCCTTGAATACTTGCTATCTTATTATCTTTTAAGAAAGCTACTGTATAAGCAAGAGGTAAAGGTGGATTTTGTTCTGTAAATTCTACATTTTGAGTAATTAACTCATTAACTTGTTGTAAAATATTATCTGTATCTAAATTACCATTAATTACTACTGGTTTTCCACCAATTGTAATAACTGTACAATTAATAGCTTTATTTAAACTCTTAGTTTGAACATCATTATTAGTTGAAACAGTACCATTATTAAATTCTAAAGTTGCATCAAGATGTCCTTTTAATTCTGTAGAACTCATATTTGAAGTAAGTAATAAATAAACTTCTCTACCATATTGAACATTTTGTACATATGCAGGTGGATTTTGTTCATTAATCTTAACTTTTAAATCATCCCAAGTTACACCAGGACCAAAAACATCTGCTGGATTCTTTGGAAGTTCTGCAGAAACAGTATAAAATATTTGTCTAAATTGTACTAAATAAGCTGAACTCTCTTGTTTTGTAATTGCATCAAAGTTAATTCCTAACTTATCTTTCATATAAGATACATCTACACCAAAACTAAGAGCCATAGAACTTTCATTATATAAAATATTCTTTTTAAATTCTGTATTAGCTGCAATAGTAAATTTCTTTGCTTTTGTCTCTAACCAGTTATTAATTAGTTTATTAGTTGCTGCACTTACTCCTGCAAAATTATATTTTTCAACTAACTCACTATTATCATCAGTTAAACCTGGTAAATCAATTGTAATCTCTCTTGGAGCTAAATCCACTACTAAAGGATCAGGAACTCCCTCAATTAATTTTTGATTTGCAAGTAACAATGCTCCTGGATATGTAATATCTTTTCTTGCATTTGGAACTGCAATATCAAAAGAACCACTCAATTGATGTTTAGTTTTTGTTACTACAATAAATTTATCAGGTGTTTGACTAGCGGTTCTTGGAACAAAACTACTTATTCTATCACCACTAAAAGCCAAAATCTCCTGTGGATTATAACTTAACCCCCTAATATTCTTATTAATTAAATCGGCATTTGGACTTGTATTCTGCGCCATTCTCTAACCTTCCTTCTATATTTCCATATTAGCATTTAATTTATTAAAACACAAGACTTTTTTCGACATTTTTCCAAATTTTACCAAAAAAATACAAACAATAATGCGTGAAGTAATACACCTTGTTTATAATATTAAAAAAATATAATTATTATTTATAATAATTAGCGCCCCTCCCCACCTCCACCTCAATTCGTCATAATATTTGATAAACTTTTTTATAGTAAAGGAGGTAAAATAGTTTATGGAAAGGAAAAACACAGTCTTATTAACAGTAATCGCGGTGGCGACACTATTAGTTGCAGTTGTAGGTGCTACTTTTGCGTATTTCACCGCTACTAACAATAATGGGACTACCACTGGAGCTGGTACAGATAACGTTATGACTGCAACACTTGGAGATACAACATTTACATTTGAAGGTAAAAGCTTAACAAAAAGTTATCTGGATTACCCAGGAGGTTTAGCTGTATTTGGTTCAAAAGCAAGTCTTGTAAAAGGTGGAAGTGATACAAACAATTACTCAGCAAAATTTGACTTAGAGATTGAATATGAGAACCAAACTGGTACGGATTTGTATTGGGCTCTTTACATGGTTGAATCTGGCACACTTGATGAAAGCCTTGATCCTGAATGTAAAATCAAAAATAAAGTTGTTGTAACTGAAACACATTTTTGGTATGGAGATGAAAGCGATGAAGAAGAAGGACATAGTTGTACTTTAACTGAAACTCAAAAACAAACTCTTCAAAGTAGTGATATGATTGCTTATGGAACATTTAAAAGTAGCCATCCAAAAGGAACAATAGATTCATCAAGTGCAACCTCTGGTGCAACGACCGAAGATTACAGCGAAGTAAGTCCTTCGACTTGTGAAGAAGAGTTATGTAATCCAAAATCAACAACTGATAATCCGCTTAAAGGCAGGGAATTAAATACGTCTGATACACCTAATAAGTCTTATTATTTAGTAGTTCAATATCCTAATAAAAATTCAGATCAAACGTTGACTGGTGATGAAGGAAAAGCTATTAGTGTAAATTTAAGAGTTAAATCAGGCACAATAGTTGTAACTGCAAATGGTGCTCAAGGTGCACAAACGACAGAAGAATAATTATATATTTTATAAACTATCTTATTGATAGTTTTTTTTAACATTAAAATGCTAAAATTACATATAATATATATTAGATATATACATAACAGATAGATTATAGATTGCAATTATATTAAAAATATGTTATATTTTTATATAGAAAAGAGGTGCTTACATGGAAAGTATGAGCAATGGTGTTATAAATGTACACGTTGATCCTAAAGATAAAATTGAAGCTACTAATATATTAAAAGAATTAGGATTAAACATGACTACATTTATAAATATGTCATTAAAACAAGTAATAAAAAGAAAAGCTATTCCTTTTGAAATATCTATACCTACAGAATTAGAAGAAGCTTTAAAGGAAACTGTTACAATAGAAAAAGAACATAAATCTGGTAAGAGAAAAGGATATAATAATGCTAATGAAATGTTGAGGTCAATAATAGATGATTAATTTTGATTTAAATACTAAATGCAAAATTGATTATACAACTAAATTTAAAAATGAATTAAAGAAAGTGTTAAAACAAGGAAAAGATCCTAAACTATTACTTGAAGTTGTTACTAAATTAGCTAATAAAGAAATATTAGAACCTAAATATAAAAATCATAATCTAATTAATGATAAAACTTATAGAGATTGTTATGAATGTCATATAAAGCCTGATTGGCTTTTAATATATAAATATATTAATAACGAATTAATACTTGTTCTTATCTCTACTGGTAGTCATAGTGAAATTTTAAAATAGTTATACATTTTTAAATTAAACTTATAAACAATTTATTAATGATTAAATTTCAAAATAAACTATCACATATTTTGATGTGAACCTCAATTAGGAGACATCAATTTAAGCGATAGTTTTTTTTAATTGAAAACTTGAAAAAATTATAATTTTATGATATTATGAATATGTCAAGGAAACTTGCATAAAATAAAAAGGAACATTCAGTTTCGTCAAGTTGAATGTCTACCATTTTAATTAGTAAACACTTATTCTAGTGTTATGAACCCCATTTCTTGGACAAAAAAGAAATGAGGTTTTTAAATGAAAAAATTTATATTAGAAGACAAAATTA
>CANPVV010000040.1 GCA_947581835.1 uncultured Bacilli bacterium
TTTAAAAGAAGAAAAATTTCCTTTACCAAAACAAAAAAAGACTGAATGAAATTATTTCATTTCATTACAGCCCCTTTCTTATGATTATTTCATTTGGTTTAGTATATAAAAACTTTTCTTTGGCATATCTTTCAACATATTCAGGATTTTTTAGCTTTTCTACTTCTGCTTTTAAAGATTCTTCAGTATTTAAGAGTTCTTCATAGTCTAATTCGAGAAGAGCTAATTCATTACGATTTTCAATAATTTTTAACCAATCAGGGAAAATATTAATACACATAAAAGTTATAATAAAAATAAATATTAAAATAAATAATGTTAGACGACGTTTTTCTTTTTTAGTTACTTTATGCATTTTCTTCACCCCTATTATGGTTTAAGTATATCATTTCTTTTTTATTTTCGCAAGTAAATTACATATCTTTACATTATTTAACATTAATTTTAGGAGTTTAAAACCTGATAAAAAGCCCCCTACTTTGACAGTTTTGAATAATAAAATTGAATTAGCCTAGAAAAAGACTAGTTTTTTTGTATGTTTTCACTTGCGTATTATCTCGTATTATTATATAATTAGATTATAGAAAGATTACTATATGAGGTTTTGTTTATGAGATTAGGAATTTCTAAATCTAAAAATACTACTTTGTTTTACATAATAAAAGATTATACTAAAAATGGCAAAAGATCTACTAAAATTGTTGAAAAAATTGGAAATTTAGAAGAAGTAAAAATATTGGCAGGTGATACTGATTATAAAGTATGGCTTAAAAATTATGTAAAAAAATATAATGAAGAAAATTGTAAAAAAGAAATTGTTATTATAAAAAAGAATAATAAGAAAATTATTGAGATGAATAAAAAGGTTTCATTTAATGTTGGTTATTTGTTTTTGCAAAAAATATATAATGAATTACATATAAATGATATATGTAAAGAAATAGAAAATAAATATCAATTTCATTTTGATTTAAATGAAATATTTTCATATTTAGTATTTGCAAGAATAATATATCCATCTAATAAATTAGAAACATATAAACAATGTCAAAATTTTATTGAAAAACCAAAATTTAAATTACATGATGAATATAGAGCATTAAGTTATATAGCAAACAATATAGATTTAATTCAAGAACAACTTTTTAATAATAGTCTAAAAGTTATAAATAGAGATTCAAGAGTTATATATTATGATTGTACTAATTACTTTTTTGAAATAAATAAAGAAGATGATTTAAGAAAATATGGAATAAGTAAACAACACCAGCCAAATCCAATTGTCGGTATGGGATTATTTATGGATGGTGATGGTTTACCTCTTGCTTTTAATATTTATCCTGGTAATAAAAATGAACAAGAAACTTTAATACCAACAGAAAATAAAATAATAAAAAATTTCAAATTGCAAAATACAAAAATAATATTATGTACTGATGCAGGACTTGCATCAGATAAAATCAAAAGTTTTAATATAAAAGATGGACGAGGATTTGTTATTACTCAATCTTTAAAGAAAATAAAGAAAGAATATAAAGATAAAATATTTGAAGAAAACGATTGGCGAATTATTAATGATTTAAGAAATACATATGATTTAAATGTTATTATGGATAATGAAGAATTAAGAGAAAAATATTATGAAACAATATTCTATAAAATAATAGAAACTGAAACAAAATCTGTAAAACAAGATTTAATAGTTACATTTTGTCCAAAGTATTTTGATTATCAAAGAAATATAAGAAATGAACAAATAGAAAGAGCAAAAAAAGTTGTTGAAAATAATGAAACAATAAGAAAAGGAAAAAATCAAAATGATTACAGAAGATTTATTGAAACTATATCATCAACAAAAGAAGGAGAAATAGCAGAAAATATTGCTCATTCTCTTAATGAAGAATTAATAAAAGAAGAAGAACTTTATGATGGATATTATGCATTAACAACTAATTTAATTGAAGATATAGAAAAGATATTAAAAATAGTAAAAGGAAGATGGGAAATAGAAGAATCATTTAGAATTATGAAAAATGACTTTTTAGCAAGACCAGTTAATTTATCAAGACAAGATCGAATAAAATCTCATTTTACAATTTGTTTTGTAGCTTTATTTATTTATCGATTACTTGAAAACAAATTGCAAAACAAATATACAACTTCTCAAATATTAGATACTTTAAGAAATATGTATTTATTAGAAAGCAAGGGAGATGGATATATTCCTGAATATGAAAGAACTGATTTAACAGATGCCTTACATGAAATGTTTGGTTTTAGGACTGACTATGAAATAAATACATATAAAGATTTAAAAAAAATTTTTTCTATAATTAAAAAATAAAAATAATACGCATTTTTTTAAACATTAAAAAATCTCTCAATTCCTTATAAATAAAGGGATTGGGAGATTTTGCTTCTTCAAAACTGTCAAATTCAGGAGTATATCATTTCTTTTTTATTTTCGCAAGTAAATTACATATCTTTACATTATTTAACATTAATTTTAGGAGTTTAAAACCTGATAAAAAGCCTAAAATTATTAAAATTAAAAAATAAATATGAAAAATACCTTGATTTAATTTATAAAGGATAATAGTATAAATTAAAACAATATTATACATGAATAGAATAGTTATAAAACTACGTTTACTTTTAGATATTGGTTTAATTAGTTTAGAATTTAGTTTACTTAGAAAATAAAAAGATAAACCATAAATATAAGAAAATATTAAAACAATTATTTGAGTTTTAGCAGTCATTATTTAAAAAGTTTTGATAAAAGACTTTCTTCTTTGTTTTTAGGATTATTGTCAAGATATGTAAAACTGTTTATTTTTCCTTTTATTTTAACATTACCATCATGAGTGTCAAGACGCATTATTTCTAAATTACTACCTTTAATTAAGATTAGGCCCATATTGCTTTCAAGTAAAAATTCTTCACTGTCAAAACTTGCTATTTTTTTAATACCTGTTAAGGCAATTTCACGACGGTCGATTAATTTTAGTTCATGAGTACCAAAAGTTACTATTTCTTCTACTTTATCCATATTTTTTTCTCCTTTATATAAATTTATGTAGGAAGAGGAAAAATATGCCAAGAAAAAAACTTGCTTAGGCAAGTTTATTCAGCTTTCTTATATTCTTCAAGAATAGCGTCTTCAAACATTTTACGTACATCTGGATTAATTGGATGAGCTATATCTCGATATCCACCAGTAGCAGTTTTTCTACTTGGCATAGCGATAAATAGGCCATTATCTCCTTCAATAACACGAATGTCATGAATTGCGAATGAGTCGTCTATTAAGACAGAGGCAATTCCTTTCATTCTAGAACCTTCTTTTTCAATTTTACGTACGCTTACTGATGTAATTTGCATAATTTTTTCTTTTCCCTTCTAAAGTTCTTAAAACTTAATTATATTTTATAGCAAAATAAGAGAAATAGCAAGCTTTTATATGTATTTTATTTCAATCTCGCCAGTAATTATATCTCGATAGCTAAAACTTTTTTCATATTCGGGATTAATTATGCTGAAAATATTGGGATAAATAGCGTTTATTATTCCAGAATAATCATTTATTTTATTACGCATACCAAATACTTTGATACGTACAGGTTTATTTAAATGATTTTTAATTTCTTCACGTATTAAATCTATATTCAAAATTCCTCCTTATTTTATCTTGGATAACCAACATACATAAGCCCATTACATTTTATTCCACCCATGCCATTATGGCCGTATTTAGTTTCACTTAAAAGTTCAATTAAATTTATTTCTTTATTACGTTCGGTTAGAGCTAGAGAAGATGCAATGATAGCAGGATCAAGGGCATGGATATTTATTCTTTTAGGAGATGAGGCAAAGTTGGCTCCAGCTTTTATTAATTCTTCATAGTTAGATTGACAAGCACCAGCGATAATAACTAATTTTTCGGGGGATTTTTCATAGAGACGAGCGGCTTTTACAGCTTTAACAAAGTTAGTGCTATTGCGATAATTGTTTAGATTATTTATATCACCTTTTTTCTTGTAATAAGCATCATGACCAGTAATAATTAGGATATCTGGTTTATATTCTATTAAAAGAGAACGAACGGCTTTATAAATGTAGGCTTCATTAATGGTTTTGCCAATCGCATAAATTCCTTTTTTTTTATAATATTCTAAACATTTGGTTAAATATTCACTGTCCCCGTCTGCTGACGATTGTTAAGTAACTAAATCAGTAATAATTAAAGACAACTCTTTCGTTTGCCATCAAAATTTAACTTTGGAATAAAATATTTTTTTTAATCTTTCATTTCATTTAATTTGCAATTTTTTTTCTTCTGTATTTATTTCTTCTTCTCGATTATTACCTATTCTACAATAACAAATTACTTTTAATGGTTTATCTTTCATTTCTATCATCTTTGTTCTCATCCTCCAATTCTTGCATAGTTTTATCGTACCATGCTTTGAATTCTTCAAAACTATCAAAATATTTAATTTTAGATAATTGTTCATCTTTTAACCATTCTAATGAATCTTTACTGACTGTAGGCGCATAGTAAGTATAATCTAATACATTACTTATTTCTTTATTATCAATCTTAATTAAGTAATTTTCTTGCTCATTGATTAAATACCAATTATCATCTGTATAAACATAAAAGAAATTTGAAGATCCACCACCAAACCAATGACCTCTTAAATCTTCTCTATAACCTCTATTGTCTTTCATAGCCATTCCTTTCTAAAATAATTTTATTTTTTTTGGCTCTCCCAAACCAAATTTAAATGATATTTTTATAGTATTGTCTTTATAAACAACAATTTTATCTATTAAATCTCTAATAACATTATTTATAAACTCATCATTGTTAATAAATTTATTATATTTTTCAAGCAATTCTTCTTTTCTAACTTCTTCATTTTTAGATTCCATTATTTCCTTTAATAATTTTTCTGATTGTTCTTTTAAAAATGTTTCGTTTTTCTTCTTTTCAACAAATTCATCCAAACTGATTTCACCTGTTGTCTTTTTCAAATATAAATTTCTAATATTTGTATTATGAAGTTCTATATCATCTTTTAAATTATAAATTTTTAAATTAGGTCTTTCAGCTTTTAATAAATTTTTTGTTGCTCTAGCAGTAATATCATCTTCATCAACATAATTATTTATTATTTCTTCTAAAGTTTCACTTACTATTGCTTTTAATTTTGAATCTGCAATAGTTCTATTTGGACATGGAGTTCTATCTACTACTCTCGTACATTCAAAATGATATTTTATATTACCATTTTTTCTTTTTACTCTACAAGCTGTCATTGTTCTACCACATTCGCCACATATTACTAACTTGCTAAACAAACCACTATAATCGTTTTTTTCTTTTCGTTTCATTACTTTTAATCTTGCATTAGCTGATTCAAACAATTCATCAGTTATAATAGCAGGATGACAATTATCTATTGTTTCTCTATCTCTTATAGGTATTACTTGTCTTTGTTTTTGATGATAGTCCTGTTTACTTGATGTTCTTTTAACAATTCTACCTGTATAAGTTTTGTTTTTTAATATTCTATATATAACTTTTGCAGACCAATCATAATAATATTTTTTATTTTTATTTGGTGTCATTCTCATATAAATAACAGGTGGTATAACTTTATCTTTATTAAGTTCATTTGCAACATCTTCTCTTGTCTTACCACTAGCTATTTCAGTAAATATTCTTTTAACAATTCTTGCAGCATATTCATCAATTTCAAGAGTTCTTTTATCTTTGATTTTCTTTATCTTATATCCATAAGGTGCAATAAAACCAATATATTGTCCTTCCTCTGTCTTTGCTTCTGCTACTTGTTTTCTTTTTACTGAAGCATCTTTCACATATCTATCATTTATTAATGAACGAATACTTAACATTATCTCTTGATTGGTATCATCAGGATTATCACTATCAAATCTATCATTGATAGCAATATATCTAACATTATATCTAGCAAAATACTCACTTATATAATAAGCAGTTTCTATAAAATCTCTACCAAGTCTGGACAAATCTTTTGTTATTACAACTCCAATAAGTCCTTTTTCAATATCTTCTTTTAATTCCTCAAAACCTGGTCTATCAAAATTTATTCCAGAATAACCATCATCGATGTATTCCTTATCTATTGATAGCCCCATGCTTTTTGCATACGATTTAATAAAGCCTAATTGATTATAAATACTAGAAGAAAAATCATTTTCTTTATTTAAGTCCTCTATTGATAATCTACCATAAGCAACTGTAATTCTATTATCTTCCATTGTTTTCCTCATTAAGGTTGAAATTAAAGAATATTTTTATTGTTTTATCTTCATTAATTTCAATTTTATTAATAAGAGTTTTTAACATTTCTTTATCAGGATTTTTAGCCTTTAAGAAATTATTAATATATTTCATTTTTGTTTTTTGGTCAGTTAATAGATTTTTAGATTCACTTACAATTATTTCTAAATCTGTTATTTTAGCTTCATAATCTTTTCTATCTTTTTCCAAATCACTTTTGATTCCAAAAAATTCTTCAGTAGAAATAATATTGTTTGCTCTATCCTTATATAACTCACTTATGGCTTTATCAATAGTTACTATTTTTGATTTATAAATTTTTAATGTATTTTCATACTCTTTTAATACATTAAAATCACATAATGCAGTTTCATATTTTTTTTCTAGTGTTTCATTTTTAGAATATTTTAATAAAACTGTTCTTATTTCTTTTAAAACAAGTTCATTTAAATCTTCTTCCCTATAATAGTGCATAGTACATATATTATTTCTATATCTAGCATAAGTCCTACACACATATATAGGTGTTATTTTTGTAGGTTCAGTTTGATTTTTTATCCTTCTTACTGACATAGTAACACCACAATCTGCACATACCACCAAACCCTTTAATAAATAATCGTATTGTCTATATCTTACATTAGTTTTTCGTTTAGGTGCATTAACTCTTTCAAATAGTTCATTGGATATTATTTTAGGCAAAACACCTTTTCTTATTACCCACTTATTTTTTGGTAACAATCGTTTCTTTTTAGATTTTAAACTTACTCTTTCATACTTACCTTGAATTAAAGTACCAATATATGCTTCATTTTTTAATATATGCTGAATAGTACAAGCCTTCCATAAATTAGTAGTAATAGTTGTGTATTTCAATTTCTTGCCTCTATAAACATCAGGAGGAAGTATTCCTTCATCAGTTAATACTCTTGCAATTATACCATCAGTTTTTCCACTATCTTTCATTTCAAATATTCTTTGAACTATTGGCGCTGCATATTCATCAATAACAAGTATCTTATTATTTTCTTCTGACCTTTTATACCCATAAGGAACAGTTCCAGAAACAAACTCTCCTTTTGCCATCATGTCATGTCTAACACTTTTAATTTTTTTTGATATATCTTTTAAATACATATCATTGATAACTGCTTTAAAAGGAAGCATATCTTCTGATCCATTTGGTTTTAAAGTATCATAATCTTCCAATATAGCAATATATCTAATATTATGTTCAGGAAAATATTTAAAAATATAATTACCTGTTTCAATAAACTCTCTACCAAGTCTGGACATATCTTTCGTTATTACACAATCAATAACTCTATTTTCAATATCATTTATTAATCTTTTCCATGCAGGTCTATCAAAGTTGCCACCAGAATATCCATCATCCACATAGTAATCATATATTTCAATATTATTTTTCAAAGCAAATTCTTTTATAAAGGCTCTCTGATTTTTTATACTAATACTTTCAACATCTTTGTTCTCATCTTCTATTGAAAGCCTTAAATAAGCTCCTGCTTTGTATGTTTTATCAGTTAAGTAATCTATCATTTACAACCTCTCTTTCTTCTTAACCAACTCCACATAACACAGCCATTATAAAATGTTTATAAATTTATTACAAATGTACAAATTTATAAAGGTTTAGCATTTTCTAATGTTGATTTTAAATATCTTTCAAACGCCTCTAAAATTTTTTCACTTACGGTAGGTGCATTATCATCATAAACACAAATTACTAATTCTTTCTTTTTGTCCATACAATTCCTCCTTTTAAACTTATGAATATTTTTTTTATTTAATGAATAAGAAAAAAGTAGAATTATCTACTTTAAGCCTAATGATACTCGTATTGCTTTTTCAACTTTTTCCATATCTTCATCATCTAAATTGCAAACATAACCTTTTAATCTACTTTTATCAATAGTTCTAATTTGTTCTAATAATATAATAGAATTAGGTCTAATTTTTTTAAATTGTTTAATTTCAACATGAGTAGGTTGTTTTCTTTCTTTATAATATTTGGTAGTAATAGGTGCAATCATTGTTGTAGGGCTAAATTTATTTCCTTTATCGTTTTGAATGATTAAAACTGGTCTTAAACCATTTTGCTCACTACCAATAACAGGATTTAAATCAGCATAAAATATAGCACCTTTTATTATTGATTTCATTATTTATTACCTTTAACATTTATCTTTCTAATATTTAAGGTTTCTCTTTTCTTCACAAATGGCATATCTAAAATTTTAGTTTGATGACTAATATAATCAACTTGCTCTTTTATATCTTCTTTAGAACGACCATCTAATTCAAATGTGTATTTAACAATAAATTTAATTTTATATTTATTCATAATTTTCTCCTTTTTTATGTATAAATACTAGTTGTTTAATTAAAGTTGATAAAATATAAATAACTAAATATTTCACATACCCCAACTAGTATTTTAATAATTGTAATAATTAACTAATTATCAAACGACTATTTGTTAATAGTTCCATAGGAATTTCACCTCAACTGTGGTTCTCACAGAGTCGCCTCCATTGTTTGAGACTGTGGCTAGACGAAAGTATCATTATACCCATTATTTGTTATCGCATTATTAAGAACAACTTAATATTTATAGTCAAGTATTTATCGCAAGCGTACTTACTAACGTGCTTATTGTTTCCAATAATAATGGGAACGTATTTGATAATTAAATATTTAAAATTCAAAGAACAGGTGAGAGATATTTCTTCTCTCACCTGTTTCCTCACTTATATGCAATTTTTAAGGGTATAATTTTGAATTTTTTAAAATTTTTTGCATTTTTTTAATTGCTGAATCTAAACTTTCTTTAACAGACATTATAGAACAGCCTTCAGACTCTGCAATTTCCCTTAAATTTTTATTTCTAAAATAATAAGCAATTATTCTTCGTTTTTGAACTTTAGATAAAGAATTAATTGTGTTGATTAATGTTTCTTGCTCTTCTTTTTTCTCAACTAATTCATCAATAAGAATGCTCTTTTTAACAGAACGTGCATTTAATTTATTTTCGAGTATTTCGTTATGTTCAATATGACGATCATATTCGTTTAATTGTGATAAATCTTTAAGCTCTGAATCATTAAATATATCAAAAACTTCTTTGCTTACTTCAATTTCTTGTTCAATATGTTTACTATCAGTAAATTTTATTATGTATTTATTATTTATAGTTATTAAAATATAAGGATTATCTTTATATTTTCTTCTTTTTGGTCTTTCCAATTTTTCCTCTCCTATCAATAAAATTTTTTAAATTAAATTGATAGAAAAGGGGGAGCTCTACTTCCGTTTTTAGGCAAATAAAAAAAGAGCTGACAAAGCCCTATAAATAGGATTTTATCAGCTCTTATTTTACTTACTGCAATAATACTTAGAGATTTACACAACAACATTTTCATATGCATTCTTCTTCTAAAGAAGCTATGTTGTTATAAAGAATTGCAGATAATAATTCTAAAGATTTGTTATAAATATGTTAATTATTATCAATCTATTATACAACAAGTTTAAAATTGCACTAAAATAATTATTAATATCTAGTTAAATCAAAATAATCATCTATAAAATCAGCACGAGTATATACCATCTCTCCAGAACCATCGTCACTCATAGAAGATTTTATTCTTGAGTGTACTACTCCCATTACAAATGTATCATACTTAGTTGGTACATAAACTAATCCACCACTATCTCCACCGTTAATTCTACAATCAGTTGCCACTGTTTGGGTTAAATATAATCTATCAGTAGTTCCAGAGAAGTTTGTATTAGTTATTTTTCCAGAAGTAGCATGTGTCTTTACTCCAGATTTAGCTATTATTGTACCTACCACAAGTGGATTAGGATATATACTAGTCTTTGTACTAATAGAAGTAGCTGGATATGTAGGATATTTGATTGAGTTTGATACGGAGTTGCCAGAAGCTAATTGAATGATAGCGGCATCTATTGTACCACCCATACTATATTCAAATCCTACTATACTACCATATTCTGAAACATCCTCATCTTTTAAACCTTCAACACAATGTGCAGCTGTTACAAAAACATTTTTTCCATCTTTTTTAGCTCTGTAAGCCATAGAGCAATCTTTAAAATTTCCTCCTACATTGTAATTTGCAGATAATACTTTTTCCTTATCACTTTGAATAAATTTAATTAAATTTGAATCTATAACATTCTCTTTAAACCATTTTTGTTTTTCTTGAGAGTTATTTTCAAGTTCAACAATAACTATATTTTTTTTAACATCTACATAATTAGCTTTTAAACCGCTGTCAGATAAACCATTTTTTCTAAAGTAATTTATGATTTGATTATTGACATCTTCTAATTCTGAGTAAGAATTAGTAACATCTTCAAAAATTATTGTATCACTAATTTTTGAAATGTCATTTTGAACTTTAGTAAAATTTATTTTATAAGCTGGGTTCTTTTTTGCAATTTGAATTACTAGATTATTATCATCATTGATATATTGGCCTCCAAAAAAATCTGGATACTCTATTTTTCCATCATTATTTTTAAATAAATTATCAACCTCAGTAGCATACTCTACAGATTGATAATTTTTTTCAAGTATTTTTTCATAATTTTGGCCAAAAGTTTCTTCTAATGCTTTTTTAGTATCATCCTTAAATTCTTTAGAATTAATATCAATTAAAGATAGTTTTAGATTTTTTTCTTTTTTTTCATAATTTGTAAGTGTATTTAGTTTGCAAATAGTTATAATTGATAAAACAATAAATAATATACTTACATATTTTATTCTTTTATATTTCATTTTTCAATTTTCCTTTCATTATAGTTTTTATAAATTAATTTCTACGCCAGGCATTCTATCGTAAATGCCGGCAGAAGTTTCATTAAATAAAAATACTTTCCCATATCCTGTTTTAGAAAAAGTATAGTTTTTACTATTGGTTAAAGTAGTTTCATATTTTGCATGCTGGTAGCTAGCATTGATTGTTCCACCTTTTGAAAAAGAATATGTTTGAGTTATCTTAATATTAGTTCCAGAACTAGGAAGTTTAAAGGAAACTCCGTAACCATTTGTGCTAGATTTACTTTCAGTGGAAACATCACTTGTGTTTGATGATGATATAACTGTTAATGGTGTAGATTTTAATTCAGTATTGGTAAAATAGACTCCCATAACATCATAACTACGTATATTGGGAACACCATTCCATGTTAAAGTTGATACAACTGTACAATTAGTATTACAAACCTTTGAAATTTTTAATGTTTTTGCAGAATCACTTACTGAAGAGTCTAATGGCACAATATTATTAGAAAATGTTGTTTCAATATTTTTATCAAAAATATTTTCTTTTTTCAACGTATTGTATTGTTCTTGACTTATTATATTCTGATATCCATTCCAATATAATTCACTTATAAAATTATATTCTTTTTCAGATAATTTTACATTATTATCATTTTTGAAATAATAAGTTTTTGCATTAATTTCTTTGGTAAAACATATAAATAAAGCAACGCATAAACTAATGCCCAAAAAACTTCTTTTCATTATCTTAACCTCCTTTCTATAAACCAAATTTAACACCTTATTACAAAAAAATAAAGCAACTATTAGTTGCACAGACTGTTGACAAATAAAAATTTGAAAACAGTCTTTTTATTTTAGAAAAAATATATTATAATAGATATGTAAGGTT
>CANPVV010000041.1 GCA_947581835.1 uncultured Bacilli bacterium
TGCCTAAATGAGTAAACTATAATAGATACATAAAGGAGGTATGAATATGTATTACTATGGAAACAATGGTTACTATGGTGGTGGATATGGTGGATACCAACCATGTTGTAATAACAACTCTGGTGGCTATGCCGGTTATACCAGTGGTTATGGTTTAGGAGCTGCTATCTGGATTGTTCTCTTTATCTTACTTGTTATCATAATTGGCGCTGGCTGGAGCTGGGGCGGAAATTATAATAATAACAATTAGGAAGACTTTTTTATCTTCCTTTTTAAATTGCAAAATTCCCTATTTTGTGATAAAATATAACTGTTTTTGGGGTGAAGTGTTATGAAATTACCAAATTTAACTATCTTAGATGAAAAAGATAAACGTCTAAGAATTATTAGTGAAGAAGTAAGCTTTCCTTTATCTAAAGAAACTAAAAAAAATATTAATGATATGATAACTTATTTAACTATGAGTCAAATTGAAGAATACAGTGAAAAATATAATCTTCGAGCTGGTATGGGTCTTGCTTATGTTCAAATAGGTATTCCTAAAAGAATCTTTGTGATTGTTGAAGAATTAGAAGAAGGAGAATTTAAAAACTATATTGTTATTAATCCAAAAATTATTTCTCATAGTGAAGAAGAAATTTATGTTGGTGAAGGTGAAGGTTGCTTAAGTGTTAACAGAGAAGTTGAAGGCATTGTTCCTCGTTATGCAAGAATTACTGTTGAAGCTCAAGACCTTGATGGTAATCCCTACAAAATTAGAGTAAGAGAAGATATATCAGTTGCTTTCCAACATGAAATTGACCATCTAAATGGTATTCTCTTCGTTGATAAAATTGACAAGAAAAACCCCTATAAAAATATTGATAAATATCGTGAAATCTAAATATAACCTAAAAGGTGATTAATATGGATATTTTAATTAATCTAGGTAAAAATATAAGAAAATATCGCAAGCTTAAAGGTTACACCCAAGAAAAACTAGCTGAAAAAACTAATCTAAGTAACTCCTACATTAGTGATATAGAATGTGGCAAAATAAATGTTCCAACTCTAACTCTTTATGAAATTAGCTTAGCTCTTGATATTGATATTCATAAATTATTTTTACCCTATAAATAACTAAATTAATTAATATCTCTTTAAAATTATTTATATTTAAAAAAGATACTTTTATTCCTGTATCTTTTTTCTATTTCCTTAAGCATTTTCTAAATTTACACTTACAATTTTACTTACTCCTGACTCTTGCATTGTAATTCCATATAACACGTCTGCATATTCCATTGTCCTTTTTTTATGAGTAATTAAAATAAACTGGGTATTATTAGTTTTTTCTTTCAAATATTTTCCAAAAGTATCTACATTTGCCTCATCTAAAGCTGCTTCTACCTCATCTAAAATACAAAAAGGACTAGGTTTAACATTTAATATCGCAAACAAAACTGCAATCGCGGTTAAAGTCTTTTCTCCTCCCGAAAGTAAAGCAATTGAATTAAGTTTTTTGCCCGGAGGTTCTGCGATAATATCAATTCCTGTATTAAGTAAATCATCTGGATTAGTTAATTTAAGTACTCCTTTCCCTCCCTTAAATAACTTTTTAAACACTCCATTAAATTCTTGACTTATTTTTTTAAAAGTATCATCAAATCTTTCAATCATAATCTTATCCATCTCTAAAATTACATTATTAAGTTCTGCCGATGAATCTTCTAAATCTCTACTTTGTTTAATTAAAAAATTATATCTTTCCGCTACTCTTTCATACTCATCTATAGCTCCAACATTTACAGCACCTAAACCATCAATTTCTTTTTTTAAAGCCTCTACTTTTCCTCTTGCAGTATCTTCTGGCATAGTAAGTTCAAAATTAGCACAAGCATATTCATAAGTAAGCCCATAATTTTGAGATAAATCTAAAAGTAAATTATCTAATTTAACGTCATACTTTCCTAATTTTATTTCTTTTTCTTTAAGTTCATTAGCCACTCTATTATAATCCATATTAATTTTATGATATTTACTTTCTACTTCTCTAATCTTTAAAGCCAAATCTGATTTATCTTTTTTAAGTTTCTCTAATTCTTCTTCCATTATTCCTTTTTTACTAGCAACCTCACTTGCCTCCTCTAGTATACTAATTAACTTTTTATCAAGCTTATTCTCTCCAATTTCTTCATTTCCCTTAATCTCTAACTCTTTTTTATCTAATTCTGCTTCTAATCCTCTAATTTTATTAGTTCTAGTATTAAGAATTTCATTAAGATTAATAAGTTGTTTGGCAAGTTCTTGCGCTTTATCTTCATCTATATTAAAACTATTCTCGAAATCTCGATATTCTTTTCGAATATTATCTAACTCAATTTTAGTTACTTCCAACTTTTCCTGCAATAAATTAAGTTTTACTTTATCATTCATAAGGCTATTATTATTTTTTGAACCTCCCGTAATAGAACCACCCGAATATAATATTTCTCCTTCTAAAGTAACAATCTTATATTTATAATCTAAAATCTTTCCTATTTCATTTAAAGCATCAATATCTCTTACTACTATTACATTTCCTAATTGATTTCTAATAATATTATCATACTCTTTATCATATTTAACTAAAGAAGACGCTACATTTATAAACCCTTTATTTTCTTTAATTTTTAAAATATCTTCTTCAAAAACTTTTTTAGGTTTAATTATATTTATGGGAAAAAAAGTAGCTCTCCCTAATTTATTTTCTTTTAAATAATTAATACATTCTTTACTTGCCTCTTCATCTTCAACAACTAAAAAATTACTTGCTCCCCCCAAAGTTGTTTCAATAGCAACATTATACATATTATCTACTTCTAATATATTTCCAATTGTATTATGAACACCCTTTAATCGCATATTATTAAGAACACTTCTAACTGCACTTGGCATCTTAGAATTATTATTAATATTATCTTCTAAAATATCAATCTTATTTTGTAACATTAATATTTCTTTATCACTTTCATTTATTTTAGTAAGTAAATTATTCTTTTTAACTTTCTTAGATATAATATCATTATCAATTTTATCTTTTTCAATCGATTTTTCTTTAATATCATTTATTATATCATTAAGTTTAACCTTTTCTACTTCTATTTCTTTCTTAATATTTAATTGTTCCTCTTTAAGCTTAATAGAAATTTCTTCTAAATTATCAGTTTTAGTCTCATATTTCTTTCTTTCCATCGTAACTAACTTTTCAGCCTCTAAACTCGCCAAATTTTCAGTTAATTTAATATATTCACTATTTTTATTACTAATTTCTTCCTCTAACTTTAAATCTTCTAATTTTAATTTTTCTAATTTAGAAGAATCTTCACTATTATTAGTATTCATTAAAGTAAGTTCTTTACTTTTTAAATCTACTTCAGCTTTTATTTTCTTATAATCAATATTAATACTAGCAATATCACTAGCAATTAAAGCAATTTCAATACTTTTTAACTCTTCACTTATCTCTAAATATCTCTTCGCTATTTTACTTTGTTTCTCTAAAGGTTTAACTTGTTTTTCTAACTCTTCTATTACTAACTTAATTCTTGCAATATTCTCTTTAGTTTTATCTAATTTTTTTAAACTTTCTTCTTTTCTTTTCTTATATTTTAATACTCCCGCGGCATCTTCAAAAATAACTCTCCTAGCCTCTGGTTTACTACTAATAATATTAGAAACACTACCCTGAGATATAATATTAAAAGAATCATTACCAGCGCCTGTATCTAAAAATAGATCTGTAATATCTTTAAGTCTTACTTTACTATTATTTAAATAATATTCATTTTCACCAGTATTATAAATAACCCTTTTAATTTCTATTTCTTTAAATTCACTATTTAAATAATGATCACTATTATCAAACAAAAGAGAAACGTACGCCCTGGACTGAGAATCTCTTGATTTTGACCCACTAAAAATAACGTCACTCATTGCCTCTGTTCCTCTAAGTGATTTAACACTTTGTTCTCCTAAAACCCAACGAACAGCATCAACAATATTACTCTTTCCACTTCCATTAGGCCCAACAATCGCGGTAATTCCTTTTTTAATTTCTAAATCTATTTTATCTGCAAAAGATTTAAAACCAAATGCTCGAATACTTTTTAAATACAAAACTAATCACCCTTACTTTGCACATTTTTTAAGTGCATCTTTAGCTGCCAACTGCTCTGCTTCCTTTTTACTTTTTCCAGTACCTCTACCATATACTATTCCATCAATCACAACGTCAAAAACAAATGTCTTATCATGACTAGGCCCTTCTTCACTAACTAATACATACTCTAAAGTCTTTCGATCTGTTTGAACTAATTCTTGTAGTCTGGACTTATAATCTCCCAAAAACATATGATGCTCTTTAATATAAGGTTCTAATATCTTTAAAGCATATTCTTTAGCTACTAAAAAACCCTTATCTAAATAAATAGCCCCCAAAACACTTTCAAAACAATCTGCAACAATTGTATCATTAATATCTCTAAGTTGTCCATTACCAACCTTTATTGCTTTATCAATTCCTATATCTTTAGAATATTGAGCCAAAGCTTCTTCACAAACAAAACTTGCTCTAATCTTTGAAAGTTCTCCTTCACCTACTTTTAAAGTTTTATAAAAATATTCACTTGTTATAAGTTGTAATACCGCATCCCCTAAAAACTCCAATCTCTCATAATTTTCTCCCCCATGTTCATTAGAATAACTACTATGAGTTAAAGCTACATTAAGTAACTTTTTATCTATCTCAATATTATATTTTTTTAAAAAACTCATACCAATTCCTCCATATCATTTAATAGTATTATACCAAATTAGAATAAAAAAATAAACATATTCCAGTTTATTTCTCTAATCTATTATCTTATATCCATCTTGAAATATATATTTTTCTTGTTAATTCTAATTCATAATTTTTAAATATTGAAATTATACTTTCAACAATTGTCCTAATAATATTGTTTCCTTTTTTTACCTTAATTGTCCGCATCTCTATCTGTAACTTTTTCCTAAAAGCATAATCCTCCACATATTTACCCATAACCTCATCTATATCTCTAACTTTATTAATATCTTCTTGATCATTTATATCTATATTAAAAATAAATTCTTTATATATTTGTACTAACTGTAAAGAAATATTATCTCCTTCTAAAAAGTCAGTATTCATTATTCTTTCAAAATTTCGACAATAACTAAGTATCAATTTATTATTATCCATAATCTCCTCCTTTACTATCCATAATATAACCTTAACTCATGTCTTATAATTTGTCAAGCTGAAAGTGTTCGCTTTTTTAAATAAATAAAAAAGTCCAGTAATAACTAGACTAAAACTCACATATGGTGACCAGTACGAGATTCGAACTCGTGAATGCTGCCGTGAAAGGGCAGTGTGTTAAGCCACTTCACCAACTGGCCAAAATGGTGGGACTGGGAGGACTTGAACCTCCGACCTCACGCTTATCAGGCGTGCGCTCTAACCAGCTGAGCTACAATCCCAACTATTAACAAAAAATTGGTGTCCCCTCAGGGATTCGAACCCTGGACCCACTGATTAAGAGTCAGTTGCTCTACCAGCTGAGCTAAGGAGACATCTCTTAAAGCTCTTTAATTATATCATATTTTACCTAAAAGGCAATAGTAAATTTAATATTTTTTAATTTTTCGTTAATTTTTTCTCTAACCATTAATCCTAAATAACTTATTATCCATCAATTTTTTATAATAAACATTAGCATAAAAATTTATCACTTATACTTTTATCTATCTTTCTTGGCCATCTAATAGCTTTTATTCCCAAATCATTTAATTTAGCAAAAGATATTTCTCCCTCTTTATATCTTTCTATCAATCTTAATTTCATAACTTTATTAATCTTTAAATTCTTATCTTCATATTGATATGGTATATTAACATCTTCTGCCACACACTTATAAAGAATTGACGAATAAGGTGCCGCTACATATAAATACACTATATCATTTACTTTAATATCACTTGATTGTTTCCAAGTTATCTCCTGAGTATTTAAAAATGCATTTAAAACATCATAATACTTCTGATTTGCCGGTACTATCCATTCTTCCTTTTTATTAATTAAATTATAAGAATCATCTATCAACTTAAATATCTCTTTATCATCTAATGTATCATCTAAAGTAATTGTAATCCAACTATCTTTATTCATATGATAAGCCAAATATATTCCTTTAATACTTAATAATTTAAATTTATCTAATTTATTTATTTTAACATTTATAATTTCTACTTCTTTATCTTCCTTATCCAATTTATTTTTATTAATACTCATAATAATACCAAACCATTTATCATTCACTTTATTTTTAAAAACTCCACAATCTGGTAAATTATCCCACAAAAAAGCTATATCCACTCCATATTTATCATGCACATATCTAACAACCTCATTAGCTTGCCTTCCTCTAAAATATTCTTTAATAAAACAATTATCCTGAATATCTTTTAAAATGTTTATATACCCTTCTCTTACCCTACTTACAAACTCTCCCTTTAAACTCTTAACTCTTATATTGGTGTATTCCTCCATCATTTGTAAATCTATTACTTTTCCTTTAATACTACCTTTATCATCAATTGTAATTATAGCTCTAAACTTATCATTAAAAAAATTTCTAGTATATTTATATTCTTTCTCTTCCTTTAAAAAACCATAACTTTCTAATTTTTTAAAATCAACATGACTTTTCTTAAAATTATCTTCTTCCATCATTTTCATTCCTAACCATCTTTATTATAAGCTAAGCCCAATTTTTATGTCAATACATACTTTTAAAAGTTTTTAAACACCTCCGACACGCCTCGACAATTTTCGACATGGACTTATGTTATAGTAGAATCATTTCTTTTATTTAAAAGAAATTAGGAAGGAGGATTTATGCTTACTAAATTAAAAAACTTTTCTTTTCTAACTAATGATTTAGCTTTTAAAAAAGTTTTTTCTCCTGAAGATATCTTAACTGATTTTTTCTGTTCTTTTCTTGAATATCTAAATATTTCTGATAATATTAAATTTAAAAGTATTATCTCTCAAAAGTATTTAGAATCTTCTAATAAACACTCTAAAGCTTTCTTTAGTGATATTGTTGGTGTTGACTCTCTTGGCAATATTATATTTCTTGAAATGTATTCTAATACTTTTAATCTAAGATATTATAATAAAAGTCTAAGTTATTTATGTCGTCTATTTAATAACCAAATTAAACCTGGCGATTACAAATATGAAGATATGCATAAGGTAATTGGTATTAACTTAATAAATAGTCCTTTTACTAATAATAAAAGTATTGTAAATAAATATACTTTTAAAAACAATATAACTAGTAAAACCGAATTACCAAGCAACCTTATAATCTATAACATTAGACTTGATAAAGTAAGGAATATGGTATATAATAATACCAACAAAAGATTTATAAAATGGTTAAAGCTAATAAATAGTAAAAGTATAGAAGAAATGGAAAAGTATGCGAAAGGAGATAAAATAATGGAAAATTCAATCAGAGTTTTAAAAGAATGGAATGAAGAAAGAGATAAAGATGCTGTAGAAAGATACTATGGCGAAAAAATGCTTGAAGTAAAAGAAGAAGGCATTGAACAAGGTTTAGAACAAGGCTCTCAAAACAGGGCTTTAGAAATAGCTAAACAAATGCTTAAAGATTCACTACCTATAAAAAGTATATCAAAATATACAGGTCTGTCTCTAAAAGAAATCAATTCTTTAAAATAACCCAAACAAATGATAAACTAATCACAAAGTTTATCATTTTTCATAAGAAAAAATAAAGTATCCATATCAAATAGTTATGATACCAATCTTGATAAAGTAAGGAATATGGTATATAATAATACCAACAAAAGATTTATAAAATGGTTAAAGCTAATAAATAGTAAAAGTATAGAAGAAATGGAAAAGTATGCGAAAGGAGATAAAATTATGGAAAATTCAATCAGAGTTTTAAAAGAATGGAATGAAGAAAGAGATAAAGATGCTGTAGAAAGATACTATGGTGAAAAAATGCTTGAAGTAAAAGAAGAAAGTTCTCAAGAAAAAGCATTAGAGATAGCCAAAAATCTTTTAAGTTTAAATGTTTCTATTGATAAAATAAAACAAGCTACTGGTCTATCTCTAAAA
The DNA here is from genome assembly GCA_947581835.1 of uncultured Bacilli bacterium. GTDB lineage: Bacteria > Bacillota_I > Bacilli_A > RF39 > UBA660 > Caccenecus. The sequence goes on from CANPVV010000041.1 coordinate 8,195, forward strand.
GAAATCAATTCTTTAAAATAAGCTAACAAAAAAGATAAACTTTGTTATTTAGTTTATCTTTTTTACTACTTTTATTTATTATTTCTATATATCTTATCATATAAAGCTATAATTATTGAACCCACACTATTGCCTATTACCATTACTAATAAATACCCAAATACCTTTAATGAAAAAACACCTGCAATACTAAAATAAAACATATTGGCAATACAATGTTCAAATCCACACAATATAAAAGCCATAACTCCCATAAAAATAACTATATACTTTCCTATTCCATCCTTTTCTTTTTTATAATTATTAACTGCTAAATACATAATAATTCCACACAACATAGCTAAAATAAATATACTTAGAATATTATCATTTAACTTTGTATTTACAATTTCAAGCGCTGCCTCTCCATAACCTTTAAATCTTGTTAAACGCATCATATTACCCACTAAAAATGTTCCTATAAAATTACCAATTAAAGAAAGTATTAATTCTATCATATAACTTGGCTTATTTTCTACTATATACCCTACTTTTCCCGTATATAAATTAAAAGAATAAATACAAACTGTTAAAAGTCCCAAAGAAAAAATAAATGAACCCACTATTTTATTTGAAATTGCTAAATAAGCAACTCCACCCATCCCAATAAGTATTCCTGCATAAATACCTTTAATAATAAAATCTAAATATTTTCTCATTATATCACTACTTTCCTTTAATCTAATTGTATCAAATAACTTCAAAAAAGTCTCTAAATTTTAGTAAATTTAAAAAAATAAATAACCTCTACAATTATTTATCTCTTATCTAATACCTACTACTATTTTTATTCTCATATTCTAAAGCCATTTTTTCTTTACTATTTATATTATACAAAGAAAAAAGTACTGTTGTTAAACAAACAAGAGAAACAATTAAAACCCCAGTAAATATTTTCTTATTCTTTAAATTTAAAATATTAATTAATATTCCTTCAATCAATAAAAATATCATTCCTATTTCTATTACCACAATAAATGACTGCATTTTCTCCATTTTAAAAGTTTCATTTTTAACTAAAACACTTGCATCTTTACTTAATTTCACATTAGTTGCAACTTTATTTAAATATACTTTATTATTTCCTGAAACTAAAGTAATATCACCTAACTTAATCGTGGCATCACTTACCTGATTCTTAACTCTTAATTTTAATTTAAATAAAGTATCTGCCTCACTTTCTCCTTCATTAATAATCGCAATCTTCTTTTCTTGAGCATTATAAATCAAATCAATATTCTTATTACTCCCCAAAAAATTATTATTATTTATCGCCTCAAATACTCCCTCATCATAATCTATAGTTGCTGTTAAAGCATTAAATTCTGTCTCACTATATAAATTAGCCATAACTATAATCTCTTTATCTATATCTAAATTACTTTTATCTACTTTTAAAATAATCATGTCTTTCGCTTGCACTTTAAAAGGAAAAAAGACTAAACTCATAACTATTAATATTAAATATTTTTTTACTTTTTCCATCAAAACCACCCATTTTTTGCAAGCTTTATTATAGCACACCCCTTATACCATGTCAAAAAAAAATTAAAAACTTTCTTACTTAAAAACTTAAAATTTCATTTTATTATTTAACTATCTAAAACTTTAAAAAAATTTTTAAATTCATCTATCTATTTTACTTTCTAATAATCTTTAATTTAGGAAACTTCTTTTTCATATACTCATCTGAATAAATTTTATCCACCAATTTAAAAACTTCATTTGTTCTTTCTACTCCATAGGCTCTTTCTTTATATCTAATCGTTGCTAAAGTTGTTACTGAAATATTAAAAACCATAAAACCCACCATCCCAATCGTTAATATATTACTCATAACTTTAGGACACTTAGAAGCTAAATCTTTAAAACATGGATATAAATAATCAATACAAAATATTCCTATTACTCCCCAAGCTAAACAATAAGGCAAATATATTCTTCCCCCAATATTCCATCTAAAACTTGAATAATTCCAAGTTGAAGTTCCAAGTATATACTCTTGAAAAAGACTACTAAAATACTCAAATAAGCTTCCCATTATAAATCCAATTAAAAACTTAACTCTCCCCTTTTTATCTTTAAACTTATACATACTAAGAACAATTATATCTAACCCAAACCCATATATTGGTTTAAAAGGCCCATATATTAAACCCTGCTTATTAATAAAAACTCCATGTTTAACATAATACCAAATCGACTCTAAAATAAAACCCAAAATACACCCTAAAACAAACAGCCAAATAAGATCTTTAATAGTTGGTTTATCTTTTTCCATATTACACCTACTTAAATCTTTAGTTATCAAAATTATATCAAATAAAAATATTAATGTAAATTATTAAATTTTATGTTACAATATTCATAAGAGGTGTATTATATTGAAAAAATATTATCAAACATTATCAACCAATCAAAAAAACGAAATTAAAAAAATTTACCAAAAAGAATATGCTAATGCTGACATAAAAACAAGACTTAACCATTTAAACTTTTATATTATCGCATCATATCTTTTTGCTCTTCTCTTAATTATTCTAGGACTTACCAACAAAAAAGAACTAATCATGGATATAAGTCTTGCTTTAGTTCTTATTATCGCTGGCACCAGTTTTTTAATTGGTAAACACATAATTAAAACCAATCTTTTAAATAAAATTGCTTTAAAAGGGGCTGTAATGAAATGAAATAATTTCATTCAGTCTTTTTTTGTTTTGGTAAAGGAAATTTTTCTTCTTTTA
>CANPVV010000042.1 GCA_947581835.1 uncultured Bacilli bacterium
TATTTAGTAAGTGAATTTAAAAAAGAAAATGGTATAGATTTATCTAAAGATAAAATGGCTATGCAACGTATTAAAGATGCTGCTGAAAAAGCTAAAAAAGATTTATCAGGTATGACTAATGCCTCAATCAGTCTTCCATTTATTGCTCAAAATGATGAAGGCCCAGTTCACTTTGAAACCACTTTATCTAAAGCAAAATTCGAAGACTTATGCCGTGATTTATTTGATTCCACTCTTGAACCAGTACATAAAGCTCTAAAAGATGCTAAATTAACTAATAAAGATATTGATAAAGTAATATTAGTTGGAGGTTCAACTCGTATTCCATATATTCAAGAATTAGTTAAAAAAGAATTAGGTCAAGAACCAAATAAAAGTGTTAACCCTGATGAAGTAGTTGCCATGGGTGCTGCTATCCAAGGTGGAGTATTAACTGGTGAAGTAGAAGACATTGTTTTACTAGATGTCACCCCTCTATCTTTAGGACTTGAAACTTTAGGCAATGTCATGACTGTCTTAATTCCAAGAAATACTACTATTCCAACTAGTAAATCTCAAGTATTCTCAACTGCTGCCGATAATCAACCAGCCGTTGATATCCATGTTCTTCAAGGTGAAAGACCAATGGCTTACGACAATAAAACTTTAGGTAACTTTCAACTTACTAATATACCTCCAGCTCCTCGTGGTGTTCCTCAAATCGAAGTTAAATTTGATATCGATGCTAATGGTATTGTAAATGTAACTGCTAAAGATTTAGGAACTAATAAAGAACAATCAATAACAATTACCTCATCAACTAATTTAACTGATGAAGAAATTGATAAAATGATGAAAGAAGCTGAAGCTAATAAAGAGGCTGACGAAAAAAGAAAAGCCGAAGCTGAAGTTCGTAATGAAGCCGACAGTATGATTTTTGCCACTGAAAAAGCTTTAAAAGATTTAGGCGATAAAGTAGACTCTAAAGATAAAGAAGAAGCTGAAGAAAAAATGAATACTTTAAAGAAAACTCTTGAAGGTGATGATATCGATGCTATCAAAAAAGATACTGAAAGCCTAAATGAAGTAGCTATGCGTCTTGCAACTAAAGTATATGAACAAGCATCTAAAGACCAAGCCACAAACCAAAATACTGAATCATCTGAAGAAGAACCAAAATCTAAAAAAGCCTCTAAAGATGATGACGTTGAAGAAGCCAATTATGAAGAAAAATAAGTTCTAGTCTAAACTAGAACTTTCTCTTGAGTAGAAAGGAATTAAAACAATGGCTAAGTTAAGAAAAGACTACCCTGAAACCCAAAAATGGCATACAGAAGCTATTTTTAAAACCGATGAAGATTTTACCAAATCTTATCAAGAATTAGAACAAGACCTATCAAACTATGATAAATATAAAGGTAATATTTTAAGTAGTGCTAAAAATCTTTATGAATTACTATCTTTTGATACGTCCTTTAATAAACGTTTAGAAGCAATATTTATCTATGCTCACTTAAAAAATGATGAAGACACCACCAATCCTACCTATCAAAGTATGTTTGGTGCTGCCCATAATATCTATCAAAAATATAGTGAACAAACATCATACGTTATACCCGAATTATTAAAATCTAATTACAGTATTATTGAAAACTATATCAAAGAATATCCCAAATTAAAAGAATATTCAAGAACTTTAAAAGAAATCTATAAATACCAAAAACACACTTTAAGTGCCAAAGAAGAATTACTCTTATCAAGTATCTCCAATTTATTTAGAACTCCCGATGAAGTTTATTCTTATCTAACTGATGCTGACCTAACCTTTGGTAAAATTCGCAATGAACAAGGTAAGTTAGAAGAACTAACAGAAAAAACCTATCGTAAATTTATTGAAAGTGATAACCGTACTGTTCGTAAATCGGCTTTTAATAAACTCTTAGGAACCTATAAAAATTTTAAAAATACTTATGCCTCACTTTTAATGTCAGAAGTAACTAACAATAACAAAATTGCTCAAATAAGAAATTATAACAGTGCCAAAGAAGCTTCTCTTTTTTCCAATGATATACCAGTTGCTATCTATGATAATTTAATTACTACTGTTAAGAAAAATCTGGCTCCCTTATCTAAATTCTGGCAATTAAAAAAAGAAAGTTTAGGAGTATCTAAGCTCCATCTTTATGATACCAATGCTCCTTTAACTAAAGAAACTACTCATAATTATAGTATTGAGGAAGCAAAAGATCTATTAAATAAAGCTCTAAGTGTTTTAGGAGAAACCTATATTACTGATTTAAATAAAGCCTTTACTGAAGGCTGGATTGATTTTTGCCCTAATGCTGGTAAAAGAAATGGTGCTTATTGCACTGCTTGCTATACTGTGCATCCTTTTGTCTTATTAAGTTTTGATGGTTCTCTAAACAATGTTTCCACTTTAGCTCATGAATTAGGTCACGCTATGCATTATTACTATGCCATCAAAAATCAAGCCTACCAAGACTATAATTATTCTATCTTTGTGGCAGAAGTAGCCAGTCAAGTAAATCAAATCTTACTTAGCAAGTATTTAATTAATCATACTCCAGATATTGCTGAAAAAAAATATTTAATTGATGATTTAATACGTGATTTTAAAGCTACTATTTATCGTCAAACTATGTTCGCTGAATTTGAAAGCATTATCCATGAACAAGCACAAGCTGGTTTAAGTCTAACTAATGAAGATTTATGTAATATCTATTATAAATTAAATAAAGAATATTTTGGTAAGAATATTATTATTGATGATATTATTAAATATGAATGGGCTCGTATTCCTCACTTTTATATGAATTTCTATGTTTATCAATACGCGACTGCTTATGCTGCCTCCATTAAAATAGCTATGGATATCTTAAATAATAAAGAAAATGCTGTATCCAATTATTTAGAATTTTTAAAACTAGGTTGTACCAAAACTCCAATTGAATCTTTAAAAATAACCGGTATTGATATGTCTAAACCCGATGTTTTAAATGATGCTTTCACATATTTTGATGCTTTAGTTGATGAATTAAAAAACATTTTATGAAAATTAGGTGATTACAATGAATAAAAAAGATTATTATGAAATATTAGGTGTTTCTAAAACCGCTACTGACGAAGAAATAAAAAGAGCTTTTCGTAAATTAGCAAAAGAATATCACCCAGATAACAAACAAACTGGTGATGAAGCTAAATTTAAAGAAGTAGGGGAAGCTTATGCGATATTATCTGACCCTAATAAACGTCGTCAATATGACCAATTTGGCCATCAAGCTTTCACTAATAATGGTGGAGCATCCTACGGTGGTTTTAATGTTGATGATATTGATTTAAGTGAAATTTTTGATGATTTATTTGGTGGTAACTTTCATGGTTTTAGTAATTTCTCTAGTTTTAATGGTTCCAGAAGAGGTTCATCCAAACGCCCTAAAAAAGGCGAAGATAGTTTAGTTGTTATAAATTTAACTTTTGAAGAAGCCGCCTTTGGTTGTAAAAAAACTATCAGTCTTGATTTAAACGAAGAGTGTCCTAAATGTCATGGTGTAGGGGGCTTTAATGAAACAAGCTGTAGTACTTGTAAAGGTCGTGGCTCCGTAGTGAGTGAACAAAGAACTATTTTTGGTGTTTTCCAAAGTGAAACTACCTGTCCTAATTGTGGAGGAACTGGTCATATTCTTAAAGAAACTTGTTCCAATTGTAATGGTCGTGGTCAAACTAAAGCTAAAAAAGAAATTGAAGTTACTATTCCTGAAGGTGTAGACACTGGCTACCAACTTCGTATTTCTGGTAAAGGTTCATCTGGTTTAAATGGTGGTCCTAATGGAGATATTTATCTCGAATTTAAAGTTAAGGAGCATGAAATATTTACTCGAGAAGAAGAAGATATCTACCTTCATGTTCCTCTAACTATTACTGAGGCTATTCTTGGCTGTAAAAAAGAAATACCTACCTTAAGTGGCAATGTCTATCTTGAGGTTAAACCAGGAACTATGAGTAATGATAAAGTTAAACTTAAAAATAAAGGCGTTAAAAAAATCAATGCTTTAGGAAGAGGAAATATGTATGTCATTTATGACGTAATAATTCCAAGTAAACTTAGTTTAACTCAAAAGAAACTTATTAAAGAATTAAGTGAAACCAAACTTGATGATAGCCCTGAATTTAGACAATTTAATAAATATTTATAGCATCTATTTTTTAGATGCTTTTTAAGTGAAAAAAACTGTCAAAAAATCTTTAAAACTTCTAAATTTATTTGACAATTAAAAGAATTATTTATATACTAAAAAAAAGGGGAAATAATATGCAAAAAAAATATAAAAATATTTTAACTTTTATTGGTCTTCTTTTATTAATTTGTTTTATTATTGGTATTTTATATTTATTTTACGAAAAAGTAACCGAAGAAGACTACACTGTTGAAGTAGTTGGTGAACTTTCCATCAACTATTTAAATGGTTCTAATATTTCTGGGGAAAATACCTACAATTTTTCTATCACCAACAATGGTACCTATGATATCTATTATGAAATTTTAATCAATAATTTAACCAACTATGAAAACAGTATTCGCTACAACCTAAAATCTCAAGAAGCCAGTCTAAATCTAATCAATGAGCAATTAAATGTAAGTACCAACGTTTTAGCCGATTCTCTTTTAATTCCTAAAAATAGTACACAAAATTTTAGTCTATCTCTAACCAACAATGAAATGACTTCTTTTGATTTAATTATTAAAAAAACTGTTGATTCCAAAGAATATTTTTATGCAACAATTCTAAAAAACAATAAAACTTTAAAAAATCCTACTTCGGTAATTGGTAAAGATATTGCAACTTCCAATGAAGGTTTAATTGAAAACTATGATGATTATGGCTTAACCTATTATTTTCGTGGTGCCATTTCCAACAATTATGTTAGTTTTGCCGATACTTTATGGCGAATAGTAAGAATAAATGGTGATGGAACAGTCAAACTAGTTTTAAATACAGCCTCAAGTGAACTAACCAGCTACAATAATGAACTATCAAACTCTGAAGATCTTGAAAATACCAGTCTTTATACTTCCCTAAACAACTACTATACCACCTATTTGCAAAACTATGAGGACTTTATTGCTACTACTAAATACTGCTCTGATAATCTAAGTACGAGTTCAGATACTAAAAAAACCTACAATGCATATTCTCGTCTTGTTACCAACAATATTCCTAGTTTTAACTGTTTAGGTTCCAGTATTTCCAATAAAATAGGTCTTTTAACTGCCGATGAAATAATCTATGCCGGTGCTAATTTTACTACCGATAATAAAGACTATTATTTATATAATTCTGAAATAGAAAATGTTTGGTGGACCTCTAGTTTAGCAGTTGCTAATTCAACAGAATTTTATCCTTTTACAGTCGATCAAAATGGTAAACTTCTTTATAATGTAAGTGGTACTTTATACCGAGCTATAAGACCAAGTATAACTCTCGCAAGAGAAGTAACCGCGACTGGTGATGGCACAATTGATAATCCCTATACAATAATAACTGCAGAATAATTGTAAAATGTTCGCCAAATAATTGTAAATGCTTTAATAAGACTTTAATCTTTTCCTATTTTTTGCTACAATAAAGATGGTGGTACCTATGAATATAATAACCGATACAATTGAATTTATAAAAAGTCTTGCTTTAATTGATATTGTTTTTTTCTTTGCAGTTTTAGCTTTAATGCTTTTGATTATCAGTTTAATCTATTTCATTAAAGAAAACAATGAAGAAGAAGATACACCAAATAAAACTAGCAATAATTCTAATTTCAAAAACAATCAAGAAAATCCTGTTATTTCTAAACCCAAAGATGAAATAACTACTTTAAAAGAAATAACAGAAGCTCTTGAAGAAGCAAGTGAACCTAGTCCTATCAATTTTACCAAATATGAAGAAGAACAAGAAGAAAAAGCAATCATTAGCTATGAAGAACTATTAAATCATAAAAATGATTTTGCTCTCAATTATAGTGAAGAAGAAAATGTCGATGGTGACCTAACTATTAAAAAAGTAGATTTAGATAATCTAGTTAATAAAGATGCTAAATTAAAACCAGAACTAAATTTAAATGTTACAGTCTTATCATATGAAAAAGAGGAAGCTTTTTTAGAAGCCTTAAGAACTCTTCAACAAAAATTAAACTAAATATTTAAGGGGGAATAATTATGAAGTTTAAAATAATTACATTAGGTTGCAAAGTAAATACTTATGAAAGTGAATATATTAAAGAACATCTCTTAACTAAGGGATTTGTTTTAACTGACGAAAATCCTGATATTATAATTATCAATACCTGTTCAGTTACCAATAATGCTGACCATAAATCTCTTAAAACAGTTCGTAAATACAAAAGAGAAAATCCAAATAGCCTTCTAGTAGTATGTGGTTGTAGTGCCGATAACAACCGAGAAGAATATAACTCACTTGATATTGATATTCTAATAGGTAATAAAGAAAAAAGTCTTTTACCTGAACTTTTAGATTCTTATTTAAAAACCAATGAAAGATACACCTATTTTCCTGAAACAAGGAAATTACCCTTTGAAGATATGGCGGTCTCTAAGTTTTCTTCTCATACAAGGGCTTTTATCAAAATTCAAGATGGCTGTGATAATTTTTGCTCTTACTGTATAATTCCTTATGTAAGAGGTTCTATTCGTTCCAAATCTTTTTCTAAAATTATCGAAGAAGCCAAAACTTTAGTCCAAAATAATCACCAAGAAATCGTTTTAACTGGTATTCATACTGGCTCTTATAATGATTCTAATCATGATTTAAGTGACGTTATAACTGAACTCGCCAAAATTGACGACCTAAAAAGAATTCGTTTATCCAGTATTGAAATAACTGAACTAAATGCTAAATTTCTTGAAGTCTTAAAAAACACCCCTAAACTTTGCAACCACCTTCATATTCCTCTTCAAAATGGTACAGATAAACTCCTAAAAATTATGAATCGTAAATATGATACTAAATATTATAAAGAAAAAATTGCCGAAATTCGCCAAATTCGTCCGGATATATCTATTACTACCGATGCCATTGTCGGCCACCCTTATGAAACCGATGAAGACTTTTTAGAATATCTAAATTTTTGCAAAGAAATCAATTTCAGTAAAATTCATGTATTCCCATATTCTAAACGTGATAGAACTGCCTCCGCTAAAATGCCTCAATTACCCGCAACTATTAAAAAAGCTCGAGCTCACGAATTAATAAAACTATCCGATACTTTAGAATCGGCTTATCTAAAAAAATTCTTAAATAAAGAGGTTGACGTGCTAACTGAAGAATATGAAGATTCTTATATTGTTGGTCATACTTCTAACTATCTAAAAGTTTATTTAAAAGGAGATTATCTCCTAAACAAAATGTATACGTGTAAAATAACTGAAATTAACAATAATTATGCTTATGCTACGGTTATATCTTGCTTAGAATCCAAAACTAATATATAATAATAATAGAAAAGGTGATTATAAATGGATAATATTCCCCAAAATATGATTGATGAAACTTTACGAAAGGCCTCTACTAAAATAAATTCTGGTGATATCGCAACTGGTACACTAAATACTTTTAATATAATTGAAAATGATAAAATAACTCCCATAGCAACTTTTAAAAAAGAAACCGAAGAACCTTTAAAAAGAAATATGCACTGCACTGTAATTAATTTAAATAATGAAACTTTTAATATAGAAGGTGAAATCTATCCTGAAAGTTTTAAGCCTCATCGTCGTACTCATTTAAAAAGAACTTTCTTTAAAACTTTAGAAAGATTTATCAATATTGCCGCTTTAAACATTATGGGAATAGGTAAAAATATATACTACTATGATTCTGAAGGTAAAGTCTATATTAAAGATACCGATGGCAATATTTACTATGTTAATTCTACTCGTACAGGTTGTATTGATTTAGATGGTGATTACTATGACTTTGTTAAAAGAAAAGAAGGGCACATGATGGTTTACAATCCTTTAATTGATGGTGCTGAATTTGATTATTTTTATATTACTCCTGATCTAATTCCTCATCATAAAAAATCAACTGAAGTATTAGAACCAGTTACCTCAAATCCTTTCCAAGAAATTAAAGAAGATATTAACTCATCAAGTAATGTTATCAATCTTGAAGATTATAATTCTACTATCCATCGCTAAAAAATAAGGAGTCTAACATGAATTACATCAAGGGTAAACTAAGAAATATTATCTACCAAAATAAAGAAAGTGGCTATTTAGTCGCTGTTTTTCGCGTTAAAGAAACAAACGATACCAAAATGTATGAATATGTTAATAAAACAGTTACTATTACAGGTATTTTTCTTGAAATTAATTTAGAAGAAACCTATATTTTATATGGTTCTCCCTTAAAACATGAACGCTTTGGTTTCCAATATAAAGTGGATTCTTACAAAAAGGAAGAATTAACCACTCTTGATGCTTTAAAAGAATTTTTTGCTAGCTCTCTAGTTAAAGGTTGTGGTAAACTTACTGCCTCTAAAATTGTTGATGCCCTAGGAATAGATGCCATTAAAAAAATCAAAGAAGATGAAACCGTCCTCTTAAATATCACTGGCCTAAATGAAACCAAAGCTAAAACTATTCGCGATTCTCTAATTTCCTACACTGATGCTGATGATACTTTAATTAAACTAAAAGAGATGGGTTTTTCTATAAATGAAGCTACCAAAATATATAAAAAATATCAAGAAAAAACCAAATACATAATTGAAGCCAATCTCTATACTATCTGTGAAATTCTTGACTTTAATAAAGTTGATAATATATATATCAAAAATCATTCTGAAACTGATGAAGTAAGACTAAAAGCCTGTATTATGGAATCTATGAGACGTCTAAGTCAAAGTATTGGCGATACTTACTATTATAAAGAAGAAATATTAGATACCTTAAAAAAAGAATTTAACTTATATTTAGATGAAGATACTTTTGATGAAATGATTTATCAACTAGAAGAAACAACTGAAGTAATAACTAGTAAAGACCTTTACTATCTACGAGAATTTTATGAAGCCGAAGAAAACATAACCGAAAATCTTTATCATTTAAATCTTGATAATCCAACACCTTTTTATGATTTTGAAGTTAATCTAAAAGAAATCGAAAAAGTACTTAATGTTACTTACAACGAAGACCAAAAAAATGCTATCAAAAAAGCTTTAGAAAACAAAATAACTATTATTTCAGGTGGCCCTGGGACTGGAAAAACTACCATTATAAACGCGATCGTAAAACTTTATGCTCGGATCCATAACTTTACTAATATGGAAAGTCTTGCCAATATTGCTCTTTTAGCTCCTACAGGTCGTGCTAGTAAAAAAATGAGTATGTCAACTGGTTTGCCTGCAATGACTATTCACCGTTATTTAAAATGGAATAAAGAAACCAATAGTTTTGGTATAAATGAATTTCATAAATCTTCAGAAAATCTAATAATTGTTGATGAAATGAGTATGATTGATATAAATTTATTTGATGCGCTCTTAAAAGGTATTAAAAGCAGTGTTAAACTAATTTTAGTAGGGGATGTCTTTCAACTCCCATCTGTTGGTCCTGGCCTTATCCTAAATGATTTAATTGCTAGTGACTTATTTACCTTTTGTCCTCTTGAAAAGATTTATCGCCAAAGCCCCAATTCTTATATTCCTTATCTTGCTTTAGAAATTAAAAATAAGGACTTATCCGAAGATTTTACTATGAAAAAAGATGATTATAACTTTCTTACTACTGAAAGTATCAATATCAAAGAAATGATTAAAAAAATCTGTCTTATGAGTAAGAAAAAAGGTTTAAATGAAAATGATATTCAAATACTTGCTCCAATGTATAAAGGGGAAAATGGTATCGATAATTTAAATATTTTACTACAAGATATATTTAACCCTCAAACTCCTCAAAAAAAAGAAATAACTATCAATGACATTATCTATCGTGAAAATGATAAAGTATTACAACTCCAAAATAATCCCGACTGCAATGTTTTTAATGGTGATATTGGTTTTATTTCTAAAATAAACAATAATAATAAAACTATTATAATTGATTTTGAAGGAAATAAAGTTGAATACAAAAAAGAAGATATGAAAGAAATAAAACACGCGTATGCCATAACTATTCATAAAAGTCAAGGAAGTGAATTTCCTCATGTAATTCTTCCAATTACTTCTAATTATTATAAAATGCTTTACAATAAACTTATTTATACTGGTGTATCTCGTGCCAAAAAAAGCTTAATTATAATTGGGGAACCTAAAAGCTTTATGATGGCAGTAAATAACGATTATGCATCTACTCGTAAATCGACTTTAAAAGACAAATTAATGTATAAATTTCTAAATATCAAGCCATAATATTACTAGAGGTGGAAAGAATGAAAAAAATGATGACTTGCAGTCTTATCGCGATGGCCGCAGGCGCTGGTATGCTTGCTTATGCTCTAAATGATGATAAAACTAAACGTAAAACTGCTAAAATGATTAATAATGCGATGGATATGGCAAATGATAAAATAAATATGATGAGATAAATTTATCTCTTTTTTTTGCAATTTTTTTGAGTTTTTTTAAACTTTTTTAAATTTTTTTAATATCGTCGACATGGTTCGACATTTTTCGACTTGGACTTGTGTTATAGTAGAGGCATTTCTTTTATTTAAAAGAAATTAGAAAGGAGGACTTATGCCAACAAAAGAAAAAATTTTTATTAGTTTGAGTGAT
>CANPVV010000043.1 GCA_947581835.1 uncultured Bacilli bacterium
TCAATCATAATAAAAAGAAGTGTAATATTCAACTACATTTCTGTAATTAATTATTACACTTTTATAGTACCAAAAGACGCATACACCAATCATTATTATTGTGAGTAACAGTAATAATGTTAGTGTAAGCGTCCACCCTAAAAAGTAGACGTTTTGCTCCTAACGCTCTACTAAATTTATTCTAACATAATATTTTTAAATATACAATTATTTTTTATTATAATTAGAAATTTATACATTTAAATTATTAGCAATATCTATGAATACTTCTAAAGGTAATTCTTCCGCCCTAGAGGTTGGTGGAAGGTTATATTTTTCTAAAATAGAAGAGATTTTATTCCAATTATAAGACTTTAAGTTGTTTCTTAAAGTTTTTCTTTTCATTTTAAAAGCATCTTCTATAATTTTAAAGAATAATTTTTCATTTTTGAGGTTGTAGTTAATTTCTTTTTTGGTAAAGTTAATTACAGCACTATCTACTTTGGGAATAGGATTGAAAGAAGTATTTTTAACATTAAATAGATAGTTTATGTTGAAATAATAGTTTAGATAAACAGTTAGAGAACCATAATCTTTAGAACAGGGTTTAGCACTAAAGCGTTTAGCAACTTCTTTTTGGACTAAAAGAGTCATTGATTTTAATTTGGGTAGATTTATTATATGTTTAATAATGGGGGTTGTAATATAATAAGGAATATTTGCAATAATATAGATATTGTTGTAGTTTATATCTTTTATATCCTTAAGAATATCGGCTGTTAAAAAGTCTTGGTATATTATTTTGGTTTTATCATTAAGAAATTTGTTTAGGATTTCAGTTAGACGAGTATCTATTTCATAACAGATTAAGTAACTATTTTTTTGCTGTAAATATTTAGTTAAAGCTCCTTTTCCAGGGCCTATTTCAATTATTAAATCATTGATTGTAGTAGGGATGGAATCAGCAATTTTTTTTAAAATATTTTCGTCATTTAAGAAGTTTTGACCTAAGCTTTTTTTAGCTTTAATATCCATAGTATTTTCCTTTCTTTTATTTAAAAAATGGGTTATTTTTCCCAACCCATTCGTAAAACGTCATAAGTTATTTTAGAACGACCTATATGTTTAATTGCATAATCTTCACTTGGAGATAAGAGGTCAATATCATTACCTAGTACTCCACGATCTAAAACAATTGCGATAATAGGGTCGGTACTAATATGAGAGGCATTAAATTTAATTATTGAACCACAGGGAAGATTTTTACTGGATGCTACAATTTGAACACTGCCATAGGTTTTATCATCATAGTGAGTACGACCATTACTTAAATCAAGATTACTCATACAGGCTAGACGTCCAGAACATAAAGGACAAAAAGCTCCATAACCGGTTAAATCACCAGTATAACTATCAAGAGAACCCCAAAGATAGGTTTGTAAAGCTTCTTCATTGGCTTTTTGTTCTTCTTCTTTATTAATATATAAAGCCATTGTAGATAGGTTAACACTTCGATTAACATTTTCATTACTACTTAAAGTTTCCATTTTATAGGAAGAGGCTTTAATTTCAAATATTATACCTATTATTATAGTAAGCTTTATTATATTTAATAAGCTTCGCAATAAAAGATTTCCTTTCATGTTAACACCTCTCGTTAACTAAATTTATTGTATCATAATATAAATTAAATGTCAAAAATTCGCTTAATGTTTTGGTTGGTAATTTTTGATACTTCATCTAATGATATATTATAAAGATTGGCAATATATTGGGCTATATCTATGATATGAGTTGGTTCGTTTTTAGTTCCACGATAGGGTTCAGGTGTAAGATAAGGACTGTCTGTTTCTAAAATAATATTTTTAAGGGGTATTTGTTTAATTACTTCTTTTAGATTAGAATTTTTAAAAGTTATGACTCCATTAATTCCGAGTGAAAAGCCCATTTTTAGATATATTTGAGCGGTTTCATAGGAACCTGAAAAGGAATGGATAACGCCTGTTACTTTATATTTTTTAAGAGTATTTATGGTATCTTGGGTGGCATCACGACTATGAATAATTACGGGTAAGTTGTATTTTTCAGCAAGTTGTAATTGTTTTTCAAAAAGATTTATTTGTTTTTCTTTATTTTCTTTAGTGTAGTGATAGTCTAAGCCAATTTCACCAATAGCAATTATTTTAGGATTGGTTAGATTATCTTTTAAGAAAGTAATGTCTGTTTCTTGGTAATCTTCAACATTTTCAGGGTGAATACCAATGGCACCGTACATATTGGGATACTCGGTTATAAGTTTTAAAATTTCAGTGTTACTGTTTAAATCGCAGCCATTGTTAATAAATTTGGTTATATTATTTTTTTCGGCATTTTTTATAATTTTGTTTAAATTGTCATAATAATTGGAATATAAATGACAGTGAGAGTCTGTGAACATATTAATCACCAAAAACATTATATATAAAAAATCATTTGAGGTCAATTTCAAATGATTAATTTAGTTAGGTATTGTGGTTTTGGGAAGATTTGGTTTTTTGGAGTTTTAAGTTGGGGTTATTCTCTAGTATTAAAAGATATTCTTCGGCATCACAGATAATTTCAAGTATTTCTTTGGCAGTGGATGAGATTGCTCGTTTATAAATAGTGGGTGATATAAATTGGTTTAGGATTCTTTTTAAATCTGTGGTGTATTTAAGCGTGATATTTTGGGTGTATATTTTTTGATAGTTATTTTGAATGATGGAGTAAATAGTTAGTTGGGAGTTTTCATAGATAATATGATAGATTTTATTAGAGGTTAGGGTTAAAGAAAGATAGTTAATAATATTTTGGTGGTTTAAATCTATTATTAAGATATAATTAGAACTTTGATAGGTTATTTTAATAGTATTTTGATAATATTTTTTAAGGAGTAGATTTCCTTTTGGTGTTTTATTTTCGATATAGTAATAAGTTGGGTAGGTAGAGTCCATAGATAAAACCTCCAGTAAAGTATATTTTTATTTTAGTTTTTTAGAAGTAAAGTTTAAGTCTAATTGGTTTATTTTTGTTTATTTTAGAATAATTATTTGATAGAATTAAAGTGGAGGAAAATATGAAAATATATATTGGAAGTGACCATCGCGGAGTAGATTTAAAATTAAGACTTACGGATTATTTAAAAGAAAATGGTCTTGAGGTAGAAGATATAGGAATACCTAATAATAAACAAGATGATTATCCTGAATTTGCTTTTAAACTAGGAGAAATGGTTAGAGGAGAGGATAATTCTTTAGGAGTGCTTATTTGTGGTTCAGGGATAGGAATGAGTATTGCAGCGAATAAAGTTAAGGGGATTAGATGCGTTAGAGCTGTAAGTGTTGATGATGCTTTTAAAGGAAAAAATCATAATGGTTGTAATGTAATTGCGATAGGAAGTGAGGTTACAACAGATTTTAATTTAGTGTGTGAAATGGTTGATACTTTTATTAATACTAAGACTGCAAGTGAGGAAAGACACGTTAAGAGAGTAGAGGCAATCAAGACTTATGAGGAAGATAATTGATGGGTATTAAAGTTTATTTATATGTTTTTTTTACTTTAATGAGTGTTTTTATGCTTAATGGAGTAAATTTTAATGGAATTATGAAAAAAGGAAAAGTAATTGAGGCTAATATGCTTGTTTTATCATTAAGTTTTGCTTTAAGTTACTTGCTTACTAATTTTGTAATGGATTTTATAAATTAATATAAAAAGATTAGAATTAAGTTTTCTAATCTTTTAAATTGTAGGTTCATTTTACATTTTGGATAAGTTTCACTTTCAATTTTGGATAGATTTTACTTTCAATTTTGGATAAAATATGCTTTACATTTTGGATAGACTTTACTTTCAATTTTGGATAATAAAAAATTTATGTTTCAATAAACATAAATCTATCTAAATTGTTATAATCTTTTTCAATTTTAATAATAGCTTTTGGAAAATAATTTAAAGCAATTTCTTTGATGGCTAGGCTTTGGTTTTTTCCAATTTCAAAAATGATAGTTCCACCTTTATTTAATATTTTCGGGGCAATACTTAGAATACGATTATAAAATTCAAGACCATTATTTTTAGCATATAAAGCAATTTGAGGTTCATACTTAGTTTCGGGACTAACTAATTCATTTTCTCTTACATATGGAGGATTAGAAATTAAACAATCATATTTTTGAGATGGTGTTTCGGTTAGGATATCCATTTGAAAAAAATTTACTTTGGTATTATTTTCTAAATTGTTTTGATGGGCTAAAGATAGAGCATCATTACTTATATCTAAGGCATCTATTTTAAGATTTAGGTGTTTTTTTAAAGCAATAGCAATACAGCCACTTCCAGTGCAGATATCAAGAATATTTTGATAGTTTTTAGTTTTTAGAAAATTGATAGTTTTTTCAACTAGTAATTCAGTTTCAAAACGGGGTATTAAAACCGATTCATTAACATTTATTTTGGTGTTGTAAAAGTCGACATAACCAATTAGATATTGGATAGGATAGTTTTCTTTTAGTTTGTTTAGGGCATAATCTAAATTATTTTTATAAATTTCTTGTAATAATTTTAAATCAGCAGCACCAATATTATTGTTCAAAAGATTCACCTGCAAGTTTTAGACGCATATCTTCATTTATTAGGGCTTCAATAATTGGTTCTAATTCACCATCCATGACACGATCTAGGCTCATAATTGAGAAATTAATTCGATGGTCGGTTACTCTATTTTGAGGGTAGTTATAAGTTCTTATTTTTTCACTTCTATCGCCAGTTCCAATTTTACTTTTACGTGTGCTACCTAATTCTTGTTCTTCTTTATTTCGAATTTCATCATTGATTTTAATTTTAAGTAAATTCATAGCTCGGTCACGGTTTTTAAGTTGACTTCTTTCAGTTTGACAAGTAACAACTACACCAGTTGGAATATGAGTGAGTCTTACAGCAGAGTTAGAAGTATTTACGGATTGACCTCCGGCACCACTTGAGTGATAAACGTCCATTTTAATATCACTTTCTTTAATTTCAATGTTAGCTGTTTCAACTTCAGGCATAACTAAAACGGTTGCAGTTGAGGTATGAACACGGCCTTGAGTTTCGGTTACAGGTACTCTTTGTACACGGTGTGAACCACTTTCATATTTTAATTTTTTATAAACGTCATTACCTTTAATCATTAATTCAACTTGAGAATAACCTCCACTGGTTCCTTCAATACTGTGTAATTCTTCAATACGCCAATTATTAGCCTCAGCATAATAAGTATACATACGATATAAATCACCAGCGAAGATATTAGCTTCATCGCCGCCAGCAGCACCTCTTATTTCCATGATAACATTTTTACCATCATTTTCGTCTTTAGGTACTAAAAGTATTTCTAATTCTTTAGTGATTGTTTCAAGTTTTTCTTTTAGAGTATTTAATTCTAATTCGGCCATTTCTTTTAATTCGGGATCTTTAGTTAGAGTTTTTGCATCTTCAATACTGTTTAAGGTATCTTTATATTCTTGGTATTTGGTAACAGTTTCCTCTAAATCGCTGGCTTCTTTAGATAAGTCTTTTAATTTATTATAATCACTGATAATTTCAGGATTGGCTAAATCATTTTGTAATTCATTATATTTTGCGACAATTGCGTCTAATCGTTTAAACATAGGGTTGTTCCTTTCTATATGTATATATTATATCAAAAAGTTTAAAAAAAACAAACATTAACTGTTTGCTTCCTCTTCATCGACATCAATTACCACTAGATCGTCTAAATCATCATCAGGTAAATCATCGTCGGTATCGGTATCGTAGAAAATATCGTCTTCATTTTCTTCTTCATTTAAATTCATATTGTCATCATCAACGTCGGTTAGAATTGTATCTTCTTCTTCGTCATCAATTATAACTTTGGGATTGTGAAGTTCTCTTAAATCCCATGAACCATCTTCAAGCATTATAAATCTTTTATCAGTAGTTAATAGTTCAAAGAAATCTGCGATTCGGTTTTCAAATTCACTTTCACTTAAATCAAGGGCAGCACACACTTTTTTAAATAAGTCATTTATTTTCATTTTAGTTTTTTCTTCATTTAAAATTATATAGGCAATATCATCATAATTCATGGTTTCTAATTCTTCTTTACTTATATCATTTAATCTCATAATTTTCTCCTTTGCTTTACATATTATATGTTAGAGTTTATTAATAGTTATCTAACAGGTGTAATTGTAATATTATTTTATATATTTGTCAATTCTTAATTTACATTTTTTCAGGAATATTTATACCTAAAATATTTAAGAGATAGCAGTTATTTAAGTATATGGCTTTTGTTAGGCTTAAATATGAGGTTTTTAAGATATTGTTTTTTTCAGTTAAGATTTTGTATTCACTGTAAAAATTATTGTAAAGATTGGTTATTTTGTATAAGTATTCACATATTTCATTTAAAGAACAGTTTTCAAAACTACGATTGATGATACGTTTTAAATCTAACATAGTAACGATTATTTTATGAATACTAGGATTGTTTACGTCTTCTATAGTATTAAAAACTAAGTTTTTTTCTTCAGCTTTTTTTAATAAAGATTTCATACGAATAGTAGAATAGAGAAGATAGGTTCCAGTTTTACCATTTAAATCAATAAATTTTTTTAAGTCAAAGTTATAATCGGTAGTACGAAAGGGGAGAAGATCAGCATATTTTATGGCACCAATGGCGATAGTTTTAGCAATTTCTAATCTGTTTTCAGTAATACTTGGAAGGAGTTTTTTTTCACATTCTTCAGTTACCATATCTAAAAGGTTACTTAGGGGCATAACATTACCATCACGGGTTTTAAATGGTTTACCATCAGGACCATTCATAGTTCCAAACCCATTAAATACAAATTTTAGTTTATTAGTTGTTATACCACTTTTAAGGGAAGCTCGAAAAACTTGAGTAAAGTGTAGTTCTTGGCGTTTATCAGTCATGTACCATATTTCATCAATATTAAATTTTTTTGTTCTTTCCCAGATAGCTGCAAGGTCAGTTGCTTCGTATGAGGCGGCGCCATTACTTTTAATAAGGATTAAAGGGGGCATTTCTTTGGTGTCGGTTGCTAGTTTTACATTGATAATTTTAGCACCATCACTTTCTTCAACTATATTTTTTCCATATAAATATTCCATCATTTCGTCTATATATTCGAAATTGTTTGATTCACCTTCCCATAAATCAAAAGAAACATTTAGGTCTTGATAGATTTTTTTTACTTCATTTACACTTACTTGGACAATTTTTTGCCATAAAGCATAATAACCTGGATGCTTATTTTGAAGTTCATAGTTAATTTTACGGGCTTCTTCCATGATTTTTTCATCATTTTTTGCTTTAGTAGTAGCGATAGGGTAAAGTTCTAATAAATCTTCATTAGTTAGAGTAAAATCAACTTCTTCTCCGTGATAATTTTCATTAAAATAAGCAATATTGGGATATCTAGTTTTAATTTCTAATATAACCATTCCCATAGGACGACCCCAGTCACCTAGGTGAACGTCACAGATAGTTTTATGGCCTATTACTTGGCATAATCTTTTTAAAGCCTCTCCAATATTGGCACTTCTAAGGTGGCCTACGTGAAGGATTTTAGCAACATTTGGACCACCATAATCTAGGAAAATAGTTTTGGGGGGAGTATCACTCTTATAGTTTATAGTTATATCTTTTAGAGACGAATTTAAAAAATCAATTAGAAATTTATCTGAAAAAGTTAAATTGATAAAACCAGGACCAGCGGTAGATACCTCTTTTAGTTCGGGATAATCTTTTAAGATATTTACTAAAGTGTTAGCTATTTCTACAGGGTTTTTTTGATATTTTTTAGCAAGGGGCATAATTCCATTGTATTGATAATCTCCAAGTTCAGGACGATTTGAAGGGTTAATAGTTACAGTATCAGTAATAAAACCTAAATCCTTAAGACTTTCTTTTATTTTATCTTCTAATATTTTAATTTGATAATTCATTTATATATCACTTCCTATAATTATTTCAATTTTTAAAGGGTATTCTTGACTTTCTAAAAAGTATTCAATTATGATGCCGTTAATATTATGAACAAAATTTAGATATTTAAGAGGAATATCAAAAGTTTTATTTAATTCAAGAAGTTTAAGAGTACAATTGGTGTTGGTTAATTTAAAAATGGTATCATTGTTAGATTTAGTAAAACTAAATGTTTCTAAATTAATTAAGATAGTATCATTATCCGTGTGATAGGTTAAAAAATTATCTTCTAAGAGAGCAGTAGTAGTATTTTTAAAGAGAAGTTTATCATTTTCATAAGTAGAGATAATTATATTTTTATTCATAAATATTCCTCATTTACAAGTTAAATTATACTAAAGATAGAGATTATTTACAAGAAAAAGATTATAATTTAGATTATTTATTCCATATTAATAAAAGGTGAAATCTAATGAGAGTATTAAGATTTTTAGTAAAACTTACGATATTTGGGTTTGTGTCTTTTATTATTGTTATTATGGGACTTTATACTTATGCATTTTTAAGTCCTAAATTAGAGCTTAGAACAGCAGGACAATATTATATATATGATAATAGTGATACTTTATTGTATCAGGGGAGTAGTACAAGAAAATGGGTAGATTTAGAAGATATTAATTATAATTTAATAAATGCGGTTATAAGTGTAGAAGATAAGAATTTTTATAAGCATCATGGGTTTGATTATTTAAGAATTATGAAATCTTTATATTTGAATTTGAAAAATAAAAAGATTACCCAGGGGGCATCAACTATATCACAACAATATGTTAAAAATATTTATTTAGATTTTGGTTCTACTTGGGAAAGAAAGATAGAAGAGGCTTTTCTTACTTTAGAGCTTGAAGTACATTATTCAAAAGAAGAAATATTAGAGGGATATTTAAATACTATAAATTATGGACAGGGTAATTTTGGGATTGCTAATGCAAGTAAGTATTATTTTAATAAAGAACCACTTGATTTAACAATAGAAGAAGCTTTAATTTTAGCGGGTATTCCTAATAGTCCGGAGAATTATAATCCAGTTGCTAATTATGATTTAGCTATTAAAAGAGCAAAGTTAGTAGGACAAGCGATGGTTAATAATGGAATGCTTAAACAAGAAGAATTAGATGGGTTATTTAAAGAAAGATTAGAGATTTATGGTAAGTCGTCTGATGAGAATTTAGATATGCTTATGTATTATCAAGATGCAGTTATGAGTGAATTAAAAGGAATTAAGACTATACCTGATAAATTGATACAAGCAGGAGGAATAAAGATTTATACATATTTAGATATGTTTGCACAAGAAAAGTTAGAAGAAAATATATTGAAGTATTTAGGAGATAAAGATTTACAATCGGCGAGTGTTATAGTTAATCCAGAAACTGGAG
This sequence comes from uncultured Bacilli bacterium, assembly GCA_947581835.1. GTDB lineage: Bacteria > Bacillota_I > Bacilli_A > RF39 > UBA660 > Caccenecus. The sequence continues at coordinate 9,415 of CANPVV010000043.1, forward strand.
GGGTAATTGCTTTATCAGGGGGTGTTAGTTATGCGAAAAGTCAATATAATAGAGCAACTCAAGCTAAAAGACAGGTTGGTTCAACAATGAAACCATTTTTGTATTATGGAGCTTTAGAAGAGGGAATGACATCTTCTTCAACATTTAATAGTCAGTATACGACTTTTCCTTTAAGTAATGGAGATTATTATTCACCTAAGAATTATGGAGCAATATATGCGAATAAACCAATTACTATGGCAGAGGCAATTGCGGTTTCGGATAATGTTTTTGCAGTTAAAACTAATATGTTTTTGGGACCAGAAAAGTTAGTTGAAGTAGCTAAAAGAGTGGGGATAAAATCTAAATTACAGGCAGTTCCTTCTTTGGCTTTAGGTACTGGGGAAATACCTCTTTTAGATTTAGCAAGAGGCTATAATACGTTTGCAACAGGGGGATATAAAATAGATGTGGGGTTAATTAGAAGAGTTGAAGATAAAGATGGAAATGTTTTATATGAGAAGGAAGATTATAAAGACTTAGTTTTAAATACAAATTATACATATATATTAAATGAAATGCTTACGGGTACAACTAATAGTCAGTTTAGAGATTATGCGAATCCAACAGCTTTGGTTATTGCTTCGAAATTATCAAGAAAGTATGCGATTAAAACAGGGACAACTGATTCAGATTTTTGGATTGCTGGGTATAATCCGGATATTTTAATGGTTACTTGGGTTGGGTATGATGATAATAAAGACGTGGCAGCAACTTATTCTTCGATTTCTAAACATATATGGGCTGATACGGTTGAGGCTTTAGTTAAAGATAAAGAGGCTAGATGGTATGAAACTCCTAATAATGTAGTGGGGGTGGTTTTAGATGCAGTAAGTGGGGTACCAACAAATAATACTAGTAAAGCTACATTGTTTTATTATTTGAAAGGGACAGAAAATGTGGCTTTAAATGCAGAAGAAGTTTTTAGAGAGGAGACTAATTTAGTTACAGAATAAAAGGGGCTGTAATGAAATGAAATAATTTCATTCAGTCTTTTTTTGTTTTGGTAAAGGAAATTTTTCTTCTTTTA
>CANPVV010000044.1 GCA_947581835.1 uncultured Bacilli bacterium
TTAAATATTATTAAAAGACTAAATGCAATATTAAAAATTTTATTTAAAAAAATTGCATTTAACTCTTTAAGTAATAACCAAAAACCCTAAATTTGACATATTTTTACACATATGCTATAATTAATCCCATAAAAGGGAGGATAAAGGTTTTGGTTGATAAATTAATCAGGGGTAAAATATTTGAAATAATAATTGTTATTATCATGTTAGGTATCTCTTTTCCTATATGGCAAGGATTTGATGAACGTATAAGTAAAGCTAATATCACCACAGTTGATGACTATAACTTAGAATTTGATATTCATAATAACTCTAAAACAGAAGAAATAACTATAAACAACAAGTATTACTTAAATAAAAGTTATAATATTTATTTAAAAGTTAACAAAAATATTGATTTAAAAAATTCTTATCTTTTAATCAATGGTAAATCTTATTTTTTAGAAGATTTTACTAGAATAACTCATGCTGGTAATTACATATATACAATCGTATCAAATTATATCACAGCGCGTACTGATAAATATGTTATAGAACCTCATATTATAGGTGATACTGTCTACTATGCGTATATTTTTGAAGAAAATACCAATTTTTAACGAAAGTGATAAAATGCTCTTGTATTTTATCGCTTTTTTATGGTATTATATTACTATGGTGATAGTATATGAATGTTAAAGATATTATCAAAAAGCAAACCACTGTAATTGCTATTGCGGTATGTTTAGTAACTATCGCAGCATTAGGAGTAAGTTATGCCTTATTTTTCGATATAAAAGAGGGTTCTAACCAAGTTATCACAGCGGGAACATTAAAGCTTACTATCAGCTCTGAAAATGGCGATGGAGAACCTAATACTCCAATGACAAACTTAACAGAGCCTATGAGTAATGATGAAGGAATGAAAAGTAACCCTGTAAAGTATACTTTAAAAAATACTGGCAACTTACCAGCATCTTATAAATTATATATATGTGTAGCAACTGATAATGTCATTGATAAAAAATCTATAAGGGTATCAACAAAAGATGACGAATATAAAAGTTTAGGAGAATCAACAATTGGAGAAGAAAATAGTAATAATTATTTTCCAAAATCAACAGAAACAATAGATGAAAATATGACTGAATGTTATCTAATTGATGAAGGCACAATAAAAGCAAGCGAAACGGAAGCAACAAAAAGTTTAAGAGTTTGGATAGATGAAGAAGAAATTAATGATGATTTAGATGGAGAGAAAGTAGATTTAGATTTATATCTTGTAAGTGAAGTAGATGAAGCAACAGCCGAAAATACCGCAGGAACAGGAACTTAATAAATAACTAAAATTAAAATATAAAAAGCAATAAAGCTACGAATTTATTTAAAAATTTATAGTTGCATTGCTTTTTTTAATTTCTAAAAAAATTTTAAAAATTATTAAAAAAACAGATTTTAATAAATCTGCACCTAAAACATTAAATTTTTTACAGATTTTTATTAATCTGTCCCCAATTTTAATCAATCTGCTCCAGATTTAACAAAATCTGTAATTTGACAAGCCTATTTTTTTATGATATTCTTTTGTCATAGAAAGAAGGCGAACATATGTATAAAAATGAATTTGAAAATGTTGAAGTATATTTTATATGTGATAAAAGAAAGGATATGGGGTTAGTTGACGTATATTATGATGAAATAAATGATATTCACAATTGGTATATTAATGCCTACTTATCATATTTACACTGGCAAAATCGTTTTCGAAATTTTCCAATAGGAGATTTAACCAAAGGAATATTAACTGTTGCCGCTAGTCGTTATTTACTATACGTTATAAACAACAAATTATATCAAAATGATAAGGAATATCAAAGCTATCTAAAAGAGTTAAAAAAGATAGAAAAATCACTTTCCAAAATTGTTTCAGAAAATGAAATTTTACTTCATTTGTAAAAACTAATTTTTTTTAAAATTTCCTCTTTACTTTTATAAAAAACATGGTAAAATGAGTATTAATCATATTTGAGGAGTGAGGTTTATGAATATTTATCTTTATTACGATAAATCATTTAATAAATTTAGCTTTCCCTTTATGCGGGCTCAAATAAAATTTTCTAACTACGCTTAAGACCATGTGTTAAAAGTGTAGTTTTTTTGTTCTAAAAGGAGGTTACATGAACAATTTAGAATTTAGTGATTTAAAAGAAATATTAAAAGATTACCAACCAGAAGAAATTGACATAATAACTAAGGCTTACAATTTTGCTAAACAATTACACACAGGCCAAATAAGACAAAGTGGTGAGCCTTATATAATCCATCCCTTAAACGTAGCTTATATTTTAGCCGAAATGCACGCGGATAAAGATACAATCTGTGCCGGACTACTTCATGATACCCTCGAAGATACAACTACAACCAAAGAAGAAATAACCCAACTTTTTAACGTGGATACTGCTAATTTAGTTGATGGGGTAACTAAGCTAGCTAAAATGAATTTTTCTACTAAACAAGAGCAGAATTTTGCTAATACCAGAAAAATCATTACTAGTATTACCGAAGACGTTAGAATTATTATTATTAAACTTGCCGATCGTCTTCATAATATGCGTACTTTAGAATTTAAAAGTGAATTTAAACAAAAAGAAAATGCTTTAGAAACTTTAGAAATTTTTGCCCCTCTCGCTTACTATATTGGAGCATCCCGCCTAAAAAGTGAATTAGAAGATTTATCTTTAAGATATCTACGTCCCGAAATTTATTTTAAACTCCAAGAAAAAAAACTGTTTTTTGAAAATAACAGTAATAATTTTTTATACGAAATGTTACTTAAAATCAAAAATATTTTAGCAGATAAACAAATACCTAATGAAATAAAAATACGTACTAAAAACATATATGGTATCTACAAAAGAATAGAAGAAGGGGAACAATTGTGGAATATTCATGATTTATTTGCATTAAAAATAATGGTTGATGATATTGAAAATTGCTATCGGACTCTAGGTTATGTTCATACTTTATACTATCCAATTAATGATAAATTTAAAGATTATATCTGCAATCCAAAAACTAATATGTACCGTTCCTTACACACCACTGTTTTTGGACCTGAAGATAAATTAGTTCAAACCCAAATTAGAACCTTTGATATGGATAAAGTAGCCTCTTTTGGCTTATCTACTTATTGGGATATTAAAAAAGGGGAAGCAAGAAACTTAATGCAAAAAGATTTAAAAGAAAAATATCAATTTTTTAAATCTTTAACTCAAATAAATGCTATGTTTGATGATAATAAAGACTTTGTAAATCAAGTAAAAATTGAATTATTTACTGATAAAATTTATGTTTATACCACTAAAGGAGAAATAATTGAATTACCTAAAGGGGCAACACCTATTGATTTTGCTTATAAAATTCATACTGAATTAGGTAATACTATGGTTGAGTGTATGGTAAATGATAAACCTGTTCCTCTTGATTATATATTAAAAAATAAAGACCGTGTTAAAATTATAGCTGATAAACTTTCATGTGGACCTCGTAAAGAATGGTTAGAAAAAGCTCAAACCAGTTATGCTAAAAAAAGGATAAGAGAATTTTATAAAAACTAACAACTTACTTTAAAATAACTATGAAAATAAAAAAATTTAATTAAAAAATTAAAACAACAATTAAAAGGAGATAAAAAATGAATAAATATTATAACAATTTGAAAAAAGAAGTAAAAGATTATTTTGCAATTTTATGCCCAGATTTTCCTGAATGGCTAAATGAATATATAAACACTAAAGAAGTATTAAATCAACAGTATATAAGTGTAACCTGTGGAACCATCTATTCCGATTTATTTGAAAGTGATTTTTTCTTTTCCAGTCTCGATCACTCAGTTGCCGTAGCTTTAATTGTCTGGAATTTTACTCATGATAAAAAAGAAACTTTATCAGGTCTATTTCATGATATAGCAACACCAGCTTTTAAACATTGCGTTGATTTCTTAAATGGTGATTATATGAACCAAGAATCAACCGAAGATTTAACCTCCGAAATTATAAAAAATTCCCAAGAAATAATGGCTTTATTAAAAAAAGATAATATAAAAGTATCAGAAGTAGATAATTATCACCTTTATCCTATAGCTGATAACGACACTCCCAAATTATCTGCAGATAGACTAGAATATTCTTTATCTAATGCACTATTTACTTATAAATTATTAGATGCTAATACTATAAAAGAATTTTATGATGATATAGAAATCGAAAAAAATGAAGAAAATGAAATAGAACTAGGTTTTAAAACTAAAAAGATAGCTAGAAACTTTGTAAAAATTACCAGTAAATTATCTATTATATATCGTGAAGATAGAACCAGATATTCTATGCAATTTATCGCAGACATTTTAAAAAGACTAAATGATGAACAAAAAATATCTAAAAAAGATTTATATGAGCTAAAAGAAAGTGAAATAATAAATATTATTGAATCTTCTAAATATCAAAAAATTTTTAATATGTGGAAAACTGCCAAAAAGGTAAAAATATCAGAACAAAAACCTGAAAATGTTTATTATGTTCACCATGGAGCAAAAGTAAGATACATAGATCCCTTATGTAAAGGAATAAGAATTTCCAAAAGTTGTAAAATAGCTAATAAAATGATTGAAGAAAATCTATCATACAAGATGGATAACTATATATATTTAGATTTTAAAATTGATTAACAATAAAACGTATATTATATTTTAATATTTATAATAAAAATTACAACAATATGATTAGAGATTTAAAAAAATCTTATCATATAAACAAAAACTTAATGATATGTAAAACAACTTCTTAATTATTAATACAAAAAAGTTTAAACTAAAATATTAGCTTAAACATTAAATAAAAAATAAAAGACATAATCAAAAGTATTATACCAATTATTAATAATACTATCCAAGATTTAAATGAATAGCCATCAATATAGCATTCATTTGGATTTTTAGGATTATAATTTATTTTTACAATATCTCCTAAATTAAAACCATGTCCATTTGTTCCCTTAATTTTATATTTTATTCCCGATACTTCATATTCATATATTGGAACGTCAGACTTAGTTGTATACCGTCGTAAGCTATCATTATTAACAGAATGAATTATTTCTATTTCTTCAATTTTAATTAAAATACCATTACAGCTTTCACTACATTTATTAACTAAACGAAAGCTTTTATATTTGAAACTAATGGCCCATATGATAAATATAAGTCCTATAATAAATAATACGCACATTGCAATGATTATAATAAAATTCATTTTTTTCTCCCTTTCACTTAAAGTTTAATAATTTTTAAACTTTTAACAAGTATATCAAAAATACCAATTATTCGATTAATTTCATTATATAAATATCAAAGTTCAAATTTTTCAATTGAGCATATAAAGAAAAAGTTGAATAACCTTTCTCACACTCAATAATGATAATAAGAACTATTAACTAATATAATTATACTATATATTTTACATTTTTCAGTAAAAAATTGTTTAATTTTACATTACAAAAGGCAAAATTTTTAAAAATATGACATAATATTCATAGTGATTCAAGTCCTTTCGTATATTTGAATATTTTGGTTCAACTCAATTATACAACTTGAATCACTTTTTATATATGAATATTTCATCGATTACAATATAACATTAATTTTTAAAAAATTTTTTATCAATATATATTAAATTATGCTATACTATTAGAGGTGATAGATAGTGGAATATAATTTGGAAGTTATAAACTTAGTAAAAAATTATCAAGATTTTCGTTTAAATAAAATTAATATAAAATTACCTAAAGGCAAAATTCTTGGACTTATTGGCGAAAATGGCAGTGGTAAAACAACAACAATTAAATCAATATTAAATCTTATGGCATATGATAAAGGAAATATAAAAATATTTGGAAAAGATAGTAAAAATTTAACCAAAAAGGAAAGGGAACAAATAGGAGTAGTATTAGATGATAGTTTCTTTTCTCCCATTTTAAATGTAAATGATATTAATAAATTAATGAAACACTTTTATAATAATTGGAATGAAAAGTTATATTATGATACTATAAAAAAATTTAAAATACCTTGTAATAAACCCTTAAAAGAATTTTCCAGTGGAATGAAAATGAAAATTAAAGTATTATGTGCTATATCTCATGAACCAAAATTATTAATTTTAGATGAACCAACTAATGGTTTAGACCCTATATTTCGTTATGAAATTATTGAACTATTTAATAAATTTGTAAGTAATGGCGAAAATTCTATCTTAATGACTACTCATATAACTAGTGACTTAGAACATTTAGCTGATGAAATAATATTTATTGATGCTGGTAAAATTATTTTAGATATTCCTAAAAAAGAAATAGATAACGAATATGGAATTGTTGAATTATTAGAAGAAAATTTTTCTAAAATAAATAAAGAAGATTATCTAAAATGTTTAAAATATAAAAATGAACATTACCTTTTAGTAAATTCCAAATTAGAATTTCAAAAAAAATATCCAGAACTTGCAATTAGAAAACCAACTTTAGAAGAGGTAATGCTTTTATTAGTGAAGGGAGACTAATCATGAATACTATCAAAGGCTTATTATTAAAAGATTTATATGTCTTTAGAAATTTTAAGGGTAATATTATTTTTAGCATATTTATGTTTATATTTTTAATCATTATAGGATCTATAGAAAGGGATATTTTTACTATTAGTTCAATTTTATTTTTATTCTTTTTTGGAATGAACAGTATTTCTTCATTTTCCTATGATGAAAATGCTCTTTCAGATAAATATTTATTATCATTACCAATTAGTAGAAAAGAAATTGTTTTTTCTAAATATTTATTTGTCTTTTTAGATTCTCTTATTTCCATTTTAGGAGGTATTTTAATTAGTTTTATTATTACGATTTTAGTTAGGGGAAAAATGGATAATATAGGAGAATCTCTTAGAATATGCATTATAGCTTTTACTAGTGTTTCATTTCTAATGTGCGCCAATGTACCTTGTATTTATAAATGGGGAGTAGAAAAGGGAAGAATGCAATCTGTTATTATTCCAGCTTTATTTATATTTTTAATTGGTATCTTTGGTTCTTTATTATTATTGCTATTTCCCCAGTTATATTTAAATGTAAATTTATTATATTTATTTAAAATTTCACCTTATATTTGTCTTGTTTTAAATATTTTATTTTATACTGTATCTTATTTGATTTCATATAAAATATTTCTTAAGAAATCTATTTAACCAAAGTTTTATAAATTAATATTTAATTAAATAAATTTTATTTATCTTATGATAAAGACATAGAAAATTTAAATGCCCGAAAAGTTTAAATAAAAATCATCAAAGGAGTGATTTTGTAAGATATCTACAACTTTCTTATTAATTTTTTTGCAAATTATATTGTTCATATAAATCATTTGGAATAACTTTAGTTGGAATTTTAATTGTTCTAATCTTTGCAAACATTTCATTCATTTTTTTCATACCAATTTTTGATTGAGCATCTTGCATTCTTGAGGCAGTTAAATCATAATTTAAAAAAAGTTGTTCATATAAAAATTGATTTGAAGTTTGAAATCCCAATTGAGCAGAGGAATTAATAAAATCAATAAAAAAATAAGTCCAAGCATTATCAACAGATATTTTATATTCTAAAAATGTTGATAAATTTAATATCTGTTGATTTTGAAAATAAAAATCTATTAACATTTCTGGTTTATTAAATTTAGTAATATCACATAATTCCGCAATATCTAAATTAATTTTTAATTCCTTACAATGTTTTTTAAAGAAACAATTACCAATAAAATCATTATCCAATAGTTGTCTTGAAATATTTTGGCGTTGCTTTAAATCAATAATAATATAATTTAATATTTCAAATTTTAAAATTAAATAATCATTTTGGTTCGTTTGTATTAATTTACATTGCTCTAAATCACTATATGAGTCAAAATATTCTATATTATCTTCACAAATTTCATGTAATTTTTTCCATGTTTCTGGAATAAAAGAAAGAGTAGTGACTAAATCGCTTGCTACAATACCCACTTGATTTTCAAAATATTTTTCAAATAAATTATCTCTTAAAGTAGTTTTATTCATAAATAAATTCTCCTTATACTATATTTTTCTTTAACAAAATAATTAACTCCTAGTAATTTGGAAAAATATAACAAAATATTCTATAGGTTTTTCATTTTAAAAAAAATCATCTCCACTTAAGATGAAATATATTTAAATATCCAAATTACAAACTTATCTCTTACATTTATTATTCTATAATAATCTCTTTTTATTTCAATATTTAATTAAAAAATATAACACAAAAAAACATAATAATACTTGTTACTCTAGGAAGTTTTTAATAAAGCTCCTGATTATAATTTTCAAGTAGTTCTTGACATTTTTTGCATTCAATCTGATGAATTTCTACAATCTCTTTCTCTTTATTTTCTAAATAATTATATATCAAATCATCACGAAATCCAATTTCTGCAACTTCTTTTCTATTAGTTACAAAATAAATTTCTTTAATATTAGACCAAATAATTGCTGATAAACACATAGGACAAGGTTCACTAGTAGAGTAAATAACACAATCAGTTAAATCTTGAGTATTTAATTTTTTACAAGCATCACGAATAGCAATTATTTCGGCGTGCGCCGTTGGATCTTTTTCCTTTAAAACTTTATTATTTCCATAACCAATTATTTTATTATCTTTAACAACAACTGCTCCAAATGGGCCACCTTCTAAATTATTAACTCCTAATTTAGCAAGTTCTATTGCTTTATCAAAATATTCCTGCATACTTAAATCATCTCTTTTATTAATATATCATAAATAAAGCCTCTATACAATTGAATTTACAAAAAATGACTTTTAATTTGAAAATTATCTATCAAATCATAATTTTTCACTTAAAAACAAAGTCCTTTATCAATATAATCAATCCTTTCTTAATAAGCCATTTTTATTAAGTGCTTATTATTAACTTCTTTTTATAATTAAATTAGATTAATTTTAAAATCTAACAAAAAAATCTCTTCTTTCCCAAAAGAGAAATTCTTGATTTTTATATAAAATAAAAACTTGCAAAACCTTTATTAGTTCGCAAGTTGTATTCAATTTGGAGCGATAGCTTTACTTATATTCGAAAAATTATACTCCCAAGATTGACTAAATCAACTAAATTAATTATAGCAATTTCTAGAATTATTTCAAGTGAATTATAGAAATGTATGCCTAAATATTGTATAATATAAACCAAATAGTTATCTTTTCAAAGAGCAGGAGGCAAAAAATGATTTATTTAAAAAATTTTACTTTATTAGATGAACTACAAGAACACAATATAGTTTGTTATGAAGAAACGAGAAGAATATTTAATAATTACTATCCATTACATTTGTTCCCAACTAAATCTTTTAAAAATATTGAGTTTGATAGAATTACAATTTTTTATGGAGGTAATGGATCAGGAAAAACAACCTTGATAAATATCATTTCAGAAAAATTAAACGCTTCAAGAAAGTCATCAATTGATAAAGGTTCATATTTTGACTTATATGTTAAGCATTGTAATTATGAAATGTCTTTTGATGAACCAACTGAAATAAAATTAATAACAAGTGATGATGTGTTTGATTATATTTTAGATATACGTTCAATCAATGCTAATGTTAATAGACAAAAAGTAAAATTAAGTAAAGAATATTTAGATTATAAATTTAATAAAGATGAAAATGCATTTAACAATTATGATGAGCTGAAAACAAGTTATGAAACGAAAAGAAAATCTATGTCAAAATATGTTAGAGATCGACTAGGAAATAATAATATTATAGAGTGGTCAAATGGTGAATCTGCTCTTATGTTTTGGGAAAGAGAAATAAAAGAAGATAGTACTTATATTTTAGATGAACCAGAAAACAGTTTATCTGCAGAAAATCAATTAAAATTAAAGAAATTTATAGAAGATTCAGTTAGATTTTATAATTGTCAATTTATAATTTCTACACACTCTCCATTTTTATTGAAACTTATGGATGCAAAAATTTATGATTTAGATCAAATCCCTGTGACTACTAAAAGTTGGGCAGAATTATCTAATGTTTTAGTATACTATAATTTTTTTAAAGAAAATGAAGAAGAATTTAATAAAAAAAATGGATAATGTGATATAACCCGAGTTTGACAGTTGAAATAATAAAAAAACATCATTTTGCCCAGTATTTATAAGGCTTCGTGATG
>CANPVV010000045.1 GCA_947581835.1 uncultured Bacilli bacterium
TAATATATATTATTTGTTTAAAAAAATATGAATTAACTCATAATAATTATGGTGATATCATGGAATTATTTAATGTAGTTTTTAGAACTTTTTTCTTTTATTTTTTTATTACTTTAGCTTATAGAATTATGGGTAAAAGAGAAATAGGACAGTTAGGAATAATAGATTTAATTGTTTCTATTTTAATTGCTGAATTAGTGGCAATTAGTATTGAAAATATAAATGATAGTATTTTTCTTACTATTTTACCAATATCTTTATTAGTAGTATTAGAATTAGTACTTGCTTATATTTCAATTAAATCAAGAACTTTTAGAACAGTTTTTGGGGGTAAACCTTCTTTAATAATCGCTAATGGAAAAATTAATTATCATGAAATGGTTAAACAAAGATATAGTATGGATGATTTGCTTTTAAGTTTAAGACAAAAAGAAATAAGAAATATAGAAGACGTAGAATATGCTTTTTTAGAGCCTAATGGGAAATTATCTATTTTTAAATATAATTATTTTAAAATTAAAAGTTCTTATCCTATGCCTTTAATTGTTGATGGAAGTATACAGGATAAAGCACTTAAATATATTCATAAAAATAAAGAGTGGTTAGAAGGAGAATTAAAGAAAAAGAATTTAATTTTAAAAGACGTATTTTATGCTTTTTATAAAAAGAATAAGATTTATATTGTTAGAAAAGAGGAAACTAAAAAGGAGAGTTAATTTTTTATTAATTCTTCCTCTAATAGTTTTTGTTTAATTTTATCTATATCAATAAAGAAAAGATTTTTTCCTTTATTTTTTAAAAGTAAAAGTTCTTGGAAATTTTCAAGTATTTCTTGTTTAACTGTTGAAATTACTTTTACTGGTTTACCATTAATTGTGTGAACATGGTCGATATATTTTTCTAATGTAGGAAAAGCATTTTGAATTAATATTGCACTTGGTTTACCCATTATATTTCTTATTAATATGGTGTTACAAAGTCCATATTTGTTAATTTTATTTTTAATAATTTTTTGATATTTATCAATTTTAGTGCTGATGGGTATAAACCATAAAATTTTTTTATCTTTAATTGTAAAGTAAGTAGGCCTAGCTTTTCCTTTTTCATGATTTTGCATTAGTTTTTCGTCTTTAAATATTTCAAAAAATTCATCTTTTATGTGATATAAATAACCTGATTTTATTTCCATTTTAACCTCCTAGAGGGATTATATCATAAAAAAGAGAAAACTACAAATACTTGAGTTTTCTCTTAATTTTCATTCAGGATAATTTATTACTCGCGCCACCTGAGAGCGAGAAACATTGTCGTTCAGGATAATTTATTACTCGCACCACCTGAGAGCGAGAAACATTTTCGGTGTGTTTTAATTTTAATATAGAATTTAGTGTTTGTCAAGAAATATTTGACTTTTAGAATTAGTTGTGCTATTATAATTTTACTTTTTTTAGGGGGATTATGATGAATCAGTATTTAAGTGATTATGTAGATTCTATTAATGATTTAATAGAGAAGAAAAGATTAGTTTTAAGTAACTTAGAAGGGTGTTTAGAGACTTTAAGAGATAAAAGAGTTAACCCAGATACTATTATGAGTTATTTAAATTATAAACCATATTATCAAGATGCTTATACTCAAGCTGAGGTTAGTTTTATGAAAAATCAAATTGCAGAGTATGCTAAAGAAGATTTTTTTAAAAAAGATAAAATAAGAGAAGATATTATAAATCTTAGTGAAGAGATTACAAGACTAGAATTAGTAAGAGATAGTATTATAGATAAAGCTCTTAGATGCGCAACATTTAGTACAGCAGAAATGATTTATTTATTGGAGCAATTTGGATTTAATTATCGAACAATTAATGTTGGTAATAAAACACTTTTAGTGCCTGAGACTTTTGTATTAAGAAAAGATAAGATAATGAATGGGCAAGATATAGATAGAATGGCTTTAGACGTTTTAACTGAGGGAAAGAGTTTTAGTGTGCTTCCTATGTACCGAAAAGATACAGATATAGTACTTGCTATTAATAGTTTATTTACAAGTTTAGCAATAGAAAAAAGTAAATATGTTACAGTTGAAGAAAAAAAGACGGGTTTATTAAAGTTAAGAAATACTTTTAAAGCTTTGATGGGAAAAGAAGAGGTTTCTTATAAACCTAGTATGCCTACTTTAATTGAATTTTATAAGAAAACAGATGATGGAGTAGTTTTTAATAAAGATTGTTTAAAATATGTTTCAAAAGAGGCTATTGAAGAGATTATTAATTCTTTATCGGAAGATTATTTAAAAAGTATATTTAAACCGAATAAAACAATGGTAAATGATAGAATTACAGATATTGTTCCAGCTTTAGAAATATATGATGGTAAAGGTATTCCGTTTTTTAAGATTAATGATAATAGACTTAAATTAAATGGAGATATATTAAATATTTTACCAGAAGAAGTTTTAGCATTTGTTTATTATTATGTTGAGGAAAAAGTAAAGAGGGATAGTTTAAGTTTAGAAGAGGCTATAAATAATTATAAAGCAGGTAAGCTTGGAAGATAGGTGGAAACATCTATTTTTTTCTTGTATAAAAATATTAATTGTGGTATATTATAAGGGTAAATGAGATAAATAATTAAATATAATTAAATATTAGATGCCACAGAATTTTTAGAGGGTAAGTTTTGGGGTTTTTGTTTTTTAGGAGGAATATTTATGATAGATATTAAATTGATAAGAGAAAATAGAGAGTTAGTAAAAGAAAATATTAAGAAGAAATTTCAGGATGAGAAACTAGGTTTGGTTGATGAGGTTTATGAGTTAGATAAAAAATATAGAGAGTGTAAGACAAAAGCGGATAATTTAAAAGCACTTAAAAATAAACTTAGTGCATCAATTGGGGAACTTATGAGAGAAAAAAAAGAAGAGGATGCAAATGAGGCGAAAAGAAAAGTTGCCCAAATTAATAAAGAAATTCCTGAGTTAGAGGAAGAAGAAGAAAAGTTAGAGGTAAAAATACATGAAATAATGATGGTTATTCCAAATATTATTGCCTCTGATGTCCCAATTGGCGAAGATGATACTAAAAATGTTGAAGAACAGACTTTTGGAGAGGCTAAGGTTTATTCTTATGAGGTGCCATATCATGCAGAGATTATGGAAAGCTTTAATGGTTTAGATAAAGAGGCAGCAGGTAGAGTTACAGGAAATGGCTTTTATTATTTAATGGGAGATATAGCAAGGCTTCATAGTGCAGTTTTAGCTTATGCAAGAGATTTTATGATAGATAAAGGTTTTACATATTGTATACCACCTTATATGATTAGAAGTGAGGCGGTAGATGGCGTTATGAGTTTTTCAGAAAAAGAAAACATGATGTATAAAATTGAGGGGGAAGATTTATATTTAATTGGAACTAGTGAACACTCTATGATTGCAAAGTTTAAAGATCAAATTTTGAAGGAAAGTGACTTACCAATAACTATGACTTCTTATTCTCCTTGTTTTAGAAAAGAAGTAGGTGCACATGGAATTGAAGAAAGAGGAATATATAGAATCCATCAGTTTGAAAAACAAGAAATGATAGTAATATGTAAAAAAGAAGATAGTGATATGTGGTATGATAAAATGTGGAATTATTCAGTAGAACTTTTTAGAAGTTTGAATATTCCAGTAAGAAAACTTGTTTGTTGTAGTGGGGATTTAGCAGATTTAAAATATCGTTCTTGTGATATTGAGGCTTGGAGTCCTAGACAGCAAAAGTATTTTGAGGTTTGTTCTTGTTCTAATTTAACTGATGCCCAAGCAAGAAGATTACAGATTAGGTATAAAAAAGAGGATGGAAGTAAAGAGTTTGCTCATACTTTAAATAATACGGTTATTGCTCCTCCAAGAATGCTTATTGCTTTATTAGAAAATAATTATCAGGAAGATGGAAGTGTAGTGATACCAGAGGCTTTAAGACCTTATATGGGTGGAAAAGAGAAAATAGAAAAGAAGTAGATAATTTAAATGCTTATTGTATAAAATGATATAATCTCAAAAAAGGAAGTTATGTAACTTCTTTTTTAATATTTATTTACATACTTAAAAATGAAATTATCTATAAAGCAAAATATGATTGAAGAAAAATACCACAAGTGGCAAAAATCTTTAAAAGGGATTAACTATGAAATAAATAAAATAAGATACTAAAAAAAGTAATATAGTAATTTATCTTGTATGTTTTTCTGTATGTTATCTTGTATGTTGGAGCCTTTATTTTTTATTAAGTTACTAGATTTATGGCTTTAAAAATCATTATATAGAGAGAAGTTTAAGAAATGAAAAAGCTTGGTTTAAAGTTTTTTTCCATTTCAACCAAAAAAAATTGAAAATTAAAAAGTTTTTCCAATTGAACAAAAAAACTTTATATTTTGTTCTTTTTGTTATATAATAGCAATAAGAGGTGAATTTTATGTTAAAAAGGGAGTTTTATTTGGGAAAAATAAGAGATTTTTATTATGTAAATTCTTTAATTAAAGTTTTGTGTGGGTTAAGAAGAAGTGGGAAATCAGTAATATTAAAACAAATAATAGAAGAAATTAAAGAAAATGGGGTAGATGATAATCATATTATATATATTAATTTTGAGTCTCTTGATTACGCTAATATAACAAATGCGATTGAGTTAAATGATTATATTAAAAAATTGGTAAAAGATAAAGATAATTATTATGTATTTTTAGATGAAGTTCAGAAAGTTGATGAGTTTGAAAAAGCGATAAATTCTTTACGAATAACTGACCAATTTAGTATTTTTATTACGGGTTCAAATAGTAAAATGACTTTTTTAGAATTGTCAACGGATTTGTCGGGAAGATATGTAAGTTTTAGAATTAATCCATTATCATTTAAAGAGGTAGTAAAGCTTACTAATACTAAAAGAGAAGATTATTTTAATTTATTATTAGATATTTTTGAATGGGGGTCTTTACCACAGAGATTTATTTTTACTAATAATGATTCAAAAGAGAATTATATTAGAGATGTTTATGATTCTATACTTCTTAAGGATGTTGTGGATAGATTAGGTATAGCGGATGTTACTTCTTTTAATAGGATTCTTCAGTATGTTTTAGAAACAGAGACAAGAGAATTTTCGGTTACTAATGTGTTAGATTATTTAGATAAAAATGGTAGTAAAGTTGCTACAGATACATTATATAAGTATTTAGAGGCTCTTTGTTCAACTTTTATTATTAATAGGGTATATAGATATGATATAAATGGTAAAGCTATTTTGAAATCTTTAAATAAGTTTTATGCGACTGATTTAGGAGTAAAAAGAATTAAAACTAATAATAAAGAAATTAATTATTCACAAGCTTTTGAAAATATTATATATAATGAATTAATAAAAAAAGGATATGAAGTATATATTGGAAAAACTAAAGAGGGAGAAATAGATTTTATTGCAGCGAAGAATAAAAATATTAAATATATTCAAGCTTGTTTTGATTTAGCAAATGAAGAGACAAGAAAAAGAGAGTTTAAGGCTTTTGATACGATAAATGATAATTATCCTAAATATATAATTTCAACTAATAAAGAAGATTATTCACAAGATGGGATTAGACATATTAATATTTTTGATTTTCTAATGGATGATGATTTTTAAATTTATGAAATAAGTATAGTTAGATAAATAGTTTAAATAAGTTTTAGAGATTACTAGTTTGGTAATCTTTTTTAGTTTAAAATATAAATCTTGATTAATAAAAATAAAAGCTTTATAATTAATTATAAGTAGTTTTAAAGCAACTAGTTAGATTAGAAAAAGGTGATTAAATGGAAGTAGATTTAGCAGGTGTTTTAGTAAATGTTATAGTTGTGAGAAAAAATATTAAAAATGTTTACTTTCGTTTTGATGATGATTTAAATCTAGTGGTAAGTTGTAATAAAAGAATTAAAGATAAAGAAATAGGTAATTTGATTAAAAAAAATGAAAATTCTTTAATAAAACTTTATAATAAAAGTTATAAAAGAAATTTAAAAGATTCAGAGTTTTGGTATTTAGGAAATAGTTATGATATTATTTATGATGAAAATGTTAAAGATATTATATTTCAGGATGGAAAAATAATTGTGGATAGTTATCCTAGGTTAGATAAGTTTATTAAGAAAATGACGAGAGAAATATTTAGAGAAGAAGTGTTAAAAATAAGAGAAATAATTAAAACACCAGATTTTAGTTTGAAGTTTAGACGAATGAAAACAAGATGGGGAGTTTGTAATTATAAGAATATGAGTATTACTTTAAATACAGAATTAATTAAATATCCAAAATATTTGCTTAGATATGTAATTGTGCATGAAATGTGTCATTTTTATCATCATGACCATAGTAAAAAATTTTGGGAGATGGTTGAGAGATATTATCCGAATTATAAGGAAGCAAGAAAGGAGCTTCGAGGTTAATGAAAATAGAGTCTTTAAATAATAGTAATGTTAAGAGATGGAAAAATTTGTTAGAAAAAAAGTATCGGGAGCAAGAAGGTTTGTTTTTAATTGAAGGAGACCATTTACTTAAAGAAGCATTAAATTTGGGATTAGTAAAAGAGATTATGGCAAATGAAGAAGATTTTGAGGTTCCGGGAATACCTTTTTATTTAGTAAGTGATGCGATATTAAAAAAGTTATCTAATCAAGTAAGTGGAACAAAAGTTATGGCAGTAGTAAGAAAAATGGAAGAAAAAGAAATTCGGGGTAAAGTATGCGTACTTGATAATATTCAAGATCCTGGTAATTTAGGAGCAATTATTAGAAGTGCTGTAGCTTTTGGAATAGATACAATAGTTATGAGTAAAGATACCGTAGATTTATATAATGATAAAGTTATTAGAGCAAGTGAAGGCATGATTTTCCATTTAAATTATTATAGAGGGGATTTAGATGAGGCTTTCCTTAAATTAAAAGAGATGGAATATAAAATATATGGTACAAATGTTAAGAGGGGAGTTAATTTAAAAGAAATAAAGTTTGATTGTAAAAGTGCGATAATTATTGGAAATGAAGGAAAAGGAATGAGAGAGGAATATCAAAAATATTGTGATAGTTTGATAAATATTTTAATTAGTGATAAGTGTGAAAGTTTAAATGCAAGTGTTGCGGCAAGTATAATATTTTATGAAATGAGTGATAATAATGAATTTTAAGAGTGAAGAAAAATTTAGATTAAGTGAGGCTATGGCAAACGAATTGGTATTGGAGTTTTTAGAAAGAAAAATAGATTTAACTAATCCTAAATTGAAGGTTATAAATACTCATGATGGTATTTCTTATATTTTAGAGGATAGTTATATTAGAGAAGGAATTTTAAAAAAAGTTAAGACTTTTATTAGTGTTAGAGAATTTTTAACTATTCTAAATTATGCTTTGAAATTAAAAGGTTATGAAGATATTTATATAAAGATAGTTGCGAGTGAAGAAGAAATAAGCTATAATGTTAGTTATAGAGTAGTTGCTAATAGGGGTAGATAATGGAATTTATTTGTTTAGGAAAAGTTAGAGATACACATGGTATTAAGGGTGAAATTAAAATACTAAGTGATTTTGAAAAAAAGAATTTGGTGTTTAAGAAAGGATTTCATATATATTTAGGAGAAGAAAAAGAAGAACAGATAATTAATAGTTATAGATTTCATAAGATATATGATATGATAACTTTAGAGGGAATAGATAATATAGATAAAGTGTTAAAATATAAGGGAAAGAAAGTATTTATAAAAAAGAGTGATTTAAAGTTAGATAAAAATGATTATTTATTAACTGATTTAGTAGATTGTAAGATAGTTAGTAATAATAAAGATTATGGAGTAGTTAGAGAGGTTATAAATAATAAGGGAAGGATACTTTTATATATAGAAAAAGATAAATATTATTATATACCTTTAGTAGATGAATTTATAAAAGAAGTAAGATTAGATGAAAAAGTAATTGAAGCAGAAAGGGTGGAAGAGTTTTATGAGATTTGATATTTTGACTCTTTTTCCAGAAGTTATTAATGCTTATATAAAAGAAAGTATTATAAAAAGAGCTATTCTTAAGGGATTAATTCAAGTAAATGTGGTAAATATTAGAGATTATACTTTGCTTAAAAATGGACAAGTAGATGATACTCCTTATGGTGGAGGGAGTGGCATGGTGCTTATGTGTGAGCCAGTAGTTAGAGCAATTGAGGCTGTAAAAAGTGATGATGCTTTAGTTTATCTTTTAACACCACAGGGAAAAGTTTTTAATCATGGTTTAGCGGAAGATTTGGTTAATAAGACTAAACATTTAATTTTGGTATGTGGACATTATGAAGGTTTTGATGAGCGAATTTTAAATTTTGTGGATGGCGAGATTAGTATTGGAGATTTTGTTTTAACTGGGGGAGAATTACCAGCTTTGGTCATATTAGATACTATTTCAAGATTTATACCAGAAGTAATAAAAGAAGATTCGTTTGTTAATGATTCATTTAAAGATGGACTTTTAGATTATCCTTTATATACAAAACCACGAGATTTTAGGGGATTATTAGTACCAGAGGTTTTATTAAGTGGGGATCATAAAAAAATTAAAGAATATCGAGATAATGAGAAAATACGGGTTACTAAAGAGAAAAGACCAGATTTACTTAAATAGGTGGAGTTGAAGTTTATGAGAAGCTTTATTATTAAAAGTTTAAAGAAAAAGCTAGTGATAGATGATACATTAGATAATTTGGAAGGTTTTAGGTATGTGCCAAAGTTTAGACAAAATGAGCTTAAAGTTAAAGAAATATTGATTGTTAAAAAAGAATTGATAGATGCTTTAATTGAGGCTAGTTTTGATAAGAAATATAAACAGATTTTAGAGTTTTATTTTAAGATTTTAAGTGATAGTGATGAGGGAGATACTAATGGTAAGTTAATGTTAGCTTTAGATGAAGTGGCAAGATTAAGACAGATAATAATAAAGAAGTATCAGAAAACTTTGAGTAAAAAAATGAGTGAGAAGTTACTTAAAAAATTAAAGATATTAGAAAATGAGCTTAGAATTAAAATAATTGATTATAAAATGATTAAAGAACAGCAAATGGTTCCAGAAATAGAAAAAGGTAAGAGAAGATAGATATTATTAGTAATTATAAAAAATGTTAGCCGTTAAATTAAATGGTTAACTTTTTTTAAAAAATTACAATAAAAAGGTTCTTAATGTTTAAGAACCAATAAAAAAACCCATAATTGGGATAATTATTAAAGTGGTGACTCCGGAGCGATTCGAACGCTCGACCGATCGCTTAGAAGGCGATTGCTCTATCCAGCTGAGCTACGGAGTC
>CANPVV010000046.1 GCA_947581835.1 uncultured Bacilli bacterium
CCTTAAATGTTCTACAATTTGATTTTAACATAATATTTTTAAATATACAATTATTTTTTTATTAATTTAAAAAGATAACTTGCCTTTAGATAAGCCTATATATAAAATTTAAAGAAAATATATAAGTAGGTGGTAATATTGGAAAAGATTAGAAAAAATTTAATTTCTAAAAAAAATATTTATATTCATGACGATGAATATTATTATGGAATTATTAGAAAAAACATAAGAAAATATAGGTTAAAGCAACATTTAACACAGCAAGATTTGGCAGATATTTCAAGAGAATATATTTGTGATATTGAAAATGAAAGTCGAAATAAGCATTTATCAATTAGTATGCTTGGAAGAATTGCTGATGCTTTAAATATTGATATTACCAACTTTTTTAAAGAATAATTTAGGAGTAAATATGAAAATGAGTTATGTTAAAAGTAATTTTAACATTATATGTTGTTACAACGCTTGTTGTAACGATAAAAAAGACACTTCTCTTTATCAACATGAATATACATATTGACATTAAGATAAGTGTCTATAAACAAGTTTTGTAGGCATTTAGTCCTTAAATGTTCTACAATTTGATTTTAACATAATTTTTTAATAAATACAATTACTTTTAACGTCCATCTTTATATACTAATATTTGTTCTGGTAAAAGATATATTGTTTCATTATGTCTTAATATACCATCAATATTAGTTTTAAAAGCATTTGCTACTCCTCCTAAGGTATCCCCTTCGGCGGTTATATAATAACTATAACCACTTTTAGGAATCATTAATTCTTGATTGGGGTAAATATATTCATTATCTTTTATACCATTTATTGCAGCTAGTAGTTTAGGGTTTATATTATATTTTCTTGCTATTTCATATAAGTTATCCCCTTTTTCAATAGTATAATAAGTAAAATAAGAATTTTCTTTCAAAATTATCACTCCTAATATAGGATATGATAAAAGACTAATTTGGGAACTCGAGATAAATCATATTATTATAATTAAAATTCCATTCGAAATAACTTAATAATAGTTCTTCACCTTTGGTTGGATTAAAGTGATATAGTTTATCGTCTTTTAAATAGAAGATATCTTCATTTTGGGTTTTTACTATTGATTTAACTTTGGTGGCAATTTTGGTAAGTGGTTTTTTAGAATAATTTAAGTACAAGTTATTATCTTTTAGAGTATAGGTAAAGTTTGAGGTTTCTTTAAACATAGTTTTATTAGCAATGATATTTTTTATATTTTTTTTATGCCATTTACCATTTTCATAGATTTTGCTTGATATTTTTTCTAATTTACCATTTTTAGCATTAAATTCGTACATAGTTAATTCTTTATTATCAACAATATAAAGTTTGTTTTTAATAAAGCCAGGATAGTAACTATCAAAATAGATATCACGGTCTAATTCATATTTTTTTAGTTTACCATTTTTTAATTCTAAAGTATAAAAGTTGTTAAAAGTATAGTTAGCATCATGGTCGGCGATAACTAAATAATTTTTGGTATAACCAATTAAGTTTATCGTGTATAATTCTTTTTCAAATATTTTTATTTTGGTGTTTTCTTTATTGTTTAAAAAGTAAAATCCATTGTAATTCCAAATATAGTAATAGTAATCATTGTTGTATATTTCAATATCGTTGTAGGTTGTTATTAATTTATTGTTGGGATATAGTTCAGGGTTTAGTTTACTTTTAATTTCTTTGGGAGCTAAAGTAAAAGATACTATATCATTGTTTTTTTCACATACGGGATAAAAGTTAAAAGAATCTCCGGTGGGAACTAAGCAAAAGTTATTATCTTCGTCTTCTATTACTTCTATGTTGGTTATAAATTGACGATTTTGTTTATAGGATGAGGTAAATAATTCATCTAATAAATAGTCTTTGTAATTAAAAGTAAAATAGTAAGATTTGGTTTTTTTATTGTATTCTTCCGTTATTTTAATATCATTTATAGTATAGGTTTTATGATAGTTTTTAGCAGATAGTAAAAATATTAGAAATAAGAGAAATAAAAGAGCTAAACTTATTTGAAATATTTTTAGTTTAAGGGGTTTTACCTTAGATTTCGGGACTGTTATATTTGGCATACTTTTTCTTTTCTTCCATCATAAATTCAGTTATTTCAGTTTCAATTTCTCTTAAGGAATCTTTAGATAGATTAGTTATAACTACTACTTCTTTTACAGTATCAATAGTAATTTTACCCCAAATTAAACCTTGATATACTTGCATATCATTATATAAATCAGGAGTAATACTACTTAAAAAATAACCCCATACTACTCTTTTTTGACCGATTAAAATTCGCTTATTGGTAAGTGCAATAACTGCGGTTGAAGTTAAATCATAAAATTTATCATTTTTTTGACCAGCAAAAGCATATATTACTTTTTCGCCAGGATTTAAATGTTTTTCAACTACTTCACAATGTTTTTTTAGACGCCACCAAGTTACTCCACCTGGAAACTTTTTTTTATATAGCATGACATGGTCATATACTTGTCCCATTTAGATCACCACATATTTATTTTATAATAATTTAGATACTTTGACAAGTGATAAATAGTTTTTATTTGGATTATAGAAATTTAAGAGGTTATTTTTTAGGCATAATTTTATCATAAAGAGTATAGATATATTGGACACTTAATTCTAAAAAGAAATAGTGACGGATATAAAAGATTAGAAAGATAATACCAATAAAGAAAGGAATTAAGAATATTTTAGATATTAAACCTAAAGCCATAAAGATAAAAGTAAAGATAGCATAAAATAAAGTTACTAAGAGATGGATTAATCTTTCATGTTGGAAATAGGTTATTTTATCTTTAAATATAGTTAGTTCTTCAGGAGTAAAATGGTGTTTTTTATTTATTTTGGTTTCTGTATCAGTAATAAAATCAGTTAGGTATTTGCGCATATTAATGTCCCCTTTTATTATTGTTAGTATAGCACTTTTTTGGGGATTTGAAAATAACTTTTGATAAATACTTTTAATTAAATTGTTATAAATATTTTTAGTTAGCTTATTATAATATTTTTGATTAATTGGTTATATTAGTTTGTGATATAAGTTTTTGGTTAACTTAGATTATAAATATTTGTGATTAACTTGTTATTAGTTTTTTTGATTAATTTTTAGAGGGAGAGTTAGTAAGTAGAGATAGTTGTTGATAATGGTGGATAATTCCTTTTGATTAGTTAAGGGATTATTAAAAGACAAGATATGCGTATTGTTAATTGTGGCAAGATTGATTAAGTCTTCAATTTTATATAGAGTTATTTTAGGAAGATTAGTTAGAGGTGGTTCTTCTTTAAGGGGGATAATAATTTCTTTGTAGTCTTTTAATATGGTTGAGGTTCTAAGAGATTTTAGATTATGAAAAAGGAAAGATAAAAGCTTTAATAGGATAGGAATTAGGCCAAGAAGAAGAAAAATTAGACTGTAGGTGTTATAGTTATGGGTGTTAGAATTTAGGGTTTTAGTAACAGATTCATAGTTTTTGGTAATGGAGGTTGTTTTAGAGTTTAGAGGGAAAGATAGTTCAATTGTATCTTGGAAATTGTTTGGGCTGGTGATATTTAGATTGATTTTTAAAGTGGCATTAAGTTTTAAATTGTAGGTAGTTTCAAAAGATTTAACAAGATTGTTGTAATAATCATAGGAAACTGTTACATGGTCGGTAATATTTAGGTTGGATGTGGTTAGGGTTTGGTCAGGTTTTAATATAAAAGTTTTGGTCCAAATTGGGTTTTTGGGGTCATCTTCGGGGAGATTTGCAGTGATACTCGCGGTAACATTGGAGGTATAGGTGGTAGTTTTTTTTGAGGTGGTTTTTTTAGAATAATTAAAGGTGATATCAAGATAGTCAAGAGAATTAGAGATATAAACTGGTGATTGATAGGGATTGGTATCATAAAATTCATTGGGTTTTAAATAGAAAAGAACATTGCTATCACGTTTAGTGAGGGAGTTTAAAGTTGGTGATGG
The DNA here is from genome assembly GCA_947581835.1 of uncultured Bacilli bacterium. Taxonomy (GTDB): domain Bacteria; phylum Bacillota_I; class Bacilli_A; order RF39; family UBA660; genus Caccenecus. The sequence goes on from CANPVV010000046.1 coordinate 4,007, forward strand.
TTGAGGTATAAAGAGAAAGACTAAACTTAGGAAAAGAAAAATTAAAGAAAAAAGAAAGAGATAAATGTTTATTTTTTTTAGATTTTTAATAATAAGACCGCCTTTCTAACTTTTTAAGTAATCGTTTAACCAGATTGAGGGATAGCCAAGATATTTTAGTTTAAATTGATATATTCCTAAAATTGAGGAAAATTGTAAAATTTGGGAATCCGGAGTGTTGTTATTATCGCCTTTGGTGGTAAATTCATAAGTGTTGTTTATTTTTGTAATTTTAATTAGACGATGGACTATTAGAGAGTTTTCATTTTTAAAAACAATAATAGAATTCGGGGTTAAATCTTCAGGTTTGGTTATTTTTTTATAGATAATTATGTCGCCACGATTAAAGATGGGATGCATACTGTTGGATTTGATGGCAATTGGTTTATATGGGAAAACGCCAAGCATAAAACAGATTAAAATTGTAGCACTTAGGATACTTAAAACATAAGTTATAAATGAAGGATAATGGTGGATATAAGAAGTGGGTTTAGGTGATTCGTAGTATTTAAAGGTGAAAAAGATTAAAAAATATTTTAATAGTTTAGTGGTGCCGAGACTAAACCAATCTAAATTGGGAATGATGGGAGTTATTAGAGAAAGAAAAGTGCTAGTAGAGCTTAATATTAGGAGAGTTGCTAAAGATATTTTAGAGCTTAAGGTTGTAAATAATATGTTTTTAAAAATTATGGGAATAAGTGATTGGGTTAGGTATTTAAAGAATAGTTCTTTGTTTGATAGGTTTAGAATTAAAGATGGATAATTTATTTCAGTAAGGATAAAGAAAATAACTAGGAAAATGAAAGAAGATTTGGAAATGGGTTTACTAGCTAGGATATATCTTGTGGTTTCAATGCTGATTAAAGGAATAAAGTAAGTGAAAAAATTGGAGAGCAGATGGGAAAAATCGTGAGCAAAGGGGCTTTTGGTAAATCCTATTTTAAGGCCTAAGAGAAAGATAAAGAAAAGAGAGAGTAATTCTATAGTGAGGGCTGGGATGAGATATTTTTTGGTGTGGAGATGAGGATAGTAGGTTTTTTGAAGAGAAAAGATGAGATAAAAATTGGTGAATAGCCAGAAAATAGATTTAAAAATTGGGGATAGACTAGGATTTTTAAAGGATAAAATAATATTTAGAAAAGAATAGAAAAGTAGGTTTAGGAAAAGAAATTTATTATTTTTTAGAGTCATAATTTTTTAGGCTTGAACATATTCTATAGTACTAGTAAAGTTTTTGGATAGATTGCTTTGGTTGGTAGAAATTGCTTTATCATAGGAAATAGTTATTTTATAGGAAGTGGATTCTCCGGGTTCAAGTGTATCTTTAGGATCGGTAGTGGTTATAACTAAAGATGAGGGTTCGGGGTCAAAATTATTTTTTACTTCTTGGAGTTTCGCGGGAATAGTTCCTTTATTTGTAATAATTATTTCACATATTATTTTATCACCAGGTTTTACTAAGGTTGTGTTAAAAGTACTAGTAGTATCATCTAATATAAGTGCTCCAGCATCACAATTTTCACAAATATCTAATTTTTTAATATCGGTTATTTCGATATCCCAAGAGCCTATTATTTTAGCTGTTCCATTAATATTTATGTCGGTTGCGAAGCTTGAGTAACCAACTGACATTAAAAGGATAATGATTAAGAAGAAAAATAGAAAAAATTTTTTATGTTTAGACATTTTTACTCCTTTCTTGAAAATAGTTAGTTTATATTAACTTTAAATGTTACTACTTTGGGTTTGAGGAATTAAAGAATCCTCGCTTATATTATATGCATAAATTTTTTAGGGGTGCGTATGAAATTTTAAGAAATGGGTGGATTTAGAAGGTAAATATGCTTGGTTTATTGGGTTTATTGTAAAATATTTTTTATTATAAATGCTTCATGCTTTTAGATAACGCTTTATACTTTTGGATAATAATTAATACTTTAGATAATACTTCATATTTTAGATAATACCTCATGTTTTTAGATAATGTTTCATGTTTTTAGGTAACATTTCGTATTTATAATAATTCATATTTCTTATTATAAAATATTTTTTTAATTTGTTATTGACAAGTGTTATATACTGTTATATACTGTTATTGAACTCGAGGGAAAAATATGAAAATAATTATTAGTAATAGTAGTCCGGTGCCTATTTATGAGCAAATTAAAAAAACAATTATAGAGCAGATTATGAGTGAGGAGTTGCAAGAAAATGAGGCATTACCTTCAATAAGAAATTTGGCATTAGATATTAAAATAAGTGTTATGACAATTAAAAAGGCTTATGATGAATTAGAACAAGAAGGTTATATTAGGTCCATTCAGGGAAAAGGTACATTTGTAGCACCAAAAAATATATATTTGGCAAGAGAAAATGCGCAGAAAGAAATTGAGGATTATTTGGTGAAGGCCATTGATTTGGCTAAAAAATTTGATATTAAAAAAGACGATTTGCAGGATTTAATTGATATATTTTATGGAAGTGAGGAAAAATGAATAACATTTTAGAAATTAAAAATTTAGAGAAAAGTTATGATAAATTTAAATTGGGGGAAATTAATTTAGAAATACCTAAGGGGGCAATTGTTGGTTTAGTGGGAGAAAACGGAGCTGGGAAAACAACTTTAATTAAAGCTATTTTAAATATTATTAGACCTGATAAGGGAAGTATTAAAATATTTGGAGAGGATAGTAAAAGTCAAGACGTTTTACAAGATATTGGGGTTGTTTTAGATAATATGTTTTTTCCAGAAATATTAAGAATTAAAGATATTGATATAATTATGAAAGGAATTTTTAAGAATTGGGATACTAATTTGTTTGATAAGTATTTGAAGGATTTTGAACTTAATAAAAAGATGGTTATTAAAACATTATCTAAGGGTATGAAAAAGAAATTAGAGATTGCAACGGCTTTGGCTCATCATCCTAAATTTTTAATATTAGATGAACCTACAAGTGGATTAGATCCGGTGGTTAGAGGAGAAGTTTTAGACATTTTTTTAGATTTTATTCAAGATGAAAATAATTGTATTTTATTATCAACGCATATTACGAGTGATTTGGAACATATTGCCGATAAGATTGTTTTTATTCATGAGGGTAAGGTTGTACTTGATAAGACAAGAGACGATATTGTGGATAATTATGGAATACTTAAATGTAGTCGTGACGATTTTGAGAAAATTCAAAGGAGTGATATTTTAGCTTTTAAGAAGAATAGATATGATTATGAGGTATTAATAGATAATAAAGAAAAAATGCAGAAGAAATACAAAGACTTTGTTATTGATAAAATAACTATAGAGGATTTGATGATTTTAATGATTAAGGGAGAGAGAATATGTTAGGGTTTATTGAAAAAGAATTGTTGCAAATTAGAAGTAATTTAAAAACAATATTTGTTATTTTAATTTTATATGGTTTACTAGCTTTTGAAGGAAATAATATTTTTTCTTTTTTACCACCTTTTATAAGTGTGATGCTTTTGATGGGGAATTCTAGTTATGATGGAGTTAATAATTGGGATAGTTATGCGATTAGTTTGCCGAATGGAAGAAAAAATGTTGTTAGAGCAAAGTATATTTCTGCGCTAATTGTTGTTTTAGCAATTGTTTTATTGGTGTTAATGTTTGGAGGAATAGTTTATTTAATTAAACCGGATAGCCTTTCGTTGAAAGAAATGGTACTTTCAACTTTATTATCGGGATTGGCAGCTTTGATATTATTTTGTTTTTGTTATCCTTTGGTATTTAAATTTGGAATTGAGAAAGCAAGAATTGCCCTTTTTGTAGTAATTATGGCGTTGGTTTTAGGATCTGTATTTATTTTTGGGTTTATAGCGAAGGTTATTCCAGAGGTTTTACTTAATTTTATTATTAAATATATTTGGATTATTGGTTGTGGGGTAATTGCTTTGATAATTTGGGGTTCTTATTTGTTAAGTATGAAAATATATAGTAAAAGAGAGTTTTAAAAAATTAAGAATAATTTAGGGATAAAGATGGGGGGTTATTATTGGAAGGGATAATTTATTAGCTTGGAAGGAATTTTTGAAAAATTTTTAAAAAATGCTTGCATTTAGTATTTATTATGTTATAATTATAAGTACTTGCAGGTGTAGTTTAATGGTAGAGCTTTAGCCTTCCAAGCTAATAACGTGGGTTCGATTCCCATCACCTGCTCCAGTGACGTTTCTGTTCGAACTTTTATAGTTTGAACTTAACATATAT
>CANPVV010000047.1 GCA_947581835.1 uncultured Bacilli bacterium
GGAAATTGTAAAACAATTAGACATTTAAATCCTGATTATGATCCAAACTATGCTGAAAAACTGCAGGCTAAAAAACAGCAGGAAGAAGCTTTAAGTTTAAAAAAGACATTAAAGCTACCTGAAATAGAACGTAATAGTTAAATATTAAAAATAATATATAATAATTTTTATAAGAGTTTCAATTTATGGTTAGTAATATGAAAGAAAGATATGAAGAATCAAAAAAATATGGAACTATACTTTTAAATTATGATGAAATTTTATTATTTTATCCTGACTATTTTAAAACAAAAGTAGAATTAGAAAATGAAAGTTTTATATCTAAAGAACAATGATGACGCTTTTTAAAAAAATTATCGAGGCTCTGCCTTAATTGATAGTCTTTTATAAGGCTATCTTTTTTTATAATTACCAATATAAACTTTTCCTTGTTTTTAAAAGTTATTTGTGCTATATTAATATTATCTACTTTCACTAATTAAGAAAGGTGTGTCTATGAGTATATTAAAAGTTACTAATTTATGTAAAAAAATTGGTAAAAAAGAAATTTTAAAAAATGTTTCATTTACTATTGAAGAAGGGGATATTTTAGGCTTTATTGGTGCCAATGGTGCTGGTAAAACCACTACTATTAAATGTGTTTTAGGCTTACAAAAAATGAATTCTGGTTCTATTTCTATTAATGGTTATGATATCAAAAAAGATTTTGTTAAAGCTATCAAACAAGTTGGAGCTATTGTTGAAAGTCCTGACGTCTACCAGTATTTAAGTGGTATGGAAAATTTAGAAATGCAAGCTAGTTTTTATAAAAATATTACTGATGACGATATTATGCGTATCGTAAAATTAGTTGGTTTAGAAAAAAGAATATACGATAAAGTAAGCAAATATAGTTTAGGTATGAAAGAGCGGTTAGGAATTGCTATATCTTTAATTAATAATCCTAATCTTTTAATCTTAGATGAACCAACCAATGGCTTAGACCCAGAAGGCATAAAAGACCTTCGTGAACTTTTATTAAAACTTGCCCAAAAGGGTACAGGTATATTAATATCAAGTCACAATTTAAGTGAATTAGAAAGTTTTTGCAACAAAGTCTGTATTATCCAAAATGGCGAAATAATTACCAATAAATCTATAAAAGAAATTAAAACTACCACCAACAACAAATATTTAATAAAAGTTGATAATGATAAAAAAGCCTTATCTTTAATTTCTGATGCTAATCTAAATAACAACCATCTTGAACTAATCGCCGATGAAGACCAAATTGCCGCTTTAATTAAGCTTTTAGTCAATAACAATATTAAAATTTATGAAGTAACTAAAGAAAAACTAACTTTAGAGGAAGCCTTCATTTCTATCGCAGGAGGTCATAAAATTGATTAATTTAATAAAATCTGAAATAAAAAAAGTATTTAAAAAAAGAAGTTTTTTAATAGTAACAATTATTTTTATTTTTTATGCGATCATGACCAATGTTATTTATAAAAATCTAAATTCTCTTGATAGTACTACTAAATATGATATACCATCATTACAAGAAGAAAATTCTCACTTAGACTTAGGAAAAGAAGAAGATTTAACCACTTTTATTTCTAACTTAACCCGTATTGAACTTGAAAATCTAAAAAAAGACTACAATAGTGGCACTCAAAAATATTTAATTGATAAATACCTATACAATCCTTTATATTCGCTAATCTCTTCTCGCTATCAAGAAACTAAAGAAAGTGATATCGCCGCCTTAACTGAAAAATACAACACCACTTTAGAACTAATCAAAAACAGTAATTGGGAGTACTTTATTAAAGAAAATATTACCTCTTTAGAAACTAAGCTAAGTAAAACAACCGAGAATAAAGAACAAACCCGAATTAAGGCTTTTATTGATATTGAAAATTATCGTTTAAAAAACAATATTCCTTGTGATACAACTAACTATCTAAACAATGCCTTAGATGCTATCAAAACCAATCTAACCGAATATCTTAATCTCCAAGCTAAAGAAAACTTAACCAAAACTGAAACTGAAAGATTAAGCTATCTTAAAGAGGATATGCTTCGTAATAAATATATCTTAATGCATAAAAAAGATCTTAACAATATGGAAAATTTAAAATCAGTCTTAGCCAACTTTGCTGAAGAATTCGGCCTTTTTATACTAATATATGTAGTTTTAATCTTTGGCCCAATTGTAAGCGAAGAATACAGTAAAGGAACTATTAAATATCTTTTAATTAAGCCTTATAAAAGAAGTACTATTCTTTTAGCCAAATTTCTTGCTGGTCTAATTTTAATTCCTTTTGTTATAATCTTAATGCTTGCTTTAGAAGTCTTAATTGGTGGTCTAATTCTAGGCTTTAATTCTCTAAATATTCCTATCTTAATCTATGATAGTGCTAAAAATATCTTAATCAGTTATTCTATTTTTAAATATGTATTAATTGTTTTATTAAGCATTATTCCTATGTATCTAATGTTAGGAATTATCTGTTTTTCTCTAAGTACTATAACTACTTCAACCTCTGCTGCGATAACTATCACTTTCTTATTTTACTTAATTGCCAATGTTATATCCAATCTAGTACTAGTCTATAAAACCTCTATTTTCAAATATTTTATTTCTCTTCACTGGGATTTTAACTATCTAATAACTAAAACACCTAATCCATATCATTTTTCTTATCAAACCTCAATATTTGTTTTACTTATCTATACAATAGTTATCTTATCTTTCACTTTTATTTATTTTAATAAAAAAGATGTAAAAAATATTTAAAATGCGTTATAATAAGTTTAGGTAGTGATTTTTATGCAGTATAAATTAAAAAATTGGCAAATAGTTCTTTTAACTCTTTTAGTTTTTATTATCATCAGTATTTTTACTTTTTTTCTTCTTAAAAACAATGTTAAAAAACTAAATCTTAACAATTCTTCTAAAATTGATATTTCTAAAATAGTTACCAATTTTAAAGAAAACAAAAAAGAACTTAATCCTTTATATGAAAGCAACAATTTAAAAGATATAATTATTCTTGTCTACAACGAAGATTCCACTTATAACAGCTATCTTATCAATAAAAAAACCGGCGAAACCAACACTTTTTTAGATTATATTAACAATAAAGACGAATTTAACAATAAACTAACCGAATTACTCAATCTAAAATATCCTTATTTTATAGTTGATGCTCTAACTAATGCCACCCAATCTTATTTTGTTAAGGATACTGAAGTTACCATCTATTTTAGCAACTATTCTATCGAGAACTATTCTGAGGCTCTATCTTTAACTATCAACTATCAAGAAATCAAAGACTATCTAAAGTTTACCCCTAATCTAACTGAAACCTACACCAATGAAGATGGTTTTAACTATGACCAATCCAAAAAAACTGTTGCTATAACTTTTGATGATGGTCCAAGTCGTAAATACAACCCTTTAATCTTAGAAACTTTAGAGAAAAACAAAGCTCATGCCTCTTTCTTTATGGTGGGTAATATGATGGCTAGCTGTGAATCCTGTGTTTTAAATACCTACAATTCTGGTAATGAAATAGGTTCCCATACTTACAATCATTTAAATATCAAAACCAATAGTAAAACCAAAGTTGAAGAAAGTCTAACTAAAACCAATGATATATACCATAAAATAACTGGCGATGATATCAAACTTTTAAGACCACCTTATGGCTCTTATAACAAAAATAATCTAACCAATATCAATCTGCCTTTTATTCTTTGGAATTTAGATACTGAAGATTGGCGCTATCGCGACGTCTCTCATATTACAGAATATATCAAAAACAATGTATCTGATGGCTCTATTATTCTAATGCATGAACTATATGAAACCAGTTATGAAGCTTTAGAAGAAATTTTACCATGGCTCTATCTAAATGGTTACCAAGTTGTAAGTGTAAGTGAACTTGCTTCCCTAAAAAATCGTACTTTAGAGGTAGGTAGTGCTTATCGCAGTCTAAAATAATTTGACAATTAACCCTCAAAATGTTAAAATACTAAAACAGATTTGAGGGATTTAAATGAATATTCAAGAATTATTTAAAACTAATTTAGATAAACTTCAAAACTATCAAACAATATTTCAAAATCAACTAACCAATCTAGCTTTATTCTGTCAAAAATTAGAAGAATTACAATTCTGTTACTATGAAAAGTCTAGTGATGCTTCTACTGCTAATTTAATCAATGAATTAAAACTCCAAACCAAAAATGTTTTATCTTTATTAATTATTGCTATTAATGTTTTAAATACCAATATTAAATTAATAAGTTCGGTAAGTCTAAATCTTAATACTTTACCTAATGAAGTAATTATCTATTATTTAAAAGGGGAAGAAAAAGTATTAACCTCATGTAGTTTAAGCTGCGAAAAAATCAATCAAAGTCTTTTAGTTGTAGCATCTAACATTGCTAAACTACAAAAACAACTTACTGATAATTCTGAATTAGAAAGGTGATTACTATGAAAGAATATGAAATTCATGAAGAAAATATTAAAACTCTTCATACTATCCTAAAAACAATGGAAAGTGAAGCTGAGATCATCAAAGTTCTAATTACTATTACTAAAACTCTTCAAGCAAAGTTAGAAAAGAAGGGGATTTACTGTTTTGATAATTATGCTTATAGTTGGGCATCCGAAAATCGACAAACTTTATTAGACAATATTAAAGAAGTAAAAAATATAATTGGTGCTTCTTTTATAAGTGATCTAAAATCAGCTTCTTCTGAAGAACTAAATGCTTTAATTACTGCTGAAAGAAACAATATTGATATTTTAATTAATCAAATCACTGAAATGAATGAAGTTTCTCTATTTCTAGTTGAAAAAAATCTTATTTTAAAAAAGGCTCGTAGGTTATTAGAAGATTAAATAAAACCAATATCTTCATCGGGACCCCCTCGATTTATTTCACCTACAATTGCTAAAGCTCCAGCTACTAAAAATAATATTGAAGATATAAGTCCTATATGCACATTTAGGACTTCTTTTCTTGTGGCATCACGTCTTAAAGTTTGAACGTCTTCATAATTAATCAATACAAAATATAAATAAATAACGAAAGCTACACAAAAAATAGTAATATTTAACACTTTAAACTTTTTTTGTCCCGACGTATTTCCTGTAAGTAAATAATTTCTTTCATACTCATTACTCATTAAAGCTCCAATTACAATAAAAAAGTAAATTATCCATATCAAGTCCTCTGTTTTTAATCTTTTAAGCTTCTCCCCAATATTCATAATACAATATATTTCTAAAAAAACTATTTATGTAACAAATATTTTTATCTCTAAACTATCTTCCTTTATTTTTAAAATGTTTTTCAAAATCACAATTTTTATAAAATTAGCAGTTATATATTGACAAGTGCTAAGCATAATATTATAATGATATTAGCACTGAAAAAGTAGTAGTGCTAATAAAGGTGATAATATGGACGAACGACAAAAAACACTTTTAAAAGAAATTGTAGAAGGTTATATCAAAGAAGCTCGACCTATTGGCTCTAAACATTTATGTGATAAATTTAATTTATCTAGTGCCACTATTCGTAATGAAATGGCTTTTTTAGAAAAATTAGGGTATTTAGAAAAAAATCATATTTCAAGTGGTCGTATTCCTAGTGAATTAGGTTACAAATACTATGTTGATAATTTAATGGAACCTAAAGAACTTACTGGGGAAGATATGTTAAAACTTCAAACCATTTTTTCTAATAAAGATTTAGTTGTAAGCGATACCATTGTTGAGTGCTTAGAAATAATTAGTGATATTACCAATTATACCAGTATTTCGCTAGGTAAAGAATCTAGTGAAAATACTTTAAAACAAATCTCAATTATTCCTTTAGACGAAACTCATATTGTGGCTCTTGTTTGTACCGATAAAGGTATAGTTAAAAATAAACAATTTGCTATTTCCCAAAATCTAAATTTAGCCGAAATAGTAAAAACTAGTGAGATAATTAATAAAATGTTAATAGGCACTCCAATATCTATGATAGCCGAGCGCTTAGAATATGAAATAAAGCCTATTATTTCCAAACAAGTCAAGCAATACGAAACAATTTATGATATCTTCTATAATGCTTTTAATGATTTTGTTAGTTCTAAAGAAAATTTCCATGTTGTAGGAAAATCTAAGATGCTATCCCAACCCGAATATAACGATTCCAATGAAATCAAAAAACTTATTACTAAACTTGAAGATGAAGATACAATTCGTAAAATTGAAAAAAAAGACGATAAAAATATCAGCATCTATATTGGTAAAGAAAGTGAATTTGATGATAATGTAACGGTTATAAAAACTAACTATTCTTATGGTGGCGAAAAGGGTACTATTGCCATTGTTGGCCCTAAACGTATGGAATATGACCGTGTCGTTGGTGTTCTAAACATCTTAAATAAATGGCTAGAAGAAAAAGGTGAATAAATGGAAGAACAAAAAATAAATGAAGAAGTAAAAAAAACACCAGTTGTAAATGAAACTACCCCAGATACTCCTCCTAAAACTCCCGAAGAACAAAAAGACTCTTCAGAATCTAATCAAACTGAAACTAAAAACTTTGCCAAAAAAATAAAAATTAAAAAACCTAAAATTGACAAAGAAAAAGATGAGTTAATTAAAGCCAATCTTGAATTAAAAGAAAAAGTCTTACGTATTACTGCAGAAATGCAAAACATGAAACGCCGTTATGATTTAGATATATCTAATCTTCATAAATATGAAGGCGAAGACTTAATTACCAAAATTTTACCAGTAATTGATAATTTTGAAAGAGCTTTAAATCTCAAAGTTGAAGGGGCCGAAAAATTTACTGCTGGCTTTAAAATGATATATGATAATTTAATTGAAATCTTAAAAAGCAAAGGTATAACTGAAATAAACTGCTTACATGAAGAATTTAATCCTACTTATATGAATGCAGTAATGACTGATACCAATGCTGAATTTGATAATAATGTAGTCTTAGAAGTTTTTCAAAAAGGCTATATGTATAAAGAGAAAATAATTAGACCTGCAATGGTTAAAGTAAATGAAAAGAAAGACTAATAAAAAGCCTTTTAAATAAAATATTCAAACCTATGTAAAAAACTTATTAAAAAATGAAAGGACTGATTTAAATGAGTAAAATTATAGGTATAGATTTAGGTACAACAAACAGTTGTGTCGCTGTCTTAGAAGGAGGGGAACCTAAGGTTATCCCTAATAGTGAAGGCGCCAGAACAACTCCTTCAGTTGTTGCCTTCAAAAATGATGAAGAAATGGTTGGTCAAATTGCAAGAAACCAAGCTGTAACAAATGCTAAAAATACTATTTCCTCTATTAAAAGAAAAATGGGTACTGCCGAAAAAGTAGAAGCTAATGGTAAGAAATACACACCTGAGGAAATCAGTGCTAAAATTCTTGCTAAATTAAAAAAAGATGCTGAAAGCTATTTAGGCGAAAAAGTAACTAAAGCTGTAATTACAGTTCCTGCTTATTTTAATGATGCTGAACGTCAAGCAACTAAAAATGCTGGTAAAATAGCGGGTCTTGAAGTAGAAAGAATTATCAATGAACCAACTGCCGCTGCTCTAGCATATGGTCTTGATAAACAAGATAAATTACAAACTATCTTAGTATATGACTTAGGTGGTGGAACATTCGATGTTTCTATTCTTGAACTTGGTGATGGTGTCTTTGAAGTTAAAGCTACTGCTGGTAATAACCGTTTGGGTGGTGATGACTTTGATGCTCGTATCATGGATTATTTAGTAAGTGAATTTAAAAAAGAAAATGGTATAGATTTATCTAAAGATAAAATGGCTATGCAACGTATTAAAGA
>CANPVV010000048.1 GCA_947581835.1 uncultured Bacilli bacterium
ATTTAAAAGAAGAAAAATTTCCTTTACCAAAACAAAAAAAGACTGAATGAAATTATTTCATTTCATTACAGCCCCTTAGTTTTCATTAATATCTACCTCTTTTCTTTTTCAAGATTGGAGGGCGACACTCACATTAAATGTTCCTGTAAAAATTATACTATAATTAATAGTTTAAAACAAGAATAAGCTTATTTTTTGCTTTTTTAGAAATATTTTAGGACGATATTTCTTTTTTTATATTTTAATTTAGGTAGTTTAAAATAAGAGAATTTATTGCAAAAATAAAAAGTTTATATTATACTTATGGTAAGGAGTGAAGGATATGGAAAATAAGTATTTTCTAGCAGTTATTCCGAAACCTAATAATTATTTTCCAATTAATTTATTAGATTTAAAAATAAGTAAGGGATATAATACTCAAGTTTTAGAAGAGTTAGATAAGTTTACTTTAAAATATAGTTTAGAAGAATTAAAAGAAGCAATAAGAGAGGCTAATTTATTAGAAGTTCTTGATAGTGCTAAAATAGTTGTTATATATTATGAAAAAGAAGATATCAGAAGTATTCCAGTGTTAACTAAAGATATTAATTTTGATATGTGGGTAGATATTAAAAATAATTTTTTAGATAAGAACTATTTAAATAGAATATATAATTTTTTAAGTAATAAAATGAAGTTAAATGTAAGTGAATTAAAAGATATTAGAGATATAGGGGAATATATTGATTTTATTACAAGACTGCCTTATATAGTTCAAAGAAAGTTGTATTTTTATTTATATGAAATATGATTCATATGTTAATTCTTTTTTAGAGTATATTTTATATGAACTTAATTATAGTAAAAAAACTAAAGATACTTATTATCAAGCTTTAAAGAGTTATGGAAAGTTTTTAGAGGAGAAAAAAGAAGATTTTTTAAAAGTAAATAAAGATGGGGCTTTAAAATATAAAGCTTATTTAGTAGATAAATATAAAGATAAGACTGGTTCTTTAAATCTTAGTGCAGTTAGAAGTTTTTATAATTATTTAGTAGAAATTAAAATGATAAATAGTAATCCTTTTTTAAATATTCATAATCCAAAAATAATAAAGAAATTACCTAATTTTTTAAAAGAATCAGAAGAAGAGATAATATTAAAGAATAAAGATAATGAGACAGTTATTGATAAAAGAAATAGATTTATAGTAAAGTTTTTATATGCGACAGGTTTAAGAGTTAGTGAGTTAGTTTCTTTAAAAGTAAGTGATTTAAATAGTGATAAAACAATTAAAGTTATGGGTAAAGGAAGTAAAGAGAGAATTATTTATTATAATGCACTTAAGAATCAAGAATTAGAAGAATATTTTAAGATAAGAAAAGAAATATTAGAGGGTAAGTTTAGTGAATATTTATTTGTAGGTAAAAGTGGTAAAGCATTAAGTACAAGAAGTATTGAGTTAATAGTAAGAGAAATAGCTAAAGATAGTAAAATTAATAGTAAAATTACTCCCCATAGTCTTAGACATACTTATGCGACAGATTTATTAAATAATGGAGCAGATATTAGGTCTGTTGGGGAACTTTTGGGACATGAGAGTTTAAGTACAACGCAAATTTATACTCATGTTACTAGTAAAAGATTAAAAGAAGTATATAATTTAGCTCATCCAAAAGGAATAGTACAAGAGAAATTAAAGAAAAATACTTGAGAAAATTCTAAAACTTAATTATAATTTAAGTGGAGGTAGAAGAAATGAAGATATTAAAGATATTTGGGGTTGGATTAGTGTTTCTTTTAGCTTTAGGATTAATTATTTTTGCTAGTGTGCATGAATATAGTGATAGTCATTTAAGAATTGAAGGAGTAAGAGTTAAATTATATGAAAATGCTTTAATGGTTAATGATTGTAATTTTATTAATTTAGCTAAGTGTGAAAAAATTATAAATGTTGGGGGAAAAGATCAAAGATTAGTTTTTGAATATAAAAATTTTAAACCTAATGGGTATCCTTTAAGTGCTTCGGCAACAATTAATGGAAAAGAGTTTTATAGAGAAGATGGACTTGATATTGAAGATAAAGGATATGTTGATCATAAGATATTTTTAAATTTTGAAGTTATAGATGATAAGTATATTGCATTTACTTTAACTAAAGGGCAAGTAGGGAGAACTACTACTTTATATGTAATTGATACTAATGGGGAAGTTATATTAGAAGAAAGTGAAATAGATAAAGATAATATGCTTATTAAAGATACAGAAGAATTTATTACTTATAAAGATAATAGTATTGAAATTTATGCATCAAGAATGACGGATTCAATAAATTATAATGGAAAGAGTATATGTGATGCTGATAAAAAAGAAATAGTTGAGGCATATTACACTTATACTTTAAAAGATGATAAGTTTAGTAAGAAACAAACTAAAGCAATAACAGCGAAAGAATATATTAAAGATAAAGAAATTAATTGTGAATAAAAGTGTAGGAATATACTTTTATTTTTTTTAGGATTAATATTAAGTTGCACAAATTTTAAAGATACAGTATAATTAAAGTGGTGAAGTTTTATGAGATTTACTTATAATTTAGAGAAAAATGAGAAAAATTCAAAGGCTAGATTAGGCTTTTTTATGTATAATGGAAAAAAGTATGAAACTCCAATGTTTATGCCAGTTGGAACACAAGCAACAGTTAAGACTTTAGCACCAGAAGAATTAAAAGAAATTGGGGCAGGAATAATACTTGCTAATACATATCATTTATGGCTTAGACCAGGAGAGGATATTGTAAATAAAGCAGGGGGATTACATAAATTTATGAATTGGGATCAACCTATTTTAACTGATAGTGGAGGTTATCAAGTTTTTTCTTTAGCAAATCCTAAAGATATAACGGAGGAAGGAGTTAAGTTTAAAAATCATTTAAATGGCGATACTTTATTTTTAACACCAGAAAAATCTATTCAAATTCAAAATAAGCTTGATAGTGATATTGCTATGTCTTTTGATGAGTGTCCACCTGCGAATACAACTCATGAATATATGGAGGAAAGTGTTAAGAGAACAATTAGATGGGCTAAAAGAGGTAAAGAGGTTCATAGTAATCCTAATCAAATGCTTTTTGGAATAGTTCAGGGAGGATATTTTCCAGATTTGAGAAAATATTCTGCGATAGAAACAGTTAAGTTAGATTTTGATGGTTATAGTATTGGTGGGGTTGCTAATGATAATGAATCAAAAGATAATATGTATAAAGCATTAGATTATGCGATACCTTATTTACCAGAAAATAAAATTCGCTATTTAATGGGGGTTGGAGAGCCTATTGATTTAATTGAGGGTTCAATTAGAGGAATAGATATTTTTGATTGTGTACTTCCAACAAGATTAGCTAGACATGGTCATGCTTTTACAAGTAAGGGAAAGATTAATCTTAAAAATGCAAAATATAAAGAAGATTTTACACCAGTAAGTGATGATTGTGATTGTTATTTATGTCAGAATTATACAAAAGCTTATGTTAGACATTTAATTACTAGTGATGAGACTTTGGGAGCAAGATTATTATCAATTCATAATATTAGATTTTTAATTAAACTTATGGAAGATATAAGAGAGGCTATAAAAAATGATAGTTTGTTAGAGTTTAGAGATAAGTTTGTTAAAGAATATTATGGGGGAAAATATGAATAAAAGAATTATTATTTTAACAATATTTATAATTATAGGAATGATTATAGTTCCAACAGTATATAAAATATATGATAATAATAATAAACTTAAAATTAAAGTGGTAGAAGAAGAGTTTTTATATCAAGCAAAAAGATGCTATAATAAGGGAGATTGTAATAGTTTAGTTTATTTAAAAGATTTATATCAGAAAGAATATATTGAAGATAAGTTAATTAATCCTTTAACTAAAAAATATTATGAAGATAATTCATATGTAGATTTAAGTAAAGACACTTTAGAAATTAAATTAATTTCTTAGTGTTTTTTTTAAAATAATAATAAAAATATTGAAAAATTGTTAATTATACTTTATAATTAAGATAATACAATATATATGACAATATGTATTGGAAAAGAAGTTTTGATATGTTTTGTCGAAACTAATGAAATTTATTGGGTAATATATTAAAATAGTAAGTGAAGGGTTGATTTTTTAATGAAAAGAAGATATGCAATTGTTTTAATTTTGTTAGGAATATTTTTGATGATAGGGGGAGTAACTTATGCTTATTTTACAGGAAAGAATTTGGTACAAGGAGAAGGAGCTAGTTTAAGTGCAACTACTGTTACAATTGAGGATGTAGGGTTAAGTGTTGAAGGAACATTAACTTTTAATGATGAAAATATATGGCCAGGGCATCAAGATATATCAGCAATAAGAGTTACTGCGTATGGAGAGAATTTAGTTACTTATAATTTAATATGGGAAGGAACTAGTACAATAAGTACAGCACCATTAAAGTATTATGTTTATAAAGCTAATACAGAAGAAAAACCTAAAGTTACTTGTACTAAAAAGAAAAGTGGAAGTGTTAATTTTAGAAAGTATTATGAAGAGTGTACTAAAGAGGGATTTGAGAATTTAGGAGAAATAGTACAAAAAGGAGAAATAAATAATTCAAAAGTTATTTTGAAGTCTAATGAGGCCATAAAAGGAACAGAACAGGGAACAAGTGTATATTATTATGTTATAGTAGAATTTCCTAATGAAGGTGATAATCAAAATGAAGATTTTGGTCATAATTTTGAGGGAAAAGTTACAGTTGAAGAAACTAAAGATGATTTAGCGGATATTACTATTGCAAAGATTTCTAAGATTAATAATGGTGTAGAAGAAGAAATTGATAAACAACCTGATAAAAATGAAGGATATACATTAGATTTGACTAAGAGTAATTGTGATAAAGATGCAACTCTTAATTGGAACGATAATAGCTATTCTTTAAAAGTAAATGTTAAACAGACAGGAACTAAGTGTGATTTAGTTTTTAAACCTAAACCTACAGCAAAAGATACATTGGCTGATTTGTATAAAGATAGTTTAACTGTATCTGAAAATACAAGTAAATGTCCGGTTGTTGATCAAACTACAGGTCAGGCAAGTTCAGCTATTAATTTTCCTAGTGTCGAATCAGGAACATTATTGTGTAAAGGTTATGATGATGATGGGGAAACATATTACTTTAGGGGTATGGCAGAAAAAAATTGGGTAAAGATTGATAATACCTATTGGCGAATAATTAGAATAAATGGAAATGGTTCCTTAAGATTAATTTTTAGTGGAAATGGAAGTGTGCAAACTACTGGTATTGGAACTATGGCTTTAACAGATAAAACATTTAATATAGGTTCAAATGATAATGCATACGTAGGTTATATGTATGGAAAAACTGCTCAAATTAAAGGCACTGACGATGAAACAGCATATTATAATACTCATGCCAATGAAGTAAGAAGTAGTATTTTTACAGAAATAATGGATAATTGGTATAACAAAGGTGGTATATCAGAAAATGCTAAGAAATGGTTGGATGGAAATGCAGGTTTTTGTGGAGATAGAGCACCATATGCAAGTACTTCTTCTGAAAGTTCAATTGATAAAAAAGCTCACGGTTATGGGACTACTACTACTTATTATGGTGCTCGTTTGCGAATTGAATCTGATAAAAAACCATCATTTAAGTGTCCGCAAATAGATAAAGATTTATATACAACTGAAGATAGTAGTAGAGGAAATAAAAAATTGCCAATTCCAGTAGGATTAATAACTGCTGATGAAGTAATGTTTGCAGGAAGTGGTTATGGCGCATTAAATTATACTAACAAAAGCTATTACTTATATACAATCATAGATTACTGGACAATGTCTCCGTATGAATTTAGCGGCAGTACTGCTTGGGTGTTCTATGTGGATGGTACTGGCCACCTCGGTAACCACTACGTGTATGACACTCATGGTGTGCGTCCAGTAATAAATCTCAAAGCTGATACACCATTTGAAAGTAATGGAGCTGATGGTTCAAGTGGTAATCCTTTCACTGTATCACTACAGTAATTATGTAACTATGATAAATGCACTAATCATTAATATGGTTGGTGCTATTTTTCTATTTTGAGTGGATTAATATAAATGAAAGCATTAAAAAAACAACTATCATAGTTGTCTTCTTAAGCGGTGCTTGGCACCATACACGGGTCGAATCCTACTTGCCATAACTTAACAAGAGACTCGAGATAGATAAATCTATCCTCAAAGTTAATTCTTTGATTTATATTTATTATATGCTAAAGATAATGATAAGTCAATGAAAACTTTTCATTGAAGGTAGATACTTTTTATGATACAATTGATATATAAATTTATAATGCACTAATCATTATGTTGATTGGTGCTTTTTTTCATGGAGGAAGTATGAAATTAAGTATATATGTAGATGAAAGTGGAGATTTTGGGTTTATTAATCAATCTTCAATATTGTATGTTGTTTCATTTGTTTTTTATGATCATAAAATTAGTATAAATAAAGAAATAGATAATTTAAATAATAGACTAAAAAGAATAGGTTATAATGATATGATACATATGGCTAATCTTATATGTAATAGAGAAGAATATAAATTATATTCTATAGAAAAACGCAAAAGTATATTTAATGCGATATATCAGTTTACTAAAAAAGCTCCAATTAGTTATTTAAGTGTGATTATTAGAAAAGATTATATAAATAATAAAGGACAATTAAGAAAAAAGATAGAAGATATAATAAGTGATATTCTTATAGATAAAGAAGATTATTTTGATAAATTTAAAGAGATAGTTTTATATTATGATAATGGACAAAAGTATTTAGCTAAATTATTAGATAAAATATTTAGTAGATTTGATAATTTTAAACATATAGTAGATTTTGATCATAAAGAAAATAGATTATTTCAGGTAGCAGATATGCTTACATATTTAGATAAGTTTTATTATGAATATAATAATAAAATATATAAAAAGGGACAGTATTTTTTTACTGATGAAGAAATTAAAAAAATATTTAGAAATTTAGATAAGAAAAGAATGCATTAAAAAAACAACTATCCTAGTTGTCTTTTTAAGCGGCGCTTGGCACCATACACGAGTCGAGGCCTACTTACCTATATAGATAAGGGACTCGGATAAATATTAAATATTTACCAGCATAAGACCAATTTATGTCTTTTGTTATTTATATTATATACTAAGATTGTTATTATGTCAAACTTTATTTTTTTATTTTTTTAAAGTGAAAATTTTTACCAAAAGAACCACCAAGAATACTACTAGCTATAAGTATAATATAATAGATTATTCTATCGATATTAAAAGAACTCGGGAATTTATCAGTTTTAAAATATAAAAATTGTGCAAGCCATTATAAAATGGTTATTTTTTTGTCAAATTTTTGA
>CANPVV010000049.1 GCA_947581835.1 uncultured Bacilli bacterium
AGTTAAAACACTCATCACTTCCAGGCTTAGAACCTGATGGCCTTACTTTATCATATTCAGCTTTAGCTTTGGTACAGATACCAGTGGTATTGATATCATAATAATTCATTTTTCCATTATTATCAAGATAAGCATCTACATAGATATTTTTTAAATTATCACAGTCAATTTTACCATTTTTAGTAAAATCGGCAGGAGTTAGACTAACATTTTTAGTGCCTCCAGAAGGATAAGATGTAGTACAACTTACTTTATTTGATGAGACATTGCAAACAAATTCAATAGTATTATTTTTATAGGTACACACAGCATCAGCATGAGCAACATTTATAAATATAAAACTACATATAAATAAAAATAACGTATATTTTATGTTTCTCATAAACTCCTCCAAATATATTTAAATTAATAATTATTAAAATTAACCATAATCATTATAACAAACTTTATACTAAAAAACTAGATAAAATATGCTTTTTATTTGATATTGGAAGATTTTAAGTATATAATAGTATTAAAGTGAGGCGGAATGTAACTTGAAAAAAAATATTAAAGATTATAAACATATTCATTTAATTGGAATTGGTGGAGCTAGTATGTACTGTATTGCAGCAATGCTTAAACATGATGGGGTAATTGTTACAGGTAGTGATTTAGCTTGTACCCATAATACGGAATATTTAGAAAAGATAGGTATTAAATTAGTAATTGGGCATGATACTAAACTTGTTAAAGATGCAGATTTAGTTATATATACAGCAGCGATTAGTAGTGATGATATAGAACTCTTGACGGCAAGAGAAAATAATATTGAGGCAGTTGAGAGAGCAGAATTTTTAGGAGAATATACTAAAGATTATGAACATTTAATATGTATAAGTGGGACACATGGAAAAAGTACAACAACTAGTATGATTGCAAGTGTATTTTTAGAGGCTAATTTAAATCCAACAATTCAAATTGGAGCTTATTTAAAAAGAATAGAGGGTAATTATTATATTGGAGGAAAAAAATATTTTATATTGGAAGCTTGTGAATACGTAGATTCTTTTTTACATTTTCATCCTTTTAGTGAAGTTATTTTAAATATTGATAATGATCATTTAGATTATTTTAAAAATATTGAAAATACAAAGAAATCTTTTTATAAATTTACAAGATTGCTCCCCTCTTCAGGACATTTAGTAGTAAATATTGATGATGATAATACAAAGGGATTAGAGGAAGGTATTAATAATGTTTTAACTTATGGGATTTTAAATGAAAAAGCAAATATACAAGCGAAAGATATCGTATTTTCAGATTTAGGATTTCCTACTTTTAAAGTTTATTTAAATAATGAATTTTGGGAAAGTATTACTTTAAGTGTTAGAGGTAAACATAATGTTTTAAATGCTTTAGCTACGATTGGAATGGCTATTAATTATGGAATTGATAAAGTGATTGTTAAAAAAGCATTAAAAGAATTTAAGGGTGTTGGAAGAAGATTTGAGTATTTAGGTGAATATAAAAATTGTCCTATTTTTGATGATTTTGCTCATCACCCAACTGAAATAATGGCTACTTATAATTCTTCTTTAAGTGTTAAACATAAAAAAACTTGGGCTGTTTTTCAATCACATACTTATAGTAGAACTTATGAGCATATAAAAGATTTTGCAGAGGTTTTAGCTAAATTTGATAATATAATTATTTGTGATATATATCCGGCAAGAGAAGAAAATATTTGGAATGTTAAAGAAGATGATTTAGTAGAACTTATTAAAAAAACTAATAAAAATGTTAGACATATTAAAACTTATGAAGAAATTGCTTTATATTTAAAAGAAAATGTAGAGGAACAAGATTTAATTTTAACTATTGGAGCAGGACCAATTAATAAAGTAGCAGAATTACTTTTGGATAGTAAAAATTCTTAGATTAAAATTTATAACAAATAGGTTATAACAAATAGGTAAAATATTTAGGAAGTTGGAAGATAAAAGAGAACACAAAAAAGAATTATTTTAAAACTTCTAAAATTTCATTATTTACTTATTTGTTTTTTTATTTGGTTCTTAAACATTAAGAACCTTTTATTTAGAAAAAAAGAGTAATGATGGTGACATTACTCATAAGGGTTATAAATTATTATTAAAATCTATTATCTTTATTATTTCTTAAAAATGGTGGAATATCATATTCATTGTCGGTAACAGGAACAGCTTCTTGTCTTCTTCTTGGAATAGTATTACTATCAGAGAATAATATTTCATCGGTTTCGCCTTCATTTTCAAAACCTGTCGCAATTACTGTAACAATTACCTCATCAGTTAGATTATCATTTTGAATAGCTCCAAAGATAATATTAACGTCACTGTTAGCGGCAGCTCTTACAGTTTCAACAGCATCCTCAATTTCAAATAAAGTTAAATTAGAACCACCTGTAACATTTACAATGGCATTAGTTGCCCCTTCAATGGTAGCTTCTAGTAATGAATTGGCAACAGCTTGACGGGCAGCTTCAATGGCTCTATTTTCGCCAGCATTACAACCAATTCCAATAATTGCAGTACCACTTTTTTGCATGACAGTTTTGACATCGGCAAAATCGAGGTTAATAATTCCTGTAACGGCGATTAAATCGGAAATAGATTGAACACCACGGTGTAAAACATTGTCTACTTCTTTAAAGGCATCTTTAAATGATGTATTTCGATCAATTATATCTCTTAGTTTATCATTAGGAATAACAATTAAAGTATCTACGTGTTTTTTTAATTCTTCAAGGCCAAGTAAGGCATTTTCCATCCTTTTTTTACCTTCAAATCTAAAAGGTTTAGTTACAATACCAACAGTTAAAGCACCAGATTCTTGGGCTATTTCAGCGATAACTGGAGCAGCACCGGTACCAGTTCCACCGCCCATACCACAAGCAACAAAGACCATATCAGCACCTTTAACTACTTCTTCTAAATCTGCTTTTGATTCAATGGCCGCAGCTCGTCCTATCTCTGGATTAGCTCCCGCGCCTAAGCCTTCAGTAATCGTTGCACCTATTTGTACTTTGTTTTCACAAGGTGATGCATTAAGCACTTGTAAATCGGTATTAACAATTATAAATTCAACACCTTTTACTCCTTCTTCAATCATTCGGTTAACGGCATTATTTCCCCCGCCACCTACGCCAATAACTTTAATCTTGGCAATTTGGTCCATTTGTAATCCGTTCATATTGCACTCTCCTTAATTATCAAAAAAATATCCAAATACTTTTCCTAATATTGAATTTTCATTTATATTAATTTTTTTATGATCGCCACTTAAAATTTCTAATTCATCAATATTAAACACTGAATATTCCATATTTTTTAATTTTAACCTTCCATTATAATACTTTATCGTTCCTAACGCAGTACTATATTTGTTATTTCTAACACCTACAATTCCTATTTTACCAAGAATATATGATTTAGTAAAGACTTTATCGAGTAAAATATTAAAATCTCCCATTTCGGTAGTTCCACCAGTTACCATAATACATTCAATATTTTTCTTAGTAAGTAAGTTCATTTGCTTTTTAGCTAAATTTAGTATTTCTTCTAGTCTACTTTCAATTATTTCACTTAAATCTTTTTGATTAATAACAATATTTTCGCCCATCCGGTCAGTTAGATTTACTTTTTCATCTAATGAAGCCATAGTACTGGAGGCTAGTCCCATCTTTTCTTTTAATTCTTTCGCATCTTTTTTAGTTATCTTGTAAATGTAGGCAATATCATTATCAATATTAGCACCACCTAATTCTATTACTTCAACTTTGGTAAGTATTCCTTTATTAAAGATGGCAACTGTAGTTGTTTCTTCGCCAATATTTATTAAAGAAACTAGGCTACTTGCGGTATTTTTATCTTTAATAGCTTCAAAATCTCCTAAAGAAGTTGTTACTACGTCTAAGACATTTACGCCAATTCTATCTAAAACCTTAACCATTGGATTAATATTAACTTTAGGGGCTAAAACTAATACTGCTTTAATGGTTAATTTTTTGCCTTCCATATTTAAAGGATTTTTAACAATTTCTTCGTCTAACTTATATCTAGTTGGAATTATACTTACTAACTCCATGTCTTGATTAATCTTATTATAACTTGCGGCCTGCATAGCTCTAATTATATCTTGATTACCAACTATCCCCTCTTCATTAGTAATAGTACTAACTCCTTCACTCATTAAAATTTCTGTATAATAAGCAGGAATATCTAAAACTACTTCTTTAATTGGTACTCCAAGCATTTCTTCAGCTTTATGAAAAACCTCTTTTAAAACAGGAATTAAATCATCACTACTATGGACTAAACCCTTTTTTATTCCTTTACTAGGAACTTCAGAGACACAAAGAATATTTAAAGAATGTTTAATAATTTCTCCAACTATTAACTTAATACTACTACTACCTATATCTAAACTAGCAATAATCTTCCTCATAGTCTCCTCCTATTCTTAACTTAATTATACTTTAATTTCTTTGTATTTTCAAGAATATTCTATTTTAATTTAAATACATATGAAATATTTCTTACTGTTACGATGGCTTCAATAGTTTCGGCATCCATTATTTTTTTATCTATTTTAAATAGAATTTTATCGGTATATCCGGCAGGATTGGCTAAAGAAACGTCACTATAATAAGTTTTATTATCTAAAACATATCTTATTTTCATAAAATCTTCAAAAAAAGCATTTATATCTTTGGGACTCATCATATAATCAGAATTTTTATCTAAATCTAATTTGTAGTCCATTACCATTAAAGTTAGGTTTCGGTCTTTAATTAAATCAATATAGACCGCTCTAGTGGCACCATTTATTTCATATTCAAAGCGATTGCAAAATTCATAGTTATTTAAAGTTAGAGTAGAGTTACCTACATGAGATTTACCTAAATTAACTATAGTTCCTGCATTGACATTGGTGGTAGTTACATTGCTATTAATAACAGTAGGATTAATTTTTACACTTCTTGATAGTGCTCCTACTCCGGCAGGGTTGTAACCAGAATAGGATTCTATTTCATAATCTCTTTCTCTACTACTTTTGTCTAATTCATAGATTAAAATATAGGGAATTTCACTGTTAGCTTTAATAAAACTACCATTGTAAGGGTTTCCTAAATCTAAAAAGGAATTACCTATCATTAAGTTAGGTGAGGTTTTCTTTTTATCTACTAGGACTTGTAAATTATCATAATTGAATTTTTTATCAACTCCAAATCTATTAGATATAGTAATTTGTAAAACTAAATATATTTTATCATTATTAATAGTTTTTCCATTTAAATCTAAAGTAGTTAGATAAGAATTATTAACTTTAAAATTAATATCTCCGAAAGCTACACTTTCGCCTTCTTTATAAACTTTTTCATAAACATTAAAGTTAGAATAAATCATGTTTCCAATAACTATTCCAATAATTATAAAAATAATGGTAAATATGAATTTATTTTCTTTGTAATAATATATTAATTCTCTAAAAAATCTTCGAATGTTTCGCTTGGTTTTATAAGCATCTTTGCCAACTAAAAATTCAAACTCTTCACTATCTTCTTCACTTATATCTAAATCAGCGACATCACTTTCAAAGTTGAACTTCTTTAAATTAAAACCAACTCCACGAACTAGGTTAAAAATAATAAATATATATTCACTATATCTAATAACTATAACTATATCTCGAATGATTCTTGCAAAAGTATTAGATAAAGCAGCATCTTCAATGGTTTGTAAGATACTTACACAGACAGTAAGCATAATAAATAAAAACATATAATAGATAATACTTATATTATAATATTTAGTGGGTTTTTCTTTGTTTTGAAGTAAAAAAGATATTACTGCATATACTCCAACTATTATTAATATAGCTAAATACATAAAGATATTTACATAAGAAGCTGATAAATTAGAGATAGAAATAGTATCACTAATAAAATGATAATCATTAGCGACATAATCTCTAAAAAATTCGACAATATTCCCGGATTTAATTAATAAATAAAGCATGGGAATTAATAGTAATAAATGGATAATTCGGAAATGCTTAATTATAAAGGCATACGGTTTTTTAAAGACCATTTTATCTCACCTACCATTATAATTTTAACAAACTAATTAAGGTTTGTAAATTATTTATAAATTTTTTTAAAAAAGTTTTGGAAAAGTGTTGACAAATCTTTCTTTTTCCTTTAATATAAAGCTTACCAATTCACTTAACAGGCGAATTGGTGCTAGTATCACACTAGTCAACCCCTTTTTATTCTTTTTGAAGCTGTCTTCAGGGGGCAGCTTCTTTTTTTTTATTTAGAATTTTTATTTTTTAAATATATAAATACTCCTCCAATAACTAACGAAGTAATAATAATTGTTCCAAAGATTATGATTTTAGAATTAGTTTTAGTTTCATATTGGAAAACTTCTTCTAATTTAAAATTATTGGTTAAAGTTTTATAATCAGCAACAAAGTAGGTTGCATCTTTTTTGGCTACTTCATAGGCTTGTTCTTGTTCTTCTTTAGTGGCAAATTCATCAAATGTTTTGGTTAATTTTGAGTATATACCTTCAGAATACAAGACAGTATTATCTTTGGTTACTATTCTTACAACTGAGCCATAATCAGTTATATTCTTTTCTTTTGAATTTTGGTATGTGGGCATAGTAAGAAAGAGAGTGTTATTTTTAAATTCTTGGGTTACTTCATTGTTGATTTTCCATTTAGAAAATAAATCATTTTCTTCTAACCAGTAGCCTTCAAAGTCTAAATCATTTTTATTATACTTATTTATTTCTATTGCAAGTTTATCGATTTCTTCTGTACTTTTATTTGAGATATCTTTATCATAATTAAAGCTAAAACGACTTTTATTTATAATATCTACCCTTTTAATATCTTCTTTTTTAACGTTTTCGATAACAATTACAAAGTTTTTAGGGGAATATGGTGCACTTTCTTCGGCATAAACGATTTCTTTAGAACTAAATAATATAAATAGTACTCCAATTAAAATAATAAATTTCTTTTTCATATATAATAACTCCAATCTATATTAATAAAATTATACTATAAAAATAAACAAAAAGATAGTCTTACTAAAAGACTATCAATATAAAGTAAATAAATATAATCTTGCCCATAGATAGAGATAATTTAAAAGTACTATGAGCAAGTAT
>CANPVV010000050.1 GCA_947581835.1 uncultured Bacilli bacterium
ATACGCAAAAGTAGCACCTACAACTGCAACTAATAGTGTCGCCACCGCGATTACTGTTAATAAGACTGTGTTATGTATATTTTTTATATATATGAATATAATATAAATATATTATATTCATATTAAGTTGACAATATGTTTATAATATGATAAACTATAAATAGGAGATGATTTAAATGGCTAGTATAAATACAACTATAAATGTAAATGTACCTGCTGATATAAAAGAAGAAGCTAATAATTTATTTGAAACTTTAGGACTTAATATGACAACGGCGATTAATATGTTTTTAAGAAAATCAATTGATGAATGGGCTATACCTTTTAATGTTAGTGCAAAAAAACCAAGTAAAGAATTATTAGATGCTTTACAAGAAGGTGAAGATATTTTAAATGGTAAAATTGAATCTAAAGGTTATCATGATGTTGATAAAATGTTTGAAGATATATTAAATGATAAGTAATTTTACTAATACAAAATATGAAGTTAAAACAACTTCTAATTTTAGAAAACAATTAAAGAAACTTGCTAAAAATAAGAATTTAGATAAATTAAAAGAAATTATTTATAAATTAGCTAATCAAGAAATTTTAGAAAGTAAATATCGTAATCATGATTTGAAAGATGATAAAAAATATCAAAATTGTAAAGAATGTCATATAGAACCTGATTGGTTATTAATATATAAAATAAAAGAAGAAACATTAGTTTTATTGTTATTTGCAACAGGTTCTCACAGTGATTTATTCAATTAAAAAACTATCGCTTAAATTGATAGTTTTATTTTTATTAAATAGTTTATTATTCAGCATGAACTTTTGTAGTTGGAGTTTTAATTCCAGTAATTTGAGCACTAATGAAATTTTCTTGTGCTTTGTCATCATTTTGACTATTTTCTGTATCATTTAAATACTCAACTACTAAATAATAATATTTAGTTCTTTGAGCTTCAAGAGTTGATGAAGTAACATTTTCAAATGTTCTAGCTGAATCATTAACATCAACTGTTGTTTTTGCACTATGTACAGTAATTTCATTTGTAGCTATTGCAGTAGCACTAGTGATAGTAGTATTAACTGTACATGTTCCAGTTCCATAAAAATAATGTATTTGTCCAGGAGTAGTATCATCCTCAGTTAATTCACATGTACCCATTAAATCACCCTCAGCAGGAGTGGTTGTCTCATATAAAGTATATTTAATTTTTGTATTTTCAGATTTTACTTTAGTAGTGTCAATTTCAAAACCAACATGATAAGTAAAATCATATGCTCCTCCACCATCAACTGAAGCTACAACTTTAGCACCTAGTACCATTTTACCACCAGGATATTTCATATCAGCTTTTGCTTGTCCTTCATCTGTTAAATTAAGTAATTGATTACCTACATCTGCAGTTGTAACATTATTGTTAGCTGTTCCAGAGCCTTCGCTAGCAGTAGTAGCGGTGAAATACGCAAAAGTAGCACCTACAACTGCAACTAATAGTGTCGCCACCGCGATTACTGTTAATAAGACTGTGTTATGTAATTTTATTTATAAATTGATATATAATACATATAATATATATTATATGTATTATATTAGTAGTAATCATGTTGTAGTTTTGTTGACTATAATTTAAAAATATGTTAAAATTAACAAGAAAGAGGTGATATTAATGGAAAATATGACTAGTGCTATTAATGTTCAAGTTGATGCTAAAGATAAAGAGTTAGCAACAAATATTTTAAAAAATTTAGGTTTAAATATGAGTACTTATATAAATATGGCAATTAAACAACTTATAAACAAAGATGGGGTTCCTTTTGATATAACTCTACCTAAAGAAGAAAATGATTTATTACAATATTTTACTAAAGAAGAATTAAAAGAAACTGCTAAAGAACTTGCTTATATGAAAAAACACCCTGAAGAATATCCAAGTTATAATAACTGGAAAGATTTAGAAAAGGCTTTATTATCTGATGAATAAATATAGATATGAAGTTAAATATTCAAATAAATTTAAAAGAAATTTAAGAAATATTTTAAAGCAAGGTAAAGATATTAAAAAATTAGAATATGTAGTTAATAAATTAGCTAATAAAGAAATATTAGAACTCAAATATAAAAATCATAATTTATTAAATAGTAAAATATATAAAAATTGTTGTGAATGTCATATAGAACCTGATTGGTTATTAGTATATCAGTATGATAATAATGAATTAATTTTATTATTAGTAAATACTGGTAGTCATAGTAATATTTTATAAATTAATTATAAAAAAAATATCGTAGTTTAATTTCGATATTTTTTTTAATCTAGGATTGACCAGATACAGTATTTTTAGCTGTTGAAATAGCAGAATCTTTGGTAACTCTTAATGTAACTTGAATATCTGGAGCTTCAGGAGTACCTGAGCCTTGCTCTTGTTCAGTAGTTTTATTTGGATATTGTACTACTAAATAATAGTACTTACTAACACTTTTCGAAGATGTTCCACTTGATAAAGATAAAGGTCTATCAGCAAGTATTTTGTTAGTAGTACCATTTGGATCACATAGTTCAGAACTACAAGTTGGATTTAAACTTACATCTTTAGATCCAGCTTCCGCAGCTTTTGCAGAATCAATTTTTGTTGCTTCATCAGTATTTGCTTTAAATGTTCCATATGCTAACATAGACGTATTAGTTAATAATCCAGTTTGACTTGAATCTAATGTGCAACTATTAGTAGAAGTCCTCAAACCATCATCGTTATACCAGTAATGAGTCTCTCCCACTTTAGTTTCGGTATCTGTGACTAATTTGCATTTTGGATCCAAAGAAGATTCTAACTCATCATTTTCAACTACATATAATGCCCAAAGTAAATCGGTATCAGTATTATTTAAATATTCAATTTCTAAATCAAAAGATAAATCATATGCATTTTCATCGGTTGCCTCTTTTGTAAATTCTGCTTTTGATCCAAAAACAGCTAAACCTCCAGGATAATTTAAATAACTATGATCTAAAGTTTTACCAGTAAACGTAAAAGTAGTATTACCTAAATTTGCAGTCGTAACATTTCCAGTACCTGAACCTGCAACATTATCTCCAGTTGTAGTAGCGGTGAAATACGCAAAAGTAGCACCTACAACTGCAACTAATAGTGTCGCCACCGCGATTACTGTTAATAAGACTGTGTTATGTATATATTTTTTAAAAATAATATAAAATATTAATAGATATATATTGACATATGTATAAACATTGTATATACTATAATTAGATTGGAGCGAATAATATGGAAGTTAGACTTCAGAAATGGGGTAATTCAGATGGTATAAGAATACCTAGTAATATACTAAAATCTTTAAATTTAAAAACAAACGATAAAATAGAATTAGTATATGATGAAGATAAAATAATTATCTCAAAACCTAAAAAAGAGAAAATATCTCTTGCAGAGAAATTTGCTAATTATAAAGGAAATAATTTAGCAAAAGAATTTACTTGGGATGAAGCGAAAGGAAAAGAGTTATGGTAAAAAATTATATTCCAAGTCAAGGAGATATTGTTTTTATAGATTTTGATCCTACTAAAGGTCATGAACAAAAAGGATATAGACCAGCAGTAGTAATTTCTAATGACATTTTTAATAAAAATACTAAAATGGTTATAGTGTGTCCTATAACCTCTAATGATAAAGATTTTCCTACTCATTATAATCTTAAAAATTCTAAAAAAGTAAAAGGTTCAGTTTTATGTGAACATATTAGAAGTATAGACTATGAGATTAGGAAATTAAAATATGTTGAAAAAACTAATAATGAAGATTTTGAAAATATTAAAGATTTATTAGATGCTTGTTTATAAAACTTTTATAAATAACAAAAACTATCAATTAAGATAGTTTTTATGTTAATCAAATAGTTTATTTGAAATTCTATTCTGCTTTTACTGGAGTAACTGCAACTTCGCCATCTACAGTAAGAGTTACATCAATAGTATTCTTATCACTTCCAGCGTCAGTTAATCCTTGATCTGAATCTTCATTTTCATATTCAATTACTAAGTAATAATAAGCAGTACCACTATTAGACTCTGAATCAATGTGTTCTAATATATTGTCAGCACCGGTTACATTATTTTTAGATATTGTGCCACGGGTAACCTCAGAACCTAATTCACTAGTTAATTCTAACGAAGTTGGGGTACAATCTTGCGCATCTTCTGTAGATTTTTTCCCATCTACAGAATAATAATAATGTGTAGTAACTGTACCTTCACCACCGGATTGAGGATCTGTAACTAATTTACAGCTATCTATATCTAAAGATGCTGGCGTATCACCGACTTTTTTATAAAGAGTCCAATTTAATACGGTTTCTATTGTTGTTGATGAAGATATTTTTAATTTGAAATCAAAATCATAATTATTACCTGTAGAATTTTCTATTGCCTTCGTTCCAACAGCTTTCGCAGCTATTATTGCTATACCTCCAGGATAGTCAATCTTTTTTTGACTATCTTCACTAGTGAATTTAAAATCTGTTCCACCAACCTCTGCAGTTTGAGCATTTATGTTTGCATTGGCATTTTGTTGATTACTAGTAGCGGTGAAATACGCAAAAGTAGCACCTACAACTGCAACTAATAGTGTCGCCACCGCGATTACTGTTAATAAGACTGTGTAATTAATTTATATTATAAATACAATTAAATATTTGATTATTTAATTGTAAAAGAAAGAAATAATATAAAAATTTTATTTAAAAAAGTTGCATTTAAATCTTTAAGTAATAATTGAAAATAAAGTAATTGAAAAATTGTGTAATAGGTGATATAATCCTGAATTTATCAGTTTTAATTAAAAAAAATCTTCCAAACCCTTTAAATATAAGGATTTGAGAGATTTTTAAACAGCAAAAAAAGTGAGTACACAACTCCATTTTTCTATATAATATTTAAAAAATGCTTTTATTGCCTAATTTTATGCACAAAAATTGTAATTTCTATACTAATGATAATATAAAAAGATTAAAAATTCAATAGCACTCATTATGTACTCAAAAAATAAATTTAAAATTTGACAAGAAAATCCTTATAAATAAAGGGCTGAAGCACAATGTAAAGTTTCAAAACTGATAAATTCCCGTGTGTAATTAATTTATATTATAAATACAATTAAATATTTGATTATTTAATTGTAAAAGAAAGAAATAATATAAAAATTTTATTTAAAAAAGTTGCATTTAAATCTTTAAGTAATAATTGAAAATAAAGTAATTGAAAAATTGTGTAATAGGTGATATAATAAATACCGATATTTTAATAAAGCAATAATTATTTCTTGCATTTTATATTAAAATATGTGTATAATATATATAGAAAAAGAGATATAATCTTTTGGCTAGATGTATCTCCACATTTATTTATATAGAGTGATGCACCTAATTATAGGTGCTTATTTTTTTAAAGTGATAGCTAATGCGATAATGAGTAATAATACTATTACTAATATTAAAAAGGTAAATACAATAAATACCATCTCATTAATGAAGTAAAATTATATGCTAACATCTTATCACCTCCTCGGCATATAAAGTCGTGGAGGCTACACCTATAAAATTATATCTCTATAATGATTATAATATATAAATCTTTAAATTGCTATTAAATTTTTAGAAAATTTAAAAAACTATCAATTAAGATAGTTTTTAATCAGAATTTTTAGTAGATGTAGTAATGCTTGACTCGTCTATTTCTAAACTAACTTGTACTGATTTTGCCTCGTCGGTAGTGGTTTGATCAGAATCTTTATTAGGATAAAAAACAACAAGATAATAATATTTATCACTTACATCATCTGTATTTAAACTTCTACCTTTTAAAGGATACTCTTGAACTTCAGATTTTGGATAATAAATTTTAGTTGTACCATTTTCATCAACATTTTCTAAAAATTCTTTTAACCCACTGGCTCCATATTTTTCCAGTACTCCTTCAGTAGCTTTGTCACTAGCACTAATAGTTTGCTCTCCATCATCAGAAGTAGATGGTAAATATCCATAAGCAATAGGTGTAGTCGAATTTGTCTCTAAATCACTTATATCTGTATCACTTAAAGTACAATATTGATTTTCTGAAAAAGTACTACTTTCACCATCATTACCATACCAATAACGCATGGTTGTTCCTACGTTATCAACAAGTAATTTGCACTTTGGATCTAAATTAGTTTGTAATTCAGAACCTTCTTTCATAAATAATGCCCAAGCAAGACTTGTTCCAGTTTCATTGGTATATTTAATTTGTAAGTTAAAATTTGCTGTATAGGGAGTACTATCATTAGATGAATCCTTTTTAAATGAAGCATGGGCTCCAATGATTGCCATACCTCCAGGATAATCTAAATACTTATGAGTTATTTCACTTCCGTTAAAAGTGAAAGTTGTGTCATCTGTAACTTTAGTTGTTAAAT
The DNA here is from genome assembly GCA_947581835.1 of uncultured Bacilli bacterium. GTDB lineage: Bacteria > Bacillota_I > Bacilli_A > RF39 > UBA660 > Caccenecus. Next base: position 6,457 of record CANPVV010000050.1, read on the forward strand.
TTGTAGAGTTACCAGATATCTGACCTGTTCCTACCGTAGCGGTGAAATACGCAAAAGTAGCACCTACAACTGCAACTAATAGTGTCGCCACCGCGATTACTGTTAATAAGACTGTGTTTTTATTATTTAATTTATATTTAAAAATATATTAATAATTGAAATTAATATTTTTTGTTGGTATAATTAAATTAGGAACATCAGTTGTTGAGTGTCTACCGAATCTCTAAATAGAGAGGAGGTTTGATAAAATGAAGAAAAGAATTTTTATTATAAAAGTTCTTAGATACATTGCTATCATTTTATTTCTCCTATCAACTTTGGTAGCAGTAATAAAAAAATGACACTCATTCGCTATGAACTGAACCCCAAAAGTTGGACAGCTTAATTACTTAAGGATTGTAACCTAAATTGAACAGGTGACAATCCTTTTAATTTCTCTTTTATTCTATCATAATTATAGTAATTAATATACTCATCTATCGCTTTTAT
>CANPVV010000051.1 GCA_947581835.1 uncultured Bacilli bacterium
CGCGAAAATGGATTAGAATTCTAGAGTGGGAGGATTAAGTTATGCCAAAGAAAAATATAGAACCTAAGAAAAATTTATTGGAAGAAAAAGTTATATCTATTGGTAGAGTAACAAAAGTTACCAAAGGTGGTCGTCACTTTAGATTCTCTGCAACTGTTGTAGTTGGAAATCGAAAAGGGTTAGTTGGCATTGGTAATGGTAAAGCTAATGAAGTACCTGAGGCTATTAAGAAAGCTTTACAAGCAGCCAATAAAAATGTTACTAAAGTAGCACTTGCTAACAATAGAACTATTCCACATGAGGCAACAGCTAAAGTTGGTAGAGCAGTAGTTATGATTAAACCAGCTAAAAAAGGTACTGGAGTTATTGCTGGTGGTGCAGCAAGAGCAGTTTTAGAGCTTGCAGGTGTTAAAGATATTGTTTCTAAATCACTTGGTTCTAATACGAAGATAAATGTTGCTAAAGCAACTCTTGAAGCATTAAAATCGCAAAAAAGTCCAGCTAAAGTAGCGGCTTTACGTGGTAAGAATGTGGAGGAATTATAATATGAAGTTAGAGTCATTACCAGTGTCTAATGAGAAAAAGGCGCGTAAAAGAGTTGGTCGTGGTCCAGGAAGTGGAATGGGTAAAACTTCTACACGTGGAGAAAACGGTCAAAAGTCTCGAAGTGGAGCAAGTATTAGTGCTTGGTTCCAAGGTGGACAAACTCCTATTTATAGAAGAATACCTAAAAGAGGATTTAATAATAAACGTTTTGCAACAAAGTTTGCAGTTATAAATCTTAGTGATTTAGAGAAACATTTTAATGATGGAGATATTGTAACTCCAGAAGTATTAAAAGAAAAGGGAATACTTAAAAAACAGCTTAGTGGAGTTAAAGTACTAGCTAATGGAGAATTAACAAAGAAATTAACAGTTAAGGCTCAAAGATTTTCATCTCTTTCTGTTACTAAAATAGAAAAAGCTGGCGGTAAAGCTGAGGTGATTTAGATGTTTAAAGGAGTAGCCAAAATATTTAGTAAGTCAAATAAAGATTTAAGAAAAAGAATTTATTTTACCTTATTTTGTTTAGGCTTCTTTGCGATAGGCACAGGAGTTACTATTCCTTGGGCAAATTATATAACTAGTGAACTTGGTTTTTTAGAGATTTTTAACTTAATGAGTGGTGGAGCTTTGAGGAATTTCTCAATATTTGGATTAGGTGTTAGTCCATATATTACAGCAAGTATCATTACTCAGTTATTACAAATGGATATTATTCCTTATTTTAAAGAATTAAAAGAAGAAGGTTATATTGGAAGACAGAAAATTAATAAGATTACTAGATATTTAGGTATTATAATTGCCTTTGTACAAGCATATGCCATAAGTGTGTTTACTTTAGGAGAAACAGATGTTATGACAGTGCTTAAAATAAGTTTAGTAATGACGGCTGGTACAGCTTTCTTGCTTTGGTTAGGTGATGAGATAACTCGTAAAGGAATTGGAAATGGGCAATCATTACTTATTATGGCTGGTATTATAATGAGTATGCCATCTGTATTTACTGGAGCTTATAGTGCCTTTTTAGGAGGTGCGATGGAAACTGGACTTGGAATTGCATTATTCTTATTATTTATTTTAGTTTATCTTTTAATTATTGTAGGTATTATTTGGGTACAACTAGCCGAAAGAAGAATTCCTATTCAATATTCAAATAGGACGACTAGTGCATATGGAGCTCAACAATCTTTTTTACCAATAAAGATTAATAGCGCGGGAGTTATTCCAGTAATATTTGCATCAATTTTCACGACTATTCCAGCAACTATTGTAGAGCTTACTAAAAATGAGGCAGCAATAAACTTTGTTAGAAATTATATAGTTTATACTTCACCAACAGGATTACTTCTTTATGTAGTATTAATATTTGTATTTGGATATTTTTATACATTTTTAAGTATGAATCCTGATGAAATGAGTAAAAATTTAAATAAAAATGGAGGATATATTCCAGGAGTTAGACCAGGAGAAGAAACTAGTAAATATATTAGTAAATCATTATCAAGATTAACATTTATTGGTTCAATTTTCTTAGTTATACTTGCAGCACTTCCAGTTATTATATCAACATTTACTAATTTGCCTAGCAGTGTAACAATTGGAGGTACAGGAATATTGATTGTAGTTGGAGTTGCTATAGAAACTTATAAACAAATAGAAAGCAGTTTAACAGCTAGAAGTTATTCAGAACGCAAGAAGAGGTTTAGATAATATGCGAAATATCATATTTATCGCTCCTCCGGCGGCTGGTAAAGGTACAATTAGTGATTTACTAGTAAAAAGTTATAATTATGAACATATTAGTACGGGAGATTTACTTAGAGAAGAAATTAAAAAAAGTTCAGATTTAGGTAAGAAGCTTGATGAAATTATTAAGCAAGGAAAATTAGTTAATGATGAGTTTATGATTAATTTAATGGAAAATAAGCTAAATTCTTTAGATACTAATAAATCATTTATTTTAGATGGGTTTCCTAGAACTTTAGAACAAGCTAAAAAATTAGATGAAATGTTAGTAAGTAATAAAGTTACTAACAATTTAGTAGTTTATTTAAATATTAGTTTAGAGGAAGCTTTAAAAAGAGTTATGGGCAGAGTAATATGTCCTAATTGTAAGAGAAGTTATAATTTAAATAATGAAGAGTTAAAACCTAAAGTAGATAATATTTGTGATGATTGTAAAGTAGGACTTGAGCATCGAAGTGATGATAATGAAGAAACTTTTAAAACAAGATTTCAAAATTATTTAGAAAATACTAGTCCGATATTAGATTATTACAAAGATAAACGGATATTAATTTCAATTGATGCGATGGATACTTTAGATAATATTATCGCAGAAATTAAAATAGAGGCGGAAAAATGATTAGTATTAAAAGTGAGAGAGAAATAAAATTAATGCGGGAAGCTGGTATTTTGAATTATAAAACCCATGAAGAGATAAAAAAACATTTAAGGGCAGGAATAACAACAAAAGAACTAGATAAGATTGCTTATAATTTTATTACTTCACATAATGCTGTACCATCTTTTCTAAATTATGAAGGATATCCAGCAAGTATCTGTGTATCAATTAATGATGAGGTTGTACATGGTATTCCAGGTAAGAGAGTTATTCATGATGGGGATGTTGTTTCTATTGATATTGGTGTTGCAATACATGGATATCATAGTGATGCAGCAAGAACTTATATTGTTGGAGAAGCACCACTTGAAGTTAAAGAATTAGTTTTAAATACTGAGAAAGCTTTAATGGAAGGTATAAGTAAAGTTAGAGAAGGTGCTAAAATTGGAGATATATCTTCAGCGATTGAAGAATATGCTCATAAACATGGATTATCGGTAGTTGAAGAATTAGTTGGACATGGAGTTGGAACAAGTATTCATGAAGACCCTGATGTTCCTAATTATGGAAAAGCAGGAACAGGTGTTACTCTTAAAGCTGGTATGGTAATTGCAATTGAGCCAATGCTTAATTTGGGAGATAAAGAAATTTATATGCTTGATGATGATTGGACAATTTGTACTGATGATGGGCTTCCAAGTGCACATTTTGAACATACAGTGGCAGTAACAAAAGATGGATATAAAATATTAACGGGAGAAATTTGTGATGGCGAAGAATAAAGATAAAATTAATGTTAGTCAAAATAAAGAAGAAAAAATAGAAGTAGAAGGAAAGGTAATTGAAGTTCTAAAGGGAAGCGATTACTTAGTAGAGCTACCTAATGGATTTACTGTAAAAGCCTACGTTTCTGGTAAAATGCGAGTAAATATGATTCGTATTCTACCAGGTGATACGGTAACTATTGAACTTTCGCCTTATGATTTAACACGTGGGCGTATAACATGGAATAAAAGATAATGGAGGTATTATAATGAAAGTTAGACCATCAGTTAAAAAGATTTGTAAAAAGTGCAAAATAATTAGAAGAAAAGGAAAAGTTATGGTTATTTGTGATAATCCAAAACACAAACAAACTCAAGGTTAGGAGGGAATTATGGCACGTATTAAAAATATTGAATTACCAAGTGAAAAACAAGTATTTGTAGGTTTAACTGCAATATATGGAATTGGTAATAATTTAGGAAGAATGATTTGTGAGGCAGCAGGAGTTGATCCAGCAGTTAAAGTTAAAGATTTAACAGATGAGGAAATTGCACGTTTAAGAAAAGAAGTTGATAATCATGTTGTTGAAGGTGATTTAAGACGTAATGTGCAAATGAATATTAAAAATAAAATGGAAATAGGCTGCTATCAAGGAGTTAGACATAAAAAAGGACTTCCAGTTAGAGGTCAAAGAACTAACCGAAATGCTCATACTCGTAAGGGTAGAGGTAAAGTAGTTGCTAATAAGAAAAAAGTAGGAAAGTAGGAGGTTAATTATGGCATATAATAGAAGAAAAAGAAAAGTAAAAAAGAATATTCCAGAAGCAGTTGCTCATATTCATTCTACTTATAATAATACAATCGTAACTATTACAGAGAAAAATGGTAGTGTTATATCTTGGGCATCGAGTGGTACTATTGGTTATAAAGGAAGTAAGAAGAAAACTCCTTTTGCTGCTGGTATGAGTGCAGAGGCTGCAGCACAGTCTGCAATGGAACAAGGTGTTAAGAAGGTTGATGTTGTAGTTAAAGGTTTAGGTGCTGGAAGAGAAACTGCAATTAGATCTTTACAGTCAGCTGGACTTGAAATTTTATCAATTACTGATGAGACACCAGTACCACATAATGGTTGTCGTCCACCAAAACGTCCTAGAAAATAGTTATATATAAAGAAAGGGTTATGATATATGATTAGTTTTGAAAAACCAGAATATAGAATTGCTGAATATCAAGAAAGCAATTTCTATGGAAAATTTGAATTGGAACCCCTTGAAAGAGGTTTTGGAACAACTATTGGGAATGCGCTTAGAAGAGTTATGTTATCAAGTTTGCCAGGTAGTGCAATAACTTCTGTTAAAATTGAAGGTGTATTACATGAATTTCAAAAAATAGATGGTGTTATTGAAGATGTAACAAGTATTGTTTTGGCTTTAAAAAGTGTAGTTGTTAAAAATCATACAGAAGAAGTTAAAACTTTAAGATTATTTAAGAATACTGAAGGTCCAGTTACTGCTGGAGATTTTGAAAAAAATGCCGATGTAGATATTATTAATCCAGATTTAGTTATTTGTAATTTAGCTGAAGGTGGAAAAATTGACATGGAGGTTACTGTATTTAATGGTAAAGGATATGTTGATGCGAAAGAAAATAAGAAATTATTTGCCGAAAATAAAGTGGGAGTAATTGCGATTGATTCTAATTATTCACCAATTGAATTAGTTAAATATGAAGTTGAATCTACAAGAGTTGGTCAAAATGAAAATTATGATAAATTAACTATGGATGTTAGTACTAATGGTAGTATGACTCCAGAGGAAGCTATGGCTCTTGCTTCAAGAATTTTAATTGAACATTTTAATATTGTGGCTGATTTAAATTCTATTAGTGATGTTACTGGTTTAATGCAAGAGAAAAAGGTTGATACTATTACTAAAACTCTTGAAACTCCAATTGAGGAAATTGAGTTCTCAGTTAGAGCTTATAACTGTTTAAAAAGAGCGGGTATTCACACAGTTCAAGATCTTATTTCAAAAAGAGAGGTTGAGGTTACTAAAATACGAAATCTTGGTAAAAAATCTCTTAAAGAAGTTTTGGATAAAGTGGCAGAAATGGGACTTAAGTTCCGTGATTAAGGAGGCTAGAATATGTTATATAGAAAATTAAGTCGAGAAACTAGACAAAGAAGAAGTATGCTTGCTAATATAACTCGTGATGTTATTATGAATGGATATGTTATTACAACTGAGGCACGAGCTAAAGAAGTAAGAAAATTTGTTGATAAAATGATTACTTATGGGAAAAAAGGTACTTTAGTAGCTAGAAGAAAAGCTTTGGCCTTTCTTTATAATGATAATGAAGTTGTATCTAAAGTATTTAATGAACTTGCAAAGAAATATGAAACACGTAATGGAGGTTATACAAGAATTGTTAAACTTAAAGAACGTGTTGG
>CANPVV010000052.1 GCA_947581835.1 uncultured Bacilli bacterium
TTAGCATGTTTTAATATTAACTTTAAAATAAATTTTAAAATTTTACAAAAAACTATTGATTTTTATTAGCAAGTTTTCGTTTACTCGAAAGCAAACAAATTATATAGTTTAAAATTACTTTTAAGCTAACTAATAATTTCATATAAATTCCTTTCTCCAAAACCCCCTAAGAAGTTTTGTAAGGGAGGCAATAAATATGTCAGAATTAGTAGACGCAAGTCCTAACGCTCAAGATACTATTATAAATAATAAATAGAAATAATCAAGAAAAATCGTTCGACAAAATTCGACACTACTCCAAATACTTAGGTTTATCAATTCTACCTAATAAATAATCAGCCGAAATATGGTAGTTTTTGCAAATAGTATAAAGAAAAGATATTGAAATTAAATATCTACCACGTTCGTAATCAGCTATTACTGAATGAGTAGTATTAAATATATTAGCAAGATCAACTTGAGTGATTTTAAATTCTTTTCTAAACTCTTTTAACCTTTTACCAACTTTTAATATGTCAAATTCTTTATTTGTATTTTTATATTTATTCTTGTCTCTAAAAGAAAAAATATAATCTAAAGAAATGTCAAAGTAATTGCATAAAGTAATTAAATGAATAAGCGGAATTGTATTGTACTCACTTTCATATTGAGTATAAGCTGATCTTGTAACTCCAATTATATCAGCAAGTTGTTTTTGTGTTAAACCAATTCTTTCTCTAACTAACTTTAATCTACTACCATACATTAAAAATCACCACAGACATTTTCTCATTATTTGTATATTTTGTTACAAAAGGGTTAAAATATCCGACATTTTTCTTGACTTTTAGAATATCATAGATTATAATTTATTTATAAACTAGAAATTTCTATGATAGGAGTTGGAAGTAATGAAATTCGAAAGATTAAACGAAAGTAATGGAAAAGGAAAAACAATATTTTTATGTGGCCTAATAACAGGAGTGGGACTACTTATTATATTTAATTTGTTTTTAACTAAAGCTAAATATAAAGTAGTAGATAGTGCAAAGTTAGTTAATTCTACAATTAGTTATTCAAATGCCGACTTTAGTTTAATAGCAATATATATACAAGAAGGAACAGAAGAAAATCCATTAGATTCATATAAAAAAGTCGATAATGGTTTAATTCCAACTAATAAAGAGTTAAATGAAGAATTAACTTATTGTAAAGTAGGAGAGGAAGAATTAAAAGGAAAAGCATCATATAATAATAGAGGAATAAATATTACAGTAAGTAATAACACAATAGATTTTACAGGAATAAAGCAAGCAGGAACAAAGTGTTATTTATATTTTGATTTAAAACAAAAAGAGAATTCTGAAATTACTAAAGATAAACTACATTTAGCTGTTAATACAACAGGAGAAGGTTGTCCAGTTTTAAATAATGATGGAAGTGCTAACATAGTATCTGTTTCTACCGAAGAAAATGGCTTATTGTGTGAGGGAGCAGATGATTATGGAACAACTTATTATTTTAGAGGAGTATTAGATAATAATTGGGTAAAAATAGGAGATTATTATTGGCGAATAATCAGAATAAATGGAAATGGAACGATTAGATTAATATATGTTGGAAAAAGTACTAGTAGTACAGGACTAATTAAAAGCGGTGTTAAATTTAATACATCAGCTAATGATAATAAATATGTAGGATTTATGTACGGAAGTAGTTCTAATGATTATAAATCAGCTACTGAAAATAAAAATTTGAGTAATGTATTGACAGAATTAAAAACATGGTGGACAGGTAGTGATTTTCCAGAAGCTTATAAGAAATATGTAGATGGAGAAACAGGATTTTGCAATGATAGAACACCTTATGGAGATAGTTCTTCAGGAAGTCCAATGGATAAGGAAAACCGAGGATATGGAACTATTTCTCCCACATATTATGGTTCACGTATACGAATTGAAACGAATAAAAAGTCAATATTTAAGTGTATGCAAGAAAATGATTTATTTACAATCGCTGGTAGTGAAAAAGGAAATAAGGCATTACCAGTACCAGTAGGATTAATCACAGCAGATGAAGTAATATTTGCAGGTGGTTTAATGCCTTCAAGCCCAAAATATTGGTTATCTAATGGTAGTTATTACTGGACAATGTCACCGTCTATATATTTAGATGGGTCACTCTATTATTCTGAAGAGTATATTGTAACTGGTAGTAGTGGAGGAACTCTTTATGCAATGACCGTAACAAACACCATTTTAGATAGAACTGACATAGGTATCCGTCCAGTAATAAATCTGAAAGCTGATACGCCATTTACAAGTGATGGAGATGGAACAACTGAACACCCATTCACAGTAAAACTTGATTAATATTCTCTTGCCTTTGGTGCTTATTATCTCTATCCAAAGGCAAGTTATATTTTTATTACTTTATATTGATAGGTTATTTAACCTATCTTTTTAAATTAATAAAAAATATTGTATATTTAAAAATATTATGTTAAAATCAAATTGTAGAACATTTAAGGACTAAATGCCTACAAACTAATGCTTATAGACACTTATCTTAATGTCAATATGTATATTCATGTTGATAAAGAGAAGTGTCTTTTTTATCGTTACAACAAGCGTTGTAGCAACTATAATGTTAAAATTGCTTTTAACATAACTCTAAGTACCTCCTTTACAAAATCTAACCCCCTGAAAACTCAGTAAAGGATAGTTTGGAAAGGAAAACACTAAAGTAGGTACTTCGCCTTAAATGTTCAAGTATTTATTCTAAAATTAAAATAAACTATAGTCAAGAAATTTCGCTCGACAAAATTCGACACTACTCCAAATATTTAGGTTTATCAATTCTACCTAATAAATAATCAGCTGAAATATGATAGTTTTTACATAAAGCATATAAAAAAGAAGTAGATATAATTTTTTTGCCATTTTCATAATCACTAATCATTGAGTGAGAAGTATTTAAAAAAATAGCTAAATCTTTTTGAGATAATTTAATATTTTTTCTAAATTCTTTAAATCTAATTTTAAATAAATCATTATCAAAATTATTATTTTTAATAAAAGAATAATTTTGATTTTTAGTTAAACCTAAAACATAATCTAAAGAAACTTTAAAATAATTACATAAAATAATCAAATATTTCAAAGGAATTACTCTATTAATAACTTCATAATCTTTATATGTACTTCGAGAAATTTTAAGAATTTTTGCCACGTCTTCTTGAGTTAAATAGTTATCTTTTCTTATATCTTGCAATATTTCACCATATTCCATATTATCACCAAATTTATTTTCTCATAAGATTAAAAACTAAAAGTTAAATGGCGACAAATACGACTTTTTTCTTGACTTTTAGCATACCATGAATTATAATTTATTTATAAACTAGAAATTTCTATGATAGGAGTTGAGCTAAATTGAAATTTGAAAAACTAAATGTTGATACTAATAAAAGAGGAATATGGATTTTATATGGCTTAATCTTGGGAGTAGTACTTATCATAATAATTAATTACTTTATTAGTATGGCTAAGTATAAAGTAGTAGATACTACTAAATTAGTTAGTTCAAATATAAATTATAAATTACCAGATTTAACAGTCTTAGGAATATATGTTAAAGAAGGAGAAGAATACAAGTATGTAGAAACAATACCAGAAGGAAATTATACAATAAATAAAGAATTAAGTTCATGTACTAAAAAAGGTGGAGAAGAAATAAAAGATATAATTGAATATAGAGAAGATAGTTTATATATAGGAATAAATGAAAGAGGAACTAGATGCAAAGTTTATTTAGACAAACAAATATCTGCTAAAGATACATTAGATAAACTAACAGGGTTATCAGTAAATACAGCAGAACAAGGTTGCCCAACAATAGACAATGAAGGAAATGCCACAATTGATAAGGCAGAGGATACGGAAGGCTTATTATGTCAAGCAAAAGATAATGATGGGGCAACCTATTATTTTAGAGGAGTGCCAACTAATAATTGGGTAAAGATAGATAAAACTTATTGGCAAATAGTAAGAATAAACGGAGATGGAAGTATAAGATTAATATATAATGGTAGTAGTATTAATAGACAGGCAACAGATACAATTATTACAACTGGAAGAATGTATAATAGTGACAATAATGATAATGCCTATATAGGATTTATGTATGGGGCAACAAGCCAAAGTGGAAGCGGAGCATATGATAAAACTCATGCAAATACAAATCCAAGTATTATTTTATCTCAATTAAAAACATGGTATATGAACTCATTTCCAGAAACTTATAAAGAATATATAGATGGAAATGCAGGATTTTGTAATGATAGATCACCATATGCAAGTTCTTCTAGTGGAAATATAGATACCCATAATTATGGATTTGGAAATAGTAATACGTCATATGGAGGCTATGTACGAATGACAAGTAAAAAGCCAACATTTAAATGTCCACAGGATAATGATTTATTTACAATCCCAGGTAGCAAGAAAGGAAATCAAGCACTTAATGTAGAAGGTGTAGACATACCAGTAGGATTAATAACTGCTGATGAAATAATGTATGCAGGTGCAGGATTAAATACAAATTATAAAAATCAAAGTTATTATTTATATAATGGAAAACATTACTGGACAATGTCTCCGTCTTTCTTTAACAATAGCATTTACAGTTATGGCGCTTACATATTCAGCGTGCGTGGTGATTATGGCTACCTCGACATTTATAGTGCAAATAAAACTAATACTGATTTTGGTGTCCGTCCAGTAATAAACTTAAAAGCCAACACTCCATTTAAAGAAGGTGGAGATGGCTCTTCTTCTAATCCCTTTGTAGTCGAATTAAATTAATAACATACTTGCTCATAGTACTTTTAAATTATCTCTATCTATGGGCAAGATTATATTTATTTACTTTATATTGATAGTCTT
>CANPVV010000053.1 GCA_947581835.1 uncultured Bacilli bacterium
TCTTAATAATTGGGCGTACTTTTTATCAATTTATCCCTTATAAATACTAGGTTTATTCAAAACTGTCCGTAGCTAAGTATTATTGTAGAGAAACTGTGAAAGGATCACTTGTTGTTCCTGGTTTATCAGAATTTGTTGTAAACTTTGTACCAGCCTTAATGTTTATTACTGGACGCACTTTAGGATTAGCGTTATTCACAAGGTTATAGTAGAGAGAGCCAAAATCATTATCCACACGGAACACCCATGTATTATCATAGGTAGTATTAAAGTGAGACGGAGACATTGTCCAGTATTCTTGATTATTATGTAGCCAATAAATTCTATTCTCTGTATTATATACTGCTCCTGCATACATTACTTCATCTGCTGTTATTAAGCCTATTGGATTTGTTAATGCTCCATTTCCTTTTTCACTTCCCTTTTTTGTAAATAAATCATTATTTGGTTGAGGACACTTAAATGTTGGTTTTTTAGTTTGCAATACTCTTATATATGCTCCATAATATGTTTCACTTTTGCCAAAACCATATTTACTAGTATCTATTTGAGAACTACTACTATTTCCATTATATGGCGTTCTATCATTACAAAAGCCTGCATTTTCATCCAATAAACCTTTATATTCTGTTGGAAATTCACTGCCTTCATACCATTTATTTAATTCTGTAAGTATGTTACTTATATTTGTATTTGTAATAGCAGCTGTATAATCAGTAGAACTATTTCCATACATAAAACCTACATATTTATTATCATTACTAGTTGTATTATATGATACACCAGTTGTGACTGTTCCTGTATCTGAAGTGTTTGTTCCATTATAGATTAACCTTATACTGCCATCTCCATTTATTCTGATTATTCGCCAATATGTTCCTCCCATTTTTACCCAATTATTGGATACATTACCTCTAAAATAATATGTTTTTCCATCATCATCTATTCCCTCACATAAATAGCCATTAAGAGAAGTTTCATTTGATAATGCATATGTTGGTAATCCATCTTCTCCTATTGTTGGACAACCACTTTTAGATACTTCTAATTTTAAATCTGCTAAAGTATCTTCTGCTGTTGGGGGTTTTACTTTATTTAAATACACATAACATTTAGAATTACTAGTATCAGTTTTAATGTATACTTTACCATCTTTATATTCCATTGGGGTTGTTATACGGTTTGTACTATTTCCTTTTGTACAATAACTTTGAGTATCTATTTCATAATTACCATCTGGAATAGTATCTTTTTCTGTATATTCTCCATCATCATTTTCTTTTACATGAATAGCTATAGTATTTTTATTATCTTGTATATTTGTTTTATTTATTTCTAATTCTTTAGTTTCTATTTTAGGTTTACTATTTATAATTGCTAAAATACTAGCTATAGTAAACACACCTAAAACCAAAACAGTTCCCCTGCTGTTTGTTCTTTTTTTCATTTCTATTACCTCTATTCTTGTTATATTATATATTACTTATAATATAATTTCATTATGTTCGACAAATGATGTCATATTCTCTTATATTTTTATATTTTATATTTCTAATATACAATATAATTTAGAAAAATTCAAGATATTTAATTAATTTTTTACATTAAAAAAGATTGATTACTCAACCTTTAAAAAGAATCAATATTTAATTTTATTCGTTTAATATTGTTTAAATAAGCATAAGCATTAACTAGAGTTCTGATAGCTTTAGCATTTTTGCCATTTTTACCTATAACGGCACCAATATCAGAGTTAGCAACTAAAACCTCAATGATAGTAGTTTCTTCATCACCTTCAAAACTGCTTACTTTAACCATGTCGGGTTCTTTAACAATATTTTTAATTAAATAAGTAGTAAAATCAGTTATATTCATACTTATTTACCGGCTTTTTTACTTGCTGCGTATTTAGCCATAATTCCTTCTTTACTTAAAATACTTCTTACAGTATCAGTTGGAATAGCACCATTTTGTAACCATTTTAAAGCAACTTCTTCATTTATTTTTACTTCTGCTGGTTTAGTTATAGGATTATATGTACCTACTAATTCAATAAAACGGCCATCTCTTGGGCTACGAGAATCGGCGGCAACAATACGATAAAAAGGTCTTTGTTTAGCACCCATTCTTTTTAGTCTTAATTTTACTGCCATGTTTTTGCCTCCTTTGCTCTCTTATATTAGCACAATTAAATTATCTAGTCAACCTTTTTTGGTTAACTTAAATAATCTTCATTAATAGTATCAGTTCCTTCTTTTATTTCTTCTTCACTTATATCCTCAATAATATCATAATCGTCGGCTTCATCTTCAACACTTACTTTAAGCATAGTACTACCGACTATTTCAACACCTAATTCTTTTTCAACAGTTAAATTAACAGTGTTATCTTTAATAAAGACATCGGTTACAGTTGGTTGATTTAAGCTACGGACAATTATTTCAGAGGCATCTGTCAAGCGAGCACCATCTTTAAGGCGAATATTCATTTTATCAGAATAATTAAATCTTTTAGTAGTAACGGCGGTTTTAGTATCTGAGTCATAAGAATACCAAACATTGATATCAAAAGAACCATCAATATTTACAGTGCCTCCAACATTTTTACCTTCAAAAGTATGATTGATAACCCAACAACCTAAAACTGTATCTGGTTTTTCTTCGGGATTAACTGTAAATTTTGTAGCACTACTTTTTTTAGCTTTACCCACTACGGCTTTAGTAACTATCTCTTTATAACTTGCCATTTTATTCCTCCTCTATTTTAATGTATGCTAAAGGAGGATAAAAGTACACTTTTTTAGGTTTTTATTGCATGATAAGTTTAGGGATTTATTAAAAGAGTTCCTGTGTACTTTAATTTACTAATAGGTATTTTATGTGATATAATATAGTTAGAGGTGATTATTGATGGATTGTATATTTTGTAAAATTATAAATAAGGAGATACCTAGTAAGGTAATTTATGAAGATGATAAAGTTTTGGTAATGTTAGATATTAATCCGGTTAGTGATGGGCATGCTTTAGTTATACCTAAAAAACATATTGAAGATATTTTAGAAGTAGATAATGAAACTTTAGATTATATGTTTAAAATTGCTAAAAGTTTAATGCCGAAGATAATGGAGAAATTAGAGGCTAAATCATTAACAATGCTAATTAATTATGGGGATGATCAACAGGTTAAACATTTACATTTGCATTTAATTCCTGATTATGCGAAGGGACTAAATAATAAAAATGTGGGAGATATTGATAAGGTTTATGAAATTTTAAAAAGTGAAGATTAATTTCTTCACTTTTTGGATTAAAGATAAAAATCTTTATTAGGTTTATTCGCCTTCTTCAGCAAATTCGACGTCAACTGTTCCAGTAAAGGTGGCTTCGTTATTATGGTTTTGGTCTTTATTTGTATCTTTATAAACTAATTCAATTCTATAAGTATAAGTTTGATTTTCTTTAGCTGAGTGTGTAACTTTAGCTAATTCTTTTTTACCTGATTCGGCTCCTGTAAAATCTATTTCAGTAGCAACTGGAGTTTCACTTCCACCATCTGAGGTTTCATATAAATTAAATACTAATTCTGAGGCATTTTTTTCACAATCATTATATTCTGCACTGAACATATTGTCAGTATTTTTATTACTGTCATCACATTTTTTAAAGGTATTACTATCTATTTTCATAAATATAGAATAAGTTACATTTTCTTCTTCAGGGTCTGTTCCTGGTTCTATTTTAATGGTAAATTTTTTAGAGATTTTATCGCCTGGTGTTAAATTATCAGCAGTTAAAGGTTTAAATTCATCTACTTCTGTGCCTTCAGGGTTTCCGGCATCATAGGTTACTTTAACTAATTTGGCAGCTTTACCAGTATTTAGCGAACCGTGTCCTTCCACTGTCAAGCCTAAAAGAAAATAGCCGAAAGATATACCACTTACTATTGTTAAAAGAACCAACGCTACAATCATGATTTTGTCTTTTTTCATTTATTATCACCTTTACTTTTATATTTTAAATCATTATAATTTTATTTTCATTATGTTCGACAAATGTTGTCAAAATATTATATAATGCATTACTATATGTTATATATAATATAACCTATTATTTGATAATTTTCAAGTATGTTTGAGAAATTTTACATAAAAGTTAGGATTTATAACATATAAAAAGTTCTTATCAAAACTTGACTAAGAACTTTTTTTAACTTATTTTAAAGAATTAATTTCTTTTAAAGATAAGCCAGTACATTCTGATATGATATCAGTAGATATTTGTTTATTTAATAACTGTTTAGCTATTTCTAAGGCTTTTTCTTGAGAACCTTGCTCAATGCCTTTATCTTCGGCAATCTTCTCAGCCCATTTTCCAAATATCTCTTGGGTTTCAAGGTCATTTACATACATTTCGAGATTTTTATCTAGTTCCATTAACAATTCATCTCCTTTGGCTGCTTCTGTTCGCTCTTCGGCTGTCTTGGCTCCAATGAACTTTAACCATTGAAGCTTTTTGTTACCTAAATTGTACTTTATGTGTCTTGCTTTGTCAAG
>CANPVV010000054.1 GCA_947581835.1 uncultured Bacilli bacterium
CAAAAAGCGGACATTTTAACTTATAATTCACATACTATTAATTTATTCTTGCTTTTCTTTAATTTTTATATTAAAATATATTAAAAATTTATCTAGCTTTATAGCTAGCTTTTTTTTAGTAAAATTATTGTCAAACATTAAATTTTTTATAGTAATATTTGCTAATTAATTATAAAATTTATTTAAGTATTAATATAATATAAAAGGGTGATATCTATGAAATTAAAATCTAAAAAAATAATAATAACTCTTGGTTTAATTATCTCATTAAGTATAATTATGATATATAATGTAAATTATGATAATGCCTATATTCTTAAAACTAACCAACTTAAATCTATTGCCAGTCTATCATATAATACTACTGACCATGTCTATTTATCTGATCTAAAACCTATTTCTTCAACTGTTGAACCTGGAAATGAAGTTCACTATGATAAAAGTGCTAATGGTACTTTAATTACTCTAAATATAGATGGTAATAAAAAATCTTTTATCAAAGGTTTATCTGCTTGGGCATCATCTACTCTAATCTATGATTTAAATGGTCTAAGCTATGATTATTTTACCTGTTATATAGGTGTTGATGCATCTCAAAATACCACTGAATTTAACAATGGTGCATCATTTAAAATATATACTTCAAGCGATAAAGAAAACTGGACGCTTTTTGAAGGAGATTACACTAACAAAGTTTTTTATGCTTGGTCTGAAGCTGAAGAAATAAAAGTTCCTCTAAAAGACGTAAAATATCTAAAATTAGAAACTGATAAAAGAGGAAACCAATGGTGGATTCATTGGTATGATGATACTGTTTATGCTGATGCTAAACTAATAAAAGAGAATTATAAAGAAAGTTTTACTACTTTTGATATTGTAAAACCTTTATCTGAATATGATTCTTTAAAAACTGTTAATTACAATGATTTATCTGTCCAAGAAGAAAAAGCTCTCCTTCAACGAGAATTTATTAAAAGAGTAGACTATGACATGATCGAGGCTTTACTAAACTATGATGCTAGTTATAAAGAAGTTTTATCTTGGCTTCTAAACGATCCTAAAATTTTAAAACTATATCTAACTGGGGGCGAACCTGATGGCAACTATATTTCTTCTCTTAAAGTTTTAAAAAATCTCTATGATGAAATAGGTACTTATTTTAATATAACTACTAAAACTAAAACTCAAAATAAAACTCAAGGCGAACTATATACAGAAATGGCTTTAGCCCTATCTTTAACTCACTCTGCTAATGTAGGTTTATGGGTAACTGGAGCTCCTGAAGATCCTGATGATCCAAATGGTTCTAATGCTGTTGACCGTTTTAAAATCTATGCTAGTCTTTACAGCAGTGGCCTTAATTCTTCTAGTGCTTACAATTTTAATTATGCTATCTTTGACAATCTTTCTATTGAAGAAATGCGTTTTGTAATGAACAATATCATTGATGATGAAGAAATATTTTGGTTAAATAAATATATAAAAGATAATCACGGGGGCTCTACCAATGGTTATGACCCTTATACCTATATAACCTATACGTTAGATTACAACTATGCTAATCCTATCTATCAAGATCCTAATCGTCTAACTGAATGGAACAATAAACGTCGTGGAAACCTTCGTGCTTATCAATTTAAAGATTCTATGACTTATGGTTACCAAAAATTATGGATTGTATTTGAAGAAGGAGCAGTCTGTGGTGGTATTTCTAAAACTGGCTCTAATATCTGGGGTGTAAATGGTGTTCCATCAAGTGTTATCTCTCAACCTGGCCATGCTGCCTATATTTATATGACTTTACAAAATAATCAAAAAGTTTGGCTTTTAGGCAATGACGTTGATGGTTGGGGTATGAGTGGTAAAACTGAAAAACTATCTGTTCGTATGCCAAATGGTTGGGGTAGTGGCTCTTATGCTGGTGCTTATCCTGCCTCTTATATTTTACTTGCTCAAGCTGCTCTAAATGATTTCCCAAATTATCAAAAATCAGAAGAAATCTTAATGTTTACTGATTTATTCTCAAATGATAACAACAAATTAATTGAAATCTATGAAGCTGCTTTAGCCCAAGAAAAACTAAATTTTGATGCTTGGTTAGGCTTAGTTAATTCTTATATTGCCAAAAATTCTTCTCCAAGTGAACTATATGAACTTGAAAAAAGAATTGCAAGCACTCTAAAAAACTATCCACTTCCAATGCATGATTTATTCCGTTTAATTGAACCTCATATGACTACTTCTGCCTCTTTAGCATCCCATCAAAATCTTCTTCGCACCACTTTAAAAGAAGCAAGCAATACCAGTGATACCGTACTTCAAGCAAGTGCCATAAGACAAGTTGCTAACTATCTTTTAAACAATCATGATACTGCGATTGCAAGTTTCTCCTTTGATGGGGAAAATGCCAATTCTATAGTTCTATCTTCTCGTTTTAAAGATAACTCTGTAACCTGGAAATATAGTATTGATGGGGGAGGTAATTGGAGTAATAATATAAATACTCACACTTATACTCTAAATTCCAATGAATTATCTCATATTACTTCGGAAACCGGTATTTTAGTTCAAATAATTGGTTCTGATACACCTTATGCGATTGAAATATCTAAAGGTACTTTATCTCCTAAAATTTACAACAATGATTTAGAAAATGCTGTTATTGGTATAGATTCTACCTATGAATGGCGTTTTACTGAAACTGAAAATTGGCACTCATACGCTAATGAAATACCTGATTTAAGTGGTAACAAAACTATCTATATTAGAAGGGGACCAACCTCTAATTGTCTTCCAAGTGCTAGTATTTCTCTAAATTTTACCGAAGATACTATTGATGATCATTACTCTTATGTTCCAATATCTCGCCTAAATATTCACAGTTTTTCATCCGAACAAAAAGGTGTTGATGATGCCATTCAAGCAATAGATGGTAATATCTATACTATCTGGCACACTTCCCATAGTGGTAATGATTCTGCTAAAAATATTACTTTAGTTTTAAACCACCCAACCTATATCTCAGCTCTTGAGTATATTCCTCGTCAAGATAGTGGTACCAATGGTATTGTAAATAGTGCTCGAATATCTGTAAGTGTTGATGGAAAGACTTGGGAAATCTTAAAAGAAAGTACTAACTGGGCCACCAATAAAGAAACTAAAAAAGAAGTTTTTGATACACCTGTTTTAGGCAATTTTATAAAAATCGAAGGTTTAGCTACTTCTGGTAATTTTATGTCTGCCGCTATGTTTAATATCTATGAAGATAAAACTTTAATCAAATTTCCTTATGCTGATATTGAATATGATTATCCAAGTATAACTAACCAAAATGTAACTGCTAAATTAATTAATGAAAGTGAAGATATAATTATAACCGATGAAAATGGTAATCCTAGTGATGAGTTAACTAATACTCACACTTTTACCGAAAATGGTGAATATATTTTCCATTATAAATCTGTTAAAACAGGTTTCATGGGTGAATCAATTGCCGTTGTAAATTGGATAGATAAAGAAACTCCAACCGCCGACATAAGTTACAGTATTGATTATGAAACTGATGCAGCCGTAACAGCAACTTTACAAAGTTCTGAAGAAATTATCATTTTAAACAACGATGCCAGTCCTAACTATGTTTTCCAAAATAATGGTAGCTTTACCTTTAAATATCAAGACCTCGCTGGAAACACTAACGAAACAACTGCAGAAGTAAATTGGATTGTGAAAAAAGAAGAACCAACTAAAACACCTAGCACACCTTCAACTAGTAGTAGTCATAATAGTAACTCTAATAATAGTACTAATAACACCACGACCAATGATATTCCAACCAATACTCCAGATTTAAACCAAGAAGAAAATCAAATTGTTGAAGAAAAATCGGCATCTTCTAGCACCACTCCAAATTCTAATTCATCAAATACTAAACCAACAACTCCTGATTCATCTACCGAAACTAAATCCGAAGAAAATACTTCTTCCAATACCGAAGAAAATTCCAATGTTTCTTCTAAAGAGGATGCTAATTCCAATTTAAATGATACTAATCCCAAAACCAATGATTCTAAAACTAAAGAAGCAAACACCCCAACTCAAACTTCCACTAAAAAAAGTTCTTTATCTTCTCAAAAATACTGGATTATTGGTGGTTTAACTATTATTTCTATAAGTGCTTTAGGTTTTGTAATTATTAAACTAAAAAAGTGATAAACTCATAAATGTAGAGTTTATCACTTAAGCTTATTTTAAAGAATTAATTTCTTTTAAAGATAAGCCAGTACATTCTGATATGATATCAATAGATATTTGTTTATTTAGCATTTGTTTAGCAATTTCTAAAGCTTTTTCTTGAGAGCCTTTATCTTCGGCAATTTTTTCTGCCCATTTTCCAAATATCTCTTGAGTTTCAAGATCATTTACATACATTTCGAG
>CANPVV010000055.1 GCA_947581835.1 uncultured Bacilli bacterium
AGTAACGATAGCCTAGTGGACACACCTCTTACCATCCCGAACAGAGAAGTTAAGCACTAGAACGCCGACGATAGTTTTTTGCGAAAATAGGAAGTTGCTGGCTTTTTTTGTTGTTAAAAATATTGCTTTTTAAAATAAAAACTGATAATAATATTCCAAAATAGTAAATTCTTAATTATTTTTCTTTCATAAACATTATTTTTAACAACAAAAAGCAAAACTAAAAAATTCCTATTATAAAATTAATAAAAATACTACTTAAATAATAAGATTTAATTAAAATTAACATATACGACCAAAAAATGACAAAATTCGACAATGAAATATGATAAAATTAAATTCGAGGTGCAAAAAACATGCAAAAAGGAATTAAAAATGAATATCGATTTGTCTATTATTTTAATAATAAAAAAATTAAACAATTATCTAAAGAAGCTCAGCAATTATTATATACAATATATGATGGCGATAATTTAACTGATGATACATCAATAGAATGCTGGCGTAGCAAATATAACGAAAAAGCTGATATAAAAATACGAATTAATAACATAATTCATGGAATAAGCATTAAAACTGGTAAACAATGCTCAATGCATCAAGAAAATAAATATAGCTTTTACAAATTTCTTTCAAAAATAGGTGTACCTAATCCAATAATAACTAATTTTAATAATTTCATGTTAGGAATTATAAACAATGAAAAAGTAAAAGGTAATATTTACATACAAAAATATTCTCAAGAAATAAATCAAATAATTGATATTTTTAATAAGTACTATATCAAAACAAATTTAATAATAAGATTTATTTTTCAAGGCTCCGAAAATCAGTTGTATGATTGCGATGCCATAATATATGGAACTCCAAACAATTTTTTATGGGCTTCTAAAGATGAAATACTATCTTATTTAATAAATACTCCGACTAAACTTACTGGCTGTATTAATATAAGCAATTTAAATATAAAATGTTATAATAGAAATTTAAAAAATGACATTTCAAATATGACTAAAGAAAATGATATTCAAGTAAAGTGGTACACACTAGAAGAAGATTTAACCGAAATTACTGAAAATAGAAAAAACTTTGAAAAATTAAATAACCATTAAATAAAAAAACATATATTTTAAATATCAAGTTTCATTTAAAAAATCCTCAAAAAATTGTTCTTTTTTTCTCAATTTTATGATAAAGTTATATAAGAGTGATAAATATGAAAAAAATAGTAATTTTTGGAGGTGGCTCAGGCCTATCTCAATTATTGAAAGGTTTAAAGTTATTTCCATTAGAAATAACCGCAGTAGTTTCTGTATCCGATAATGGCGGTTCAACACTAAGATTAAGAAAAGATTTCAATATCCCCGCTGTAGGAGATATTTCAAAAGTCATGTTAGCAATGAGTAATGCCGATCAAGATATAATAAATCTAATGAATTACCGTTTCAAACAATCTAAATCATTAGGCAACCATTCTGTCAAAAACTTATTGCTAGCAGCTCTCCTAGAACAAAAAGGTGATTTCGCTAGTGCCATTCCCGTATTTTCTAAACTCATAGGATTAAATGGCAAAATTTTACCAATTACCGAAGACAATGCCGAGCTCGTAGGCTTAACCGAAGAAAATAAAGAAATTTATGGAGAAACAAACATTACCAAAACTAAGAAAAAAATTAAAAAAATAAAATACAACCACCCAGTCGAAGCAAATCCCGATGTAATCAAAGCAATTGAAGAAAGCGATTTAATTATTTTCTCTTCAGGTAGCCTGTTAACCAGCATTCTCCCAAATATCATTATAGATAAAGTCGTAAAGGCCATAAAAAAAAGCTCAGCTCCCAAATTATACATTTGTAATTTAGTCACCCAACCAGGCGAAACAGACAATTACAAAGTAAGTGACCACATTAAAATTTTAAATGACTATTTAGGCCCCCATACAATTAATATGGTTTTAGCAAATGATTTTCCAATACCCGAAAAACTAGCAAATAAATACTCAACCAAAGAGCAAAAAGACCCTGTACTTCTAGACGAAGAAAATCTAAAAAAAATGCAAGTTCGTGTAATAAAAGATAAAATATATACAATTGAAGACAATTATTTAAGACATGACACCCTAAAAACTGCCTATTTGGTTTTCTCAATACTAATGGAGAAAGAATAATATGACCTATACCACCAAAGTCAAAGAAGAAATAGTAAAACAACAAATTAACCAAGCCGAAAAAATTTGTGAATTATCGGGTTTCTTGCGATTTGGAGCTGTAATAAAAGATAATATAACAATAACCTTAGAAAACGCCAGCATCACCCGTAGAATTTATAGTGATTTAAAAGAATTATTTAATATAAGGCCAAAAATTATTATTCGTAACCAAAAAAGATTCCGGGTTAAACAAATCTACATATTAGAAATAAGTGAAAAAGTAGACCATATTTTACAATTTTTATGCATCAAAAATGGTAATAAAAAAATCTTCCCTGAAGACTATTTTTTTTCCACCCGCGAAGAAAAAATTGCCTACTTAGAAGGTGTATTTTTAGCAACTGGAACAGTAAACGACCCAGCATCAAGTGGGTACCATCTGGAAATAGTAACTAACTTAAATAGAGAAGCTATTTTCTTAACAAATTTGTTCAAATCCCTAGAAATAACTGCCAAACACTTAAAAAGAAACTCAAAATACATGGTATACATAAAAAATGCAGAAGTAATAAGTGAAATAATTCGTATGTTTAAAGCCACCAATAGTTATTTTTACTTTGAAGACATAAGAATTTATCGTGACCATAAGAATATGGTAAATCGTCTTAATAACTGTGAGTTAGCCAATCAAGAAAAAACTATTTCCAATGGTTTAAAACAATTAGAGGAAATTAAATACTTAAAAGAAAATAATTTATATAGCTTACTTGATGATAATATCAAAATAGTTTTAGACTACCGGGAAAAATATCCAGAAACCTCCCTTAAAGAACTTGCCGATATTATTAGTCTTGAAACTGAATATAAAATCGGTAAAAGTGGAGTTAATCACCATTTTATTAAAGTAAGAAATCTCATAAAAAAACACCAAGAAAAAAAAGAAACCAAATAAATACCATAAATACATAATAAAGTTAATTATCAAACATAATTTTTCTATAAAAAAAACCAAAACCCCCCATTTTGGTTTTTAAAATATTAGAAAATTTTTTTTAATAATATTAGTAATATTTATTACTAAACTTTAAAAATATTTAATTAATAATAAATATTATCTCTATTAATTTTAAATTTTACATTTAAATCATATCTTTTATTTTTAACTTAATTCTTACAATTTTCATATATACCGTAATTTTTAAAACTTCATAACTTATGCTTTATAACGAATAAGCTCCATCTTTTGTTCATTATTAAATAACTGATCTTGAACTCTATTCAAATTAAATCTTACCCATTCATTCCACATTTGATTATTAGGATTTAAAGCCAACTTATAAATTAACTCTCGATATCCTTGTCTATAAGGTAAATATGTTTTTGAAAAATATAAAGCTGGTCTATCAAAGCTATCATCAACCATTTTATGAGAAATCATAAATATTTTTGAATGTTGTAAAGTTCTACCATATCTCGTATTACCATCTTCAAACATTTGTAAAGCCGCGATTAAACCATGAATCACAAAAGGCTTAACAAACAATTCTTCCTCACTAACTTCTGGTTTATTAAAATAACCCAATAAATAAGTAATAGCCCACTCAATCTCATCATAAGAAATAGGCAAAAATTGAATAACTTGTTTTCCATCATCCCCAAAATAACTAACTGCATGATGATTATTTTTTCGATAATGTGCCGAAATTTCATTTTCATTCGAAGTACCACGCATTAAAATTTCATATCCCTTATTAAACATTGCTGAAGTTAAAGGCCTTTTTTCAATAAATAATTTTCGATACAAATAATTATAAGCTGTTGAATTATGAGTCTCACTATAAGTATACAAATCTGCATAATTTTCTTGCTCCAAAGTATGATTATCAAAAACCTCATTATTTCTTAATTCTAATAAAAATTTTTCTCGATTAGTTTTATTTAATTTTTTAAGTTTCTCTAAAAATTCTTTATAAAGTTCCAAAGTATATTCATAAAGTCCCATAGTTCTGTCCTCTAGTTTAATACTATCAATATTATCAAATACATTTAAACCCACAATCGGAAGTGAACTTACAGGAGTATCCTCATCAATTCCTAAATATTTCAAATCTTCTTTTGTATATGCCATATTTATCCCCCTCTAAATTGAGGACTATTCTATCATAATTTATCCATTTTGTCAAATTATGGGGTATTTGTATGTGAATTATAAGTTAAAATGTCCTATTTTTAAAAGTTTATTTACAAGTTAAAATGTCCTTATAATAAAAGGTAA
>CANPVV010000056.1 GCA_947581835.1 uncultured Bacilli bacterium
TATCTCTATCTATGGGCAAGATTATATTTATTTACTTTATATTGATAGTCTTTTATAAGACTATCTTTTGTTATATTAAAATAAGTTTTTAAAAATCTAATTATGAGTATAATTAATTAGGAAGTGAATTATTTATGTTTTTAAATTTAATTAATATTATCAAAGATATGCTCTTTTTTACCGGTAGTTATTCTAATCAAGTCTTCCCCGAACCCTTATCTAATATTGAGGAAGAAGAAACTATTAATGCTATGCTAAAAGGAGATAAAGAAGCTCGAAGTAAACTAATAGAACATAATTTAAGATTAGTTGCTCATATAGTAAAAAAATATGATAATAACAACTATGATACTGATGATTTAATAAGTATTGGTACCATTGGCTTAATTAAAGGAATAGACTCTTATAAAAAAAGTAAATCAACCAAAATAACTACTTATGCAGCTCGTTGTATTGAAAATGAAATATTAATGCACTTTCGTAGTAATAAAAAAAATACAAATACCATTAGTCTA
The DNA here is from genome assembly GCA_947581835.1 of uncultured Bacilli bacterium. Taxonomy (GTDB): domain Bacteria; phylum Bacillota_I; class Bacilli_A; order RF39; family UBA660; genus Caccenecus. Next base: position 516 of record CANPVV010000056.1, read on the forward strand.
AATGATTCCATTGGTTATGATAAAGATGGTAATGAAATAAGTCTAATGGAAGTAATAAAAGATGATTCCATCGATATCCTAGATTCTATTCATATCAAAGAAAATATAAGTTTACTAAAAGATTATTTTAAAGTTTTATCAAAAAGAGAAAAAGAAATTCTAATCAAAAGATATGGTCTTTTAAACGAAGAAGAAGAAACTCAAAAAGAAATAGCTAAAAAACTTCATATTTCTCGCAGTTATGTATCTCGTATTGAAAAAAGGGCTTTAACTAAAGTTTTAAGAGAATTTATTAAAAATAATAAAAGCCTTTAACTTTACAAATAAAAAAATAAATAGTATATTATTAACTAGGAGGGTTAAAAATGAAACCAATTGAAAAACAAATTTTAAAAATAATATTATCTGAAAAACAACCAGATATAACTGAATACAAATACAATATAGTAATATCTGCTTTATCTAAAAATTACCATCTTGAAGAAATATGCAATTATATAATTAGATCTTTTCTAAATCTATCAAGTAAACCAGAAACTTCACTCCAAGAATATTTTATAACTAAAGCTTATGAATACTTAGTCTATTTAAATAATGCTCATGAACCATCTCATGAAGTAGAAAGACTTTTATAACAAGTTTAATCTTGTTTTTTTAATTTTTGTTTATTTCTTTACTTTTCTTCTAATTTAAAGTAAAATAATAAAAGAAAGAAGGAATTTTTATGACTAATAAAGAACTAGCCGATTTAATATTTCCTAATATTACTAAAACTCCATCTGATTATGAATTAGAGTATCCTGCAAGAAATCTTCCCGAAAATGCTAAAGTTACACGTTTTGCCCCATCTCCAACTGGTTTTATGCATATTGGTAATATGATGAGTGCTGTTATAAACTATTGTTTAGCTAAATCAAGTGGGGGAGTATTCTTTTTAAGAAATGAAGATACAGACCAAGCTCGCTTTGTAGAGGGTGCTACCGAATTTATCCATCATATTCTAAATTATTATAAAATAAGTCCTGATGAATATGAGTTTAATGGTGAAACTGTTGGTAATTATGGTCCTTATATTCAAAGTGAAAGAAAAGAAATATATCATGCTTTTGTAAAATATTTAATTGAAATAGGAAGAGCCTATCCTTGTTTTTTAACTCCATCGGAAATTGATGAAATAAGAGAATATCAAACTAAAAGTAAAAAAAGGATTGGTATCTATGGCAAATATGCTAAATATCGTGATATGACACCTGAAGATGCTGCCCAAAAAATAAAAAATGGAGAAAAGTTTGTAATTCGTTTTAAATCTAATGGTAATTTTAATCAAAAATTTATTTTTGAAGATTTAACTCAAGGTAAAATAGAATTTCCTGAAAATGATTTAGACGTTCCTATCATGAAAAGTAGTGATTTACTCCCAACTTATCACTTTGCTCATTTAGTTGATGATCACTTAATGCGTACTACCCATGTTGTAAGGGGAGGTGAGTGGATAAGTAGTATTCCACTTCACTATGAACTATTTAAAGCTTTTGGTTATAAAATGCCTAAATATATTCATACTTCTTTAATCTTAAAAAAAGATGAAGAAAATGGAACTATCCGAAAAATATCTAAAAGAAAAGACCCTGAGGCTCTAATGTTTTATTATGAAGAAAAAGGTTATCCAATTCTTGCTGTTATTGATGCTGTCTTAACAATTGCTAACTCAAACTTTGAGGAGTGGCGTACCAATAATCCCGATAAACCTTTTTATGAATTTCCATTTAGCCCTAAAAAAATGAGTCCAAGTGGAGCCTTATTTGACTTAGATAAATTAGATAATATTAGTAAAAATTATATTTCTAAAATGTCGGCTTCCACTCTTTACAATGAATACTTAACATGGGCTAAAAACTATGATGAACATATTGCTAAATTATTAGAAAATCACAAAGAAGATACGATCAAATTCTTAAATATTGAAAGAGAAATCAAAAAACCTCGTAAAGATTATGAAAATTATAGTAGTATTTTTCCTAAATCTTGGTATATGTACGATGAAGAATGGGATAAAGATTTAAATTACAAATTTGGTAAAATAAATAATAAAGAAGAAATAATCAAAATTATGGAAGAATATTTAACTACTTGCTATGATGATAAAGACACCCAAGATGAGTGGTTCAATAAAATAAAAGTATTATGTGATAAATTAGGTTATGCTAGTGATATGAAAAAATATAAAGAAAATCCTGATAATTATAAAGGTAGCATCGCTGATTTTACTACAGTAATTCGAGTAGTTCTTACAACTTATGATATGACACCTAACCTTTATGATATCATGCAAATATTAGGTAAAGAAAGAATGGTAAAAAGATTAAATATTTTTAAAGAACAATATAAATAAAAAAATTGAAAACAGTCTGTCAAATTATCATTTGTTTATTGTAAAAAATATGTAATTATGCTACTCTAAAATAAAGAATTAAAAAAGAGGTTAATCATGGAAGAAAATAACCAAAGAAAAGTCAGTTTAAAAACAGTAATAATTATAATAATGATTATTGCAATTCTTATTATAGGAATAGTAATTATTATTAAAGGTATAGTAAAAGATAATAAAACTTTTAATTCTAATCCCAATTCAAATGAAATAAAAGAAACAGATGAAGAAGAAACTTATATCTGCAATGAAGATATAAAATCTATAACAATTAAATATTATGAAGGATATTATATTGCATCAGGAGATGCAATTTATGATAATATTCCATTAAATACAATAAATTTAGAATCTGATGATTTAAAGGAAATCTCAAAATTAATAAAAGGTTTAACAAAATTTAAATATTCTGAGGATGATGAAATATCTGAACATATCCATCATCAAGTAGTTGATAAATATAAATTAGAAATAAATGATAATTTTATTATATATATTGCCTCTCAATATGGTAAAGTAGCTGAAACAGAAGATGATTATTTTAAGGTTCCAGAAGAATTATATAATAAAATATCGGAAATAGCTCAAAATTATAATAACGAAAATTTATATAAAAAAATCAATAGTACTAAAATTACAATAATTTCTGGGCAAGAAAAATTAGAAGTGACCAATGAAGCCCAATTAAATCGATTATCTAATTTTCAATATTATGTAACCAATGTTCCAGATGAAGTTTTTGAAAATGAAGAGGTTATTTATACTCTCGATTTAAATGATGGTAGGAAAATTGATATATATCTAGCTAGTATATTGAGCTGTATTTATTATGAAGATGGAACTCATGAATATATATATACAGGTATGTTAGAAAATTATGTAAAGCAAATATTCAACGATATTAAGGAAAAGATAGAAAAAAGTAAGGTAGACTTAGAAACAGGTATTGTAAATAAAATTATAGTTACTTATAAAAATAGAGAATATATAATTGATGACAAAGATAAAATATCAGAAATTTTAGAAGAATTTAAAAATTTAGAATACTTTAACATTGATAACTTTAAATCTTCATTAGAAGAAGAATTAAATAATAAATATGATATTCATATATATGTAAATAACACTGAATATATAATTCATCAGATTAGTAGATTTTACATAGATAAAGATGGAAAATTGTATAATGTATCAGAGTTATCTAATCTAGAAGAATATTTTAAAGAGTTAGTAAATTATGGTAAATAAGAACTAGAGTATAGTAAATTTAAATAATTAGTGAAAACGTCAAAAAATAAGGCAAGATTAAAATCTTGCCTTAAAGTATTATTTTACCTATTTATCAACATTTTAAATCCTTGAATAAGGATTAATAATCTAAATGGTGACTCGTATGGGATTTGAACCCATGAATGTTGCCTTGAGAGGGCAATGTGTTAACCATTTCACCAACGA
>CANPVV010000057.1 GCA_947581835.1 uncultured Bacilli bacterium
AAAATTATTTGATAAAGAATTTATAGATAGATTATCAAACCACTACATAAATATATTGCAAGCTATTTTAAGTAATAATGATATAAAAATAGCAGATATTAATATGCTTTCAGAAAAAGAAAAGAACGAAATATTATTTGATTTCAATAATACAAAAGTAGAATATCCAAAACGCAAAACAGTAGTTAAAATTTTAGAAGAGCAAGTGCAAAAAGTGCCAGATAATGTTGCGGTAATATTCGGAGATCAAAAGTTAACATATAGAGAATTAAACGAAAAAGCAAATCAGTTAGCTTACTATTTGATAGATAAGGGCGCGAAAACTGATAAAATCGTTGCAATAATGGTAAGTCGTTCATTAGAAATGATAGTTGGAATACTAGCTATATTAAAAAGTGGAGCAGCATATTTACCTATTGATCCTGAATATCCAAAAGAAAGAATTTCATATATGCTAGAAGATAGCGGATGTAATACAATATTATTAAATGACAATACTTATGATTTAATTGATAATGATTACACCGATTACACCAAAATTAACATTAAATTATCAGAAAAAATATATACAACTATAAATACTAAAAACCCTGATGTTAAAATACCTCTAGATAGTTTAATTTATTTAATATATACATCAGGTTCAACAGGAAAACCAAAAGGAGTATTACTCACACATAAAAACATATTAAATTTCATACTTGGAACGAAATCTATTATTGAATTTAATAATACAAAAACTATGGTTTCTTTAACAACAATATGTTTTGACATATTTGCCTTAGAGGTGTGGGGAAGTCTAACTAGTGGGACGACATTAGTAATTGCTAATGAAGAAGAACAAAATACACCTTATCTTTTAAATAAACTTTGCTTAAAAAATAAAGTAAATATGATACAAACAACTCCTTCTAGATTTACAGCCTTAATTAGTGATAAGAACAATATATCTTACTTAAATAATTTAACTGATATTATGGTGGGAGGAGAACCTTTACCAGATACATTATTAAGCAAATTGAAAAAATACAGTAATTCAAATATATACAATATGTATGGACCAACAGAAACAGCAGTATGGTCAACAATAAAAGATTTATCAGACAATAATGAAATAACAATAGGAAAACCAATAGCAAATACTACTTGTTATATATTAGATAAAGATATGAATTTATTACCTCCTTATGTCCCAGGAGAACTTTATATTGGTGGAGAAGGAGTTGCAAGGGGGTATAATAATAGAGAAAATCTGACAAAACAAAAATTTATACACTCACCATTTAATAAAGATGAAATTATATATAACACTAATGATTTAGCATATTTTAAATCTAATGGTGAAATTGTACATTTAGGAAGAACTGATTATCAATTAAAAATAAATGGTTATAGAATTGACCTTGCAGATATTGAAAAAAACATTTTAGCTAATGGAGATATAACTAATTGTGTTGTTTTACCAATTAATTTCGCAGAGGGCAAGCAAAGTCTATGGGCTTATATAACTGGTACTAAAAAAATAGATTTAAAAGTTTTAAAAAACAATCTACTAAAAGTTTTACCTAAATATATGATACCAAATCGTTTTATTCAAATCGATAAATTTCCATTTACACCTAATGGAAAAATAGATAGAAACGCTTTGAAAAAATTAAATGTAGAGTCTACAAAAAACAACGATAATTTAGTAGAATATGATGATATTACGAAAAGCATAATTAATATAATCGAGAAGAAATTTAACATTTATGATATTGACGCTGACAATAGTCTATTTGAAATAGGTATGGACTCACTAAGTATAATTTTACTAGCAACAATGATTTCAAATGAGTTTAGTATTAACATTTCAATAAAAGAATTAGTTGAAAGTAACTCTATTATTGAATTATCAAATTTAATTCAAACTAAAGCTAATGTGGATAAAATAAGTCTTATACCAAAAACAACAAAACAAGAATATTATCCAGTTTCTTCTGCGCAAAAAAGAATATATTATGCATCTAGTTTAGATGGAAATAGTTCATTATTATATAACATTGCAGGTGGAATTATTGTAGATAAAATACTTGATAGTAGCAAATTAGAAAAATGTCTGAATACTATAATAAATAGGCACGAATCTTTAAGAACATATTTTGAAGTAATAAATGGCGAGATAGTACAAAAAATATTAGATAATATAGAGTTTAAATTAGAAGTAGAAGAAACAAATAGTAATAATATTGATGAACTATGTAATAATTTTATTAATCCATTCGAACTAAACAAGGCACCTTTGTTTAATGCAAAACTAATAAAAATAAACAATAACAAATCATTATTATTATTTAATATGCACCATATAATAAGTGATGGTACATCACTTACAATTTTAGTTGATGAACTTTGCAAGTTATATAATGATTCAAATGATTTAGAAAAGTTAGATATAGATTATAAAGATTTTGCTGTATGGGAAAATAATAAAATAAAATCTAATGAATTTAAAAAAGACAAGGAATTTTGGGTTAATCAATTTAAAGAAGAGATACCTTTATTAAATATGCCTACACAAAATGCAAGACCAGCAATTCAAAGTTTTGAAGGTAATAGCGTATATTCATTAATTAATAAAGATTTAACTTTAAGATTAAATGAGTTATCAAAACAAATTGGTATAACACCATATATGTTATTGCTAAGTATCTATTATATACTTTTATATAAATATACAGGACAAGACGATATAATAGTTGGAACGCCTATTGTTGCTAGAGATAATTTTGAGCTTTCAAGTATAATAGGTATGTTTGTAAATTCATTAGCATTAAGAAATAAAATAGATTCATCATTAAGTTTCAAAGAATTTGCAAACCAAATAAGAGAGAATTGTTTAGAAGCATTTGAACATCAAACATATCCATTTGATGAATTAATAAGTGCATTAGAAATAAAAAGAGATACAAGTAGAAATCCGCTATTTGATACAATGTTTATTTATCAAAACAATGGTAATTTAGTGGCAAGTTTTGATGGAGTAAAAGCTAAAAGTTATACACCAAAAAGCAATATATCAAAATTTGATTTGTCATTAGAAATAATACCAGACGAAGACAAGTTAAATTTACGATTTGAATATTGCACAAAATTATTTGATAAAGAATTTATAGATAGATTATCAAACCACTACATAAATATATTGCAAGCTATTTTAAGTAATAGTGATATAAAAATAGCAGATATAAACATGCTTTCAGAAAAAGAAAAGCAACAAATATTATTTGATTTTAATAACACAAAAGTAGAATACCCAAAAGACAAAACAGTAGTTAAAATTTTCGAAGAACAAGTAAAAAAAGAGCCAGATAATGTTGCAGTAATATTTGAAAATCAAAAACTAACATACAGAGAACTAAATGAAAAAGCAAATATGTTAGCACATTATTTAAAGAGTAGCAATGTTAAAGAAAAAAGTATAATAGGAATAATGCTAAACCGCTCTTTAGAAACTATAATATGTATGTTAGCAGTTTTAAAGGCAAATTGTGCATATATGCTAATAGATGTAAATTTACCAGAAGATAGAATATTATATATGCTAAATAATGCTAAATCTACCTTATTAATAACTTCAAGCACAATAAAAAATATTAAATTCGAGAATAAATTAATTTTAGATAAAGAAGATTATAGTAAATCTAGTACAGATAATTTAGATATAAATCATGATAATGACAATTTATCTGTAGTATATACATCTGGATCAACAGGGCTACCAAAGGGTGTATTATTAAGACAGCAAGGTATGGTAAATCTAATAAATGCTTATAAAGAATTTATAGATATAAAAAATATATCTAATATCTTAAGTATTTGCTCTATTTCATTTGATATGTTTGCAGTTGAAGTATTAATAGCTTTATT
>CANPVV010000058.1 GCA_947581835.1 uncultured Bacilli bacterium
TTGTCTTTGAGATTTAGTCATTAACATATACATATCCATATTACGGAAGGCTTCATCGTATGAATTTAACTGGTTTAAGTAACCGCCTATTTGAGCTGCAACGGGTGCCGCCATTACTGCAGGGTTAAAATCTTTATAGCTGTTACCGACAGGGCTAAATAAAATTCCATTCATACTATCTTCTTCAATAGCTATAGCATTCATATACCTTAAAGGAGATAAAAATTTATGATTTGTTTTTGCAGAGTCACCAAATTTCAAAGTTAAATTTTTATTTTTATCACTATCGACTCCTAAAGTTTTTTTCAATTCCTCCAATGATACAAAACCACGGCTTACTTTTATATCAGCAATGGGATTAAAATCATCAAGAGTTATATTTTTAGGATTTCCGTTAGTAACTCCAAACTGAAACTTGTCCGTATCACCTGTTGCAGAGCTTATATCAAACCTGACTTTTGAACCATCTTTGAGTTGTACATGTTCACCATACTTATTTATGGTTGAATTTGTTGCATCAAGTGTACTGTTTTTTCCAACAAGAACGTAGCCTGTTAAATCATTATCATTTTCACTATCGTCAAAGAAAGATGCATTTTTACCGAGATGAAATGTAGCCCCGCCATTTACATTTAAGTGTTCTTTAATTAAACCGTCCTGATTAACAGTTGTATTTGCGCCTTTAATAGTTACACCTCTTAACATCCCCGTTGAGTTAACAATTAAATCTCCTGTCTTACTTTTGTTGTTAATAGTACCGGCAATTATTTTACCGGAATTATAAATAGTTGAATTATAAAGGTCTATATCAACCGTGTCAATTTTTCCTGCGTTAAAGAGTGTGGTATTAGAACCGGAAATATCGCCTTCAAGCTTTCCTTTAGCGTTATTATAGATTGTACCGCCATCTGCCATAATATCTGCTTTGATTATATTATTGTTAATAATTTGACCTTCGCCTTTATTATATAAATCATTCGCACTAAAAGAGATTTTTCCGTCATTAACGAGTGTACCTTCATTATTTAAGCCTCCGTTTATGACACCTTCTGCTTGGTTATAAATCGTACCGTAATTATGAAAGCCATTTTTATTTTCTGCATCTACATTGCTTTTAATCTTATCCGAATTATAAATTGTGCCGTAATTGTTAAAGGTACCTTCGTCTTTATTTGCTATATCACCGGAGTTATTTATGGTTCCATAGTTGTTCAATACTGAATTTTCACCGGTATTTTTTAATCTTACCGCATTATTTATAACACCGTTATTATTAAAAATTGAACCACTTTTATTAATTATATCGCCGTAGAAACCACCTTCTGCCGTGCCATTATTTATTGTATTGTTATTATTAAAAGTCGCTCCGCCTTTATTTACTATTGTACCGCCGCCATTAGCCGTACCGTTATTTATTATACTGTCGTTATTAAAAATTGCACTATCTTTATTAACTATTTTAGCAGCGTCTTTATTTGCACCATTATTTATTGTGCCTTTATTATTAAAGGTTGAATTATCTTTATTTTTAATTGAAGCATCACCGTTTTCAATAGTGCCTAAATTTTCAAATTCAGCGCTACCTTTATTAATAATCGTACCTTTTTTGTTTTCAATTTTTCCGTTTTTACCATTTATTACGGTTCCGCTATTTTTTATTTTACTTTTATTCTTAAGTCTAAGCGTACCATTTTCATTTGAAAGTTTTTTACCCTCTTCTATTGTGACAGTCTTATTTTTATCGACAATAACCGTTCCGCCTTGAGTATTATTCACATTAGCTTCAATACTTCCTAATGTCATTTCACCCGTACCATTGTTTACGGTTAAATCATCAAACAAGTCACCTTCAGCGCTAACAAGTTCGCCGCCATTAGGAAAAGTTATTTCTATTGCGTTTGCATTTGTCTGTAAATTACAATGAAGTGCAATACACATAAACAATATGGCAATAAGTACTTTTTTCTTTTTCATAACTAATTCCTCTTTTTAAAAATTACTCCGTTTTTATATTAATACAAGTTTTAAAAAATATCAAGTATCTGATATTTATACTAAAAAATAGCAGAGTGTGTTGTTAAAGTTATTTTAATATCCTCTTAAAATATATGAGAGGTTATAATATGACTAATGACAACACTTTTGGTAAAAAATTAAAACAAATCAGAAAAGCCAGAGGCTTAACCCAAGAACAACTGGCAGAGCTTGCAGGGGTGCATGAAAAACATATTTCCAAACTCGAATTGGGTACTTATAAGCCCAGTTTTGCTACCTTATCCAAGGTATTATCCGCTCTTGATTTAGAAGTTGATAAGGTAGGATTAAATTTAAAAAAAGTATCAGCAAACGACAACCCTTTTTATATAAAATCTATGCAAATATTGAATGAAGCAACCGATGATGAACTGGAATTTTATTACGGGATTCTTAAACAGGCTCAAAAGGGAGCAGAAATTTTTGGTAATAACAAATTAATATAAATATTGACAATGTGTCTGCTATAGAGTACACTAATAATATGAATCAACGAAGTATAAAAATAGCTCAGTTACGAAACGGAAGAACTCCGTTTATAGAATGGATTAATTCTTTGGATAAAACTACAAAAGCCAGAGTTCAAAGCAGATTAACCCGATTACTGGAAAATAACTTTGGCGATAGTAAAAAAATCGATAATGATATATCTGAACTCAGGCTTAAATTTGGTGCCGGATATAGAATTTATTATACAGAAATTGATAATATTATTATTTTATTAATTAATGGCGGTAATAAATCATCTCAAGTCAAAGATATTAATAATGCTAAAAACATACTTAAAGAATGGAGAGACTCTCAAAATGAAAGAACCTAAAAATACTATAGATTTAGAAAAATACTTAATTACAGATTTAAAATCAGACGAGGATATTAAGCTGTATTTGAATGCAAGTTTAAAAGACTATCTTGATGACGGTGATTTTAACTCTTTTTATCGTACATTGGAAATTGTTATAAAAGCAAAGGATTCTGTTTCCGGGTTTGCAAAGAAAATTGGAATGTCAAGAACTCATTTATATAGTCTTTTTAAAAACGAAAAGGAACCTAAATTTTCAACTATTATTAAAATATTTCATGAATTAGGATATGATATTGAGGTTGCATAATTATATTCTGTCATGCTGAACTGCGTAATTTCTACTCAAAAGAGTACCCAGCTTGTTGCAAAATCAAAGATTTTGACAAGCA
>CANPVV010000059.1 GCA_947581835.1 uncultured Bacilli bacterium
TTAAAAGTTGCTGATAATACTGGAGCTAGAGAATTATTAGTTATCAGAGTTATGGGTGGCTCTAAAGTTAAATATGCTAATATCGGGGATGTTGTAGTAGGAACTGTTAAGAAAGCTATTCCTAATTCAAATATGAAAAAGGGAAAAGTTGTTAAAGCAGTTATCGTAAGAACTAAAGAAGGTATTAGAAGAAATGATGGAAGCTATATTAAGTTTGATGATAATGCTTGTGTAATTATTAAAGATGATAAATCTCCACTTGGTACAAGAGTTTTAGGACCGGTAGCAAGAGAGCTTAGAGAGCATGATTATATGAAAATTGTGTCTTTAGCTAAGGAAGTTATTTAGGAGGCTCTATGAAAAGAATTAAAATAGGCGATGAAGTAATTATTATTGCTGGTAAAGATAAAGGTAAAAGTGGAAAAGTTATTAAAACTTTGAAAAATGAAGATAAGCTAGTAGTTGAAGGAATTAATATAGTAAAGAAACACGTTAAACCAAATAATCAAAATGATAAGGGTGGAATATTCGATATTGAAGCACCTATTCACGTATCAAATGTTAAGTTAGTAGATAATAAGAAAAATGCAACAAAAAAAACTAAAGAAAGTAAAAATAAGTAGGTGAATATTTATGAGTAATTATAAGAAAATTTACGAAGAAAAAATCGTTAAAAGTTTAAAAGATGAGTTTAAATATTCAAGCGTAATGCAAGTACCTAAATTAGAAAAAATAGTTGTTAATATTGGGTGTGGAGATGGGTCTCATGACCATAAATATATTGAAGCAGCTCAAAAAGATTTAGAGACAATAACTGGACAAAAAGCAGTTATAACTAAAGCTAAAAAGTCTATTGCGGGATTTAAAATTCGTGAAGGACAAGCAATTGGTGTAAAAGTTACTTTAAGAGGAGAGGCTATGTATAATTTTATGGAGAAATTAATTAGAGTATCTTTACCAAGAGTTAGAGATTTTAGAGGTGTATCTAAAACCGCTTTTGATGGGAAAGGTAATTATACATTAGGAATTAAAGAACAATTAATTTTCCCAGAAATTGAATATGATAATGTTGTTAAAGTAAGAGGTATGGATATTGTATTTGTTACTACTGCTAAGACAAACGAAGAAGCATTTGCTTTATTAAAGGCATTTGGAATGCCTTTTAAGAATTAGGAGGAAACTGTCATGGCTAAGAAAAGTATGATTATTAAAAACAAAAGAACACCTAAATATAAAGTTCGTGCTTATACTAGATGCGAAAGATGCGGTAGACCTCATGGTGTAATGCGTAAGTTTGGTATTTGTCGAATTTGTTTTAGAGAACTTGCAAATGAAGGTAAAATACCAGGCGTTAAGAAATCAAGTTGGTAAGGAAGGAGGAATTTTAAATGGTTCAAGATAAAATTGCAGATATGCTTACAAGAATACGTAATGCAAATCAAATGAAATATGAAACTGTTGAAGTAATTGGAACAAAAATGACTTTAGGAATTGCAGAAATTCTTAAAAGAGAAGGTTATATTGCTGATTATAAATTAGAAGAAGCAACAACTGGTAATAAACTTACTTTAACACTTAAATATGGTGAGAAGAAAGAAAGAGTTATAACAGGTTTAAAGAGAATTAGTAAATCTGGATTAAGAGTTTATGCGAAAGCAGATGAAATTCCTCGGGTATTAAATGGACTTGGAATAGCAATTATTTCTACTTCTAAAGGTTTAATGACTGATAAAGAAGCTAGAGAAGCAAGATTAGGAGGCGAAGTACTTGCCTATATTTGGTAAGGAAAGACTATGAGTAGAATTGGTAATCGAAAAATTGCTATGCCTAATGGTGTTAGTGCTAGTGTTGAAGGAAATAAGATCACTGTTAAAGGTTCTAAAGGAACTTTAACTCAAGAAGTTAATAGTTTAGTAGAGGTTGTAGTAAATGAAAATACAATTGAAACTAAAGGTATTAATAATACAAAAGAAGCTAATATTGTAACTGGAACTATGAATTCTTTAATCAATAATATGGTTATAGGGGTTAGTGAAGGTTTTAGTAAAGGACTTGAAGCAGTTGGAGTTGGATATCGTTTTCAAGTTAGTGGAAATAAAATTAATATTAGTGCTGGTTTTTCTCATCCAGTAGTAATTGAGGTTCCAACTGATTTAAAAGTTGAACAAGTAAGTAATACAGAAATTACTATTAGTGGTATTGATAAACAAAAAGTTGCGGAATTTGCGGCGAATATTCGAAAAGTAAGAGAACCAGAGCCTTATAAAGGTAAAGGTATTCGTTATAAAGGTGAATATGTACGTCGTAAAGAAGGTAAGAAAGCAGCTAAATAAGGTTAGGAAGGTCGGATATTATGATTAAAAAAGAAGCTAAAGCGGTAGCTCGTAAGAGACGTCACTTAAGAGTTCGCGAAAAGATTAGTGGGACAAAAGATGTACCTCGATTAAATGTTTTTCGTTCTAATAAAGGAATCTATGTTCAAGTAATTGATGATGAAACACAAAAAACCTTAGTTAGCTCATCAACTGTTGAACTAAAAATTAAAAATGGTGGTAATATGGAAGCTGCTAAATTAGTAGGTGAAGATATTGCTAAAAAGTGTAAAGCTGCCAAAATCAAGAAAGTTGTTTTTGACAGAGGTGGTTATTTATATCATGGTCGTGTAGAAGCATTAGCAGAGGCTGCACGCGAAAATGGATTAGAATTCTAGAGTGGGAGGATTAAGTTATGCCAAAGAAAAATATAGAACCTAAGAAAAATTTA